>CALJIF010000033.1 GCA_937974275.1 uncultured Flavobacteriales bacterium
TGTTTTGTTTATTATTCCTGCTCGGCAGAAGGACGACGGAAATACACTTTTCCTTCTACGAACTCTTGCATAGCAATGCTGTGCGGCTTTGGAAGACGCTCGTAAAACTTAGAGATTTCAATCTGCTCGCGATTTTCGAACACTTCTTCCAAATTGTCGGTGTGTGAAGCGAATTCGTTCAGCTTACCGGTCAATTCTTCTTTCAATTCCGCGCTGATCTGATTAGCACGTTTTGAAACGATTGCCACGCTTTCGTAAATGTTTCCTGTTTCTGCATCTAATGCACGAACATCACGAGTAACAGTTGTTACTTCTGCGTTGGTTTTCTTGAAATCCACCATAGTTGTTGTTATTGATTGATTATTATTTGGTCTTCTTCTCGTTGGCCACTTCTTGTTGCAGGCTCAACGTATTCTCATAAATCTGTCGGGCGCGCTTGCTGAATTCCGAAACGGGATAAGCCGCAACAAACGCGTTGTATTCGTTAATGGTATCTTTAATACGCTGATCCTTCTTCGCTTCCACACTATTCAACGCCAATTTGTAACGCGCATCCAATTTCATATACAAACATTCTTCACGGTACTTGGATGCCGGAAACTCTTGCAATAACTGTTCTACACAAGTTATCGTAGCTTTATAGTCGTCGATGTTGTAGTACATCTTAGTAATCTCGAATTTCTTCTTTTCAATTTTTGAACGAAGATTGTCGATCAACTTGTTGCATTCCTGTACTCGCGGACTGTCCGGATAAATTTGAACGAAATACTGGAACTCATCAATCGCCTGATACGTGTCCTGCTGATCCAATGAAAATGTCGGAGAACTGAGGTAGTGACAATAAGCACTCATGTACAAACATTCTTCGGCCTTGTCGCTCAGCGGAAAAGTTCTGAAATATTGTTTGAACTGATATCCGCCCAAAATGTAATCGCCGTTATGGTAGTTGCAATACGCGAGATAGTACATCACATCTTTGCCGCGTTCCGTACTTCTCATGATGGCATACAACTCGTCGAACAGCATTTGAGCCTTTACATAATCTTTCTTGTTGTAATACTCAATAGCCTTGTTGTACTTGAGTTCAATATCGTCGCTCTTTTGAATTTTGTTAAATTCATTACAGCCTGTTCCGATGAACAAGTACAGGAAAGAAAGTAATATCAGGGCGTGTTTAGCCATAATTTAGCGGGCAAAGGTAGTAAATTCCCCCGAAATGATCTAACGGGGAAGGTCGTCGCTATAATGCCGCAACGCCTTTTCGTCGAGAAGACGGATTTTCTTCCCATCCGTTGCCAATAAACCTTCCTCTTTCAACTGTTGAATCAGGCGAATTGCGGTTTCTGTTACCGTTCCTACCAATGCCGCCAATTCTTCTCGTGTTAAGCCAACAGCAAGGGTTTGACCGTCTTCTTCATAACCGAATTTATCAACGAGAAGAATCAACGCATCCGCTAAACGCGCTTTTACCGTTTTTCGCGCAAGTCCGGCCAAATGATGCTCCGCATGTCGCAATTCCTCCGTTAATAAACGAATAACCGCATGAGAAAGGGACGCATTGCTATCGAGTAACAGCAAAAAATCGTTTTTAGGTATAAACCAAACTTCCGATGACTCTAATGCTTCAGCTGTGCACGAATACGTATCGCTGCCTAATACAGCCCGATAGCCCATCATATCGCCCGGCCGTCCCAAATGTATAATTTGTTCGCGTCCGCCGGCATCGGTGGTATACAACTTAAATTTACCCGCTGCCACGTAATACACGCCTGTAGCGGTTTTGCCTTCAAAAAACAAGCGATCGCCTTTACGCAAACGGTGTTCGGAAACAGACTTTTTAAGCACCTCCATTTCAGCGCCACTTAACGATTCTTCCAAACTAAAATGCGGTCGTTTCATAAAAAAAGAGTCCCAACAAACGTCGGAACTCAAAAGTACAATTTATTAAAAGACTATCCTTTTACCACGTCTTTAACGAGGTCAGCAGCTTCCTGCAACTGAATAGCAGAGAACACTTTAAGACCTGATTCGTTAATGATTTTTTTTTTTTTTTCCGCATTAGTTCCTTGCAAACGAACGATAATCGGAATCTTGATATCACCGATGTTTTTGTACGCATCAACAATTCCTTGTGCCACACGATCACAACGTACAATACCGCCGAAAATGTTCACCAGAATTGCCTTTACGTTCGAATCGCGAAGAATGATACGGAACGCCTGTTCAACACGAGCAGCATTCGCAGTACCGCCAACGTCCAGGAAGTTTGCAGGATCACCGCCGGCCAATTTGATAATATCCATAGTTGCCATCGCAAGACCTGCACCATTAACCATACAACCCACGTTACCGTCGAGTTTTACGTAGTTCAGACCATAACTTCCTGCCTCAACTTCTGTAGGATCTTCTTCCGTGGTATCGCGCATTTCTGCAATATCAGGGTGACGCATCAAACCGTTTCCATCAACCGTAACTTTCGCATCAACAGCGATAATTTTGCTGTCAGATGTTTTCAATACCGGGTTAATTTCAAACATTGAAGCATCAATGCTTTCGTATGCTTTGTACAACGACGCAACAAACTTCACCATGTTCTTGTAGCTTTCACCGGATAATCCCAGGTTGAAAGCAATACGACGACACTGGAAATCGCGCAAACCTACACGAGGGTCGATCTCTTCGGTAAAAATCAATTCCGGAGTTTCTTCCGCAACCGATTCGATATCCATACCACCCTGAGGAGAATACATAATAATGTTGCGACCGCGACCACGATTCAACAATACACTCATGTAAAATTCAGCCGGTTTTTCAGCACCCGGATAATACACATCCTGTGCCACTAAAACCTTGTTTACTTTTTTACCTTTTTCGCCGGTTTGTAAAGTTACCAGCACGTTTCCAAGAATATTGGAAGAGATTTGCTTCACGTCATCCAAAGACTTCGCCAAAGCAACACCGCGTTGTTCGGTTCCTACAATTTTACCTTTCCCGCGACCACCTGCGTGAATCTGAGATTTAACAACCCACCAACCGGTTCCGGTTTGTTTAGTAAGTTCTTCTGCTGCAGCAACCGCCTTTTCAGGAGTTTCGGCAACAATGCCTTCCTGAATGGCTACGCCAAATTTCTTAAGAATGGATTTACCTTGATATTCGTGAAGATTCATAGCTATGGTATTTTTCTGAACGGACAAAAATAACAAGGTTTTTCAATCACGAACTGCATTTGCGGGTGCTGATGGTAATTTGTTGATAACTCCGCCTGTCTTATCCTAGCCGATTGCCATTTATCGAATGTTAACATCCATTCATCATTTTTTGTAACTACCACTCGTTTTAAGGTTATAGTTTCGCCTTACAAATAACAACGATGCGTTTCCCCCTTTTACTGTCCCTGTTTATAGTTGCTACCCAAGTGATCGCCGGAAACGATACGCTTATTCAGCGCAAGCGCACACAAGCTATCCGTGTTGATCGTTCCTTTGACATTGACGGTTTATTGCAAGAGCCGGTATGGCAATCTATTCCGGTGGCGGCAAATTTTATTCAGAATTCTCCAACCGAAGGCGCTCCGGTATCGTTTGATACTGAAGTGAAAATTGCATACGATAATACCACGTTGTACATCGGCGCCATGATGTACGATCAACAGCCGGACTCTATCAGCAAACAATCCGGTATTCGCGATTCCTACCTCAACGCCGATAATTTTCGTGTAGTATTTGACACCTATAATACCCAACAAGACGGGTTCATATTTATAGTAACGGCATCCGGCGTCCAAAGTGATTCCCGAATGACCGATCCGAACTACAATGCTGTATGGAAAAGTAATGTGAAAATTTTGCCGAACGGATGGAGTGTAGAAATCGCCATTCCCTGGTCTGCTTTGCGTTTCCCAACTGAAGATGATCGTGCCTGGGGTGTTCAATTTACGAGAAATGTTCAGCGGAAATTTGAATTTGATCAATGGGCATTAACTCCGAAAGGTCAGGCCAATCCATTAAAATACTATGGCTTACTGGAAGGATTAAAAAACATAGCCTCGCCGGTTCGATTGTCGTTAACGCCATATTCGACGGCTATTTGGGAACGTGATCAACGATTTGGTCCACAAGAAGGTTCGGGGTCATTAGCCGGAGGAATGGACGTTAAATACGGCTTAAATGAAAGCTTCACGGTGGACATGACATTACTTCCTGACTTCTCGCAAGTGCAAAGCGATAACATTGTCAAAAATTTGCGTGCGTTTGAGGTGCAATTTGCCGACTTCCGCCCCTTCTTTACCGAAGGTGTTGACTTATTCCAACGCGGTAATCTCTTTTATTCGCGGCGAATCGGGAAAACACCTGACCTCTTCTATTCCGTACCGTACATGACCAACGACAATGAAGTCGTCATTAAGAACCCGTCGCGCGCCAAACTCATCAATGCTACGAAGGTTTCAGGACGCACCAACCATGGAATCGGGATTGGTGTTTTGAACGCCGTGGTAGACAATACGTACGCCACCGTTCGGGATACCATAACCGGTATGGAACGACGAATTTTAACCGAGCCCAGATCAAATTATAACATTGTCGTTTTCGACAAGCAAATGGATCATGGATCTAATGTTTATTTCATTAATACGAATGTTATACGTGCAGGAAAAAATCCAAGTTCCAATGTCACCGGCGCAGGGTTTTCTTTAAATGACAAGTCTAATATTTGGAACGTATCGGGTAACGGTGGTTTAAGTAATAATATGACTCCTGATCCTAATGAGAATGGTGTGTTCACCTCCAATATCGGCTATCGTTATGATGTGGGCGTGTCGAAAACCAGCGGTACCTGGCAGTTTGGGGCAAATCGCGAAGAAGTACATCGCAACTGGGATATTAATGATTTGGGGATCAATTTTGAAACAAATTATGCCGCCAATGATGCTTTTATTTCATATAATCAATTCAATCCCAAAGGAGCATTCAACATGCTGAATATCATGCTCAGCAACAATTATACCTACAATCTGCTGACCAAAGACCGTATGAGATATACGATTAATTTTAACTTTTTTGGTCAGTTAACGAATTTCTGGACGGTTTATCTTGGAGGTGATTTGACACCCGTTGAAATGCGCGATTACTTTGAACCAAGAACTCCCGGATGGTATTACACAAAACCAAAGTCTGCTACTGTTTGGGGTGGAGTTAATACAAATACGAATAAAAAATTAAGCGGTGGAATTAACTTTTGGGGCGGACGTTCAGGATATATATCACCCACAATTCCGAAAAATCCGTGGTTAGGAATCGGCGGTAACATGACCTGGCGCGCCACCGATCGATTTTCGATGGATGTTTTCTTTGATCAAAGTAATGACATTGGAGATCGCGGATTTGTGTTTAAAGAAAATGATGGCACTATAGTTTTCGGGCGACGCATTCTACACGGCATGACATCTAACTTAAATGTCAGTTACGTATTTAAGACCGATATGACAATTTCCGTATTAGCTCGTCATTACTGGCAAAGCGGCAAATACACCAATTATTATGTATTGCTGGAAGACGGCTATTTACGAGATTATGTGAATTATGAAAACAATCATAATTTTAATTTTAATTCATTTAATGTAGACATTGTGTATAGTTGGATTTTCGCTCCGGGCAGTATTTTAAGTGCCTCTTACCGCTTGAATACGTTGCAGGAAGATCAGTTGGTGAATTACAATTATTGGAAAAACTTCTCCGGTACTGTTCAGGGACCGCAATACAATCAGTTTTCGTTACGTGTATTGTATTTCATCGACTATCTGTACATCAAGAAATGGCAGGATAACCGTAAGCACAGATAATTTTTCGGACAACATATCGGGCTGAATGCAGTTTGTGTATCTTTGGAAGTATATCCGCGTCCCCGGGATAAAATCAACCAACTGAATACACATGAACCGTGTGATACGCACGATTTTTATCCTGCTATTCGCTGCACTTTTCTCCGTCAGTATCCGGGCACAAACGGGTACGTGGGTGTGGATGAAAGGCGCTGCTACAGCCAATCCTGCTGCTAATTTCGGAGTTCAGGGTGTTGCTGCTCCAACCAATACGCCATCCGGTTTGTATGAACCATACGAGTTTCAGGATGCTGCCGGTAACTTCTGGATTTTTGGCGGGCGTGTTTCAATTTCCTTTCAAATGTTCGCCGATCTCTGGCGTTTTAATCCAACCACTAACGAATGGACATGGATAAAAGGTCCGGGAGTTCCTAATGCTATGCCCAATTACGGCACCCAAGGTGTAAGTGCTCCAACCAATAATCCCGGTGCACGTTACCGCGGTTTCAGTTGGGTAGATAATGCCGGTAATTTCTGGATCATGGGAGGTTACGGCTACGATGTCAACGGCACTCAAGGCGCGTTGAATGATTTGTGGAAATATGATGTCACCACGAACGAATGGACTTGGATGAAAGGATCCAACTTGGTTGGTAATGCCGGATCTTACGGAACAATTCAAATTCCAAGCATGGCAAATAATCCACCTGCACGTGAAGCTTGCTCTGCCGCATGGACTGCAGCCAATGGCGATTTGTGGTGTTATGGAGGTGAAGGTATTCCGGGAACATTCGGAGACATGTGGAAATACTCGCCGACAACAAATATGTGGACATGGATGAGCGGATTAAACACTACAAACAATCCCGCAAATCACGGTACGCTTAATGTTCCGAGTCCCGGAAATTACCCGGGGTCGCGAGCTGTATTTAGCAGATGGAAAGACAGTAACGGGCGTTTTTGGATGTATGGAGGAATTTGGAGTGGATCAACATATTCCGATATCTGGATGTTTGATCCTGCCACCAACATTTGGACCTGGAAAGGCGGAACATTACAACTCAATGATCCCGGCAATTACGGCCAGAACTGCTTGGCCGGTGGTTTCTTTCCATGTGGTCGGACAGAATCTCGTGCAACATGGCAGGATGCCTGCGGACGCTTGTTCATGATGGGAGGTAACAAAAATTCATTGCTTAATCAGGCTTTAAATGACATTTGGTTTTTTGATCCCGCGTTGAATGAATTTGCGATTGTCGGGGGAAGTAATGCGATTAATCAGCCGGGGAACTTCGGTGTTTTTCAAGTGCCCGCTCCCAGTAATTATCCCCCTTCTACAACGGGAAGCGTTGGTTTTAAAGATGCTCAAGGGAATTTTTGGTTATTCGGCGGGTTGTTGAATCCTGCAGGAGACGTTACGAATGCATTTTGGAAATACACGCCGCCAAATCCTTGCCCTGATTTAAACTATCAGATTACCACTTCAACCGGTAGTGCATGCGCGCCTTCTACAACGCAATTTCAAATTACCCCAAACACTACTCAGGTCAATTATACTTGGGATTTCGGAGATCCTGTAGCGACCAATGATACCGCATCCGGAACAACGCCAAGTTATACGTACGCAAATCCCGGAACCTATTACATCACCATTATTGCAACCAGCAATATGCCCTGCAACGTATTTACCGATACCATTATTGACACGCTTGTTGTGAATCCTATTCCCAATCCGAATCTGGGAAGTGACACCATTATTTGTGGAGTAGTTAATCAAGTATTAGACCCTCAAATCATTGGTACGAATTATTTGTGGTCAACCGGAGACACCACGCAATCGATAGCTATAAATGCTTCCGGAACATACATCGTTGGAGTCACTCAAAATGGTTGCACAGGGTATGACACTGTAGTTGTTACCAATTTTCTGCCACCCGATTTAGGTAATGATACCAATTTGTGTGAAGGATTGAATATTTCCTTTAATGCGGGATTTTATGATTCGTATTCCTGGAACACCGGCGCACAATCTTCGGGTATAACCGTAACCACCACCGGAACCTACATTGTAAATGTGTCCATTGCGTCGTGTCAGTTTTCTGATACTGTTGTTGTGAATTTCTTCCCTATTCCTGTTGTGAATTTAGGAAGTGATACATCGCTGTGTCCCGGAGATACACTGTATTTAAATGCAGGTAATTCAGGGGCTACATACGCATGGAACAATGGCAACACGGATAGTTTGCAGGTGGTTACAAGCACCGGTTATTACAACGTTATCGTGTCGCAAAACGGCTGTTCGGGAGTAGGTGATGTGGATGTCAGCTTCTTTGATGATATTGAGTTGGGGCCACCAATTCCGTTTTGTAATACGGAGTCCATCACATTGGTTGCCGGTCCTGTCGGTTACAATTATTTATGGAATACGGGGGAAACTACCAATACCATACAAGTTGCCTCAGCCGGAGATTATATCGTAGAAGTAAATGATGGTCGTTGTGTGTTGAGCGATACTATACAAGTAACAGGCGCTCCGGGCTTAGGATTGATGTTTGTGCCTAATGCATTCACCCCAAATGGAAAAGGGCAAAATGAAATTTTCCGAGCGTATGGCGACGGCATTACATTTTTTGAAATGCAAATTTTCAACAGATGGGGAGAACTGATTTGGGAAGGTGACGATATTAATGATGGTTGGGATGGTACAACAGGAAATTTGAAGGCTCCGGAAGGAGTTTATGTGGTTCGCGTCTTATACAGAACAGAATGTCAAGGTGAGCAGGATATCGAGCGTTTCGGCCATTTAATTTTAATTCGTTAAAATTAATTTGCGAGCGTTGAATAAACGTACTAACTTGCTGATTAGGCAATAAATAAATGAAACAGCTAATTTTAGTTTTAAGCTTAATCAGTGCATTGTTCGCACAAGCACAGCTACCTGAACGTTTTTATCAGAACGGAAAAGTCGGTTATAAAGATGCGACCGGTAAAGTTATTGCTACTGCTCAATTCGATGCCGGTAGCGACTTTCAAGATGGTTTTGCATTAGTGATGAAAGGACAAAAACGCGGCTTCATCAATCAACAAGGAGTTGTGGTAATTCCGTTCATTTATGATGATGCGGGATTATTTCAAGATGGACTGGCTAAAGTTGCGCAAAACGGCAAATACGGATTTATCAATACAAAAGGCGTTGCTGTAATTGCATTACAATATGATGGCGCTGATGATTTTGTGAGTAACCGTGCTCGTGTTATGAAAAACTCGAAATGGGGATTTATTGATAAGGCAGGTAAAGTTGTAATTGCGTTGCAATATGAAAACGTTCAGAACTTTTCGGAAGGTCTTGCAGCAGCGCGGTTAAATGGTAAATGGGGTTTCATTGATACAAAAGGAACGACGGTTATTCCATTTGAATATGATATGGCTTTCTTCTTCCGAAATGGAGAAGGAAAAGTCAAAAAAGGAAACGAACACTTGTACATCGACAAGAAAAACAATGTGATTCGCAAAGAGATTAAGAAGGGCGAACGTCCGCCACAAGAGCAACCTGTTCCTGAACCTAAAAAGCGGAAATAATTCTATGAAAGAAAGAATTACATACCGTTTGAAATTCGCGATAGTAAGCGCGCTTACTATTTTATCCTTGACTGCAAGTGCGCAGAATTTCGGTCAGTGGATCTGGATGCACGGATCCAATACTGCAAACGCGGGTGGCGTTTATGGAACACAAGGCGTAGCTGCTCCGGGCAACACACCGCCTGCTATGTATGAAACAACTGAATTAGTTGATCTGCAAGGCAATTTTTGGTTGTTTGGCGGATTAGATAATGCATTTCAGGAACATGCCGCATTATGGAAATTTGATCCAACCACTAACATGTGGACATGGATGAAAGGTCCGAATACCGTTGGAGTTGCCGGTGTATATGGCGTTCAAGGTGTTCCTGCTCCGGGTAACTATCCCGGCTCACGAGCATGGGGTGTGTTAAGCTGGACAGACGCAGCAGGAAATCTGTACATCTTTGGCGGATACGGTTACGATGCATTCGGCACTCTCGGAGCATTGAGCGATTTGTGGAAGTACGATATCACTACCAACATGTGGACCTGGATGAAAGGACCGAATGTATCCAATGATCCCGGCACATATGGAACTTTGCAAGTTCCTGCCAACACCAACAACCCGCCTTCCCGATTTGAAACAGCAGCCAGCTGGACCGCAAACAACGGCGATATGTACATGTATGGTGGCGGCGGATTCTTGGGTTATTACAGTGATATGTGGCGTTATTCTCCCGGCACTAATCAGTGGACGTGGATGAGCGGATCGAATGCGACGAATGTTGCTCCGAATTTCGGTACGCAGTTAATTCCGTCACCAACCAACACGCCCGGCGCGCGATACACCTACGGACGTTGGAAAGATTTACAAGGCAACTTGTGGTTATTTGGTGGTAGTGACGCGATGAGCGGAACCTGGGCCGATATGTGGCGTTATGATCTTACCACGCATGTTTGGACGTGGATGGCAGGAAGTAATGTTGCTAACACTCCGGGTAATTTCGGAACGAAGTGTGTAGCAGGTACACAATTTCCTGCATCACGTTATGAAAATCGTTGCGCTTGGACTGATGACTGTGGAAGGTTTTGGCAGTTCGGCGGTTTCTCCTCCGGTATTTCTACATTGAATGATTTGTGGATGTTCGATCCGAATACGCTGCAGTTTACTTGGGTTGGAGGAAGTACTGCGTTAAATCAACCCGGAAATTATGGAACGGTAACTGTTGCTGCGCCGACTAATTATCCTGAAGGTGGTGCCGGTGGTGCTGCATTTCGCGATTTACAAGGAAATTTCTGGATGTTCGGAGCTTGGGTACCTGCCGGTAAATCGAATTCCATGTGGAAGTACACATTGGATCCGAACTGCCCTGCTCCTACTCAGCCTCAGGTGTCCATCAACTTTACACCTAACGGTTCCTGCGCTCCATTAAACGTAAATTTTAACGCAAGTACGAACAACGTAGGTTACACGTACCAGTGGAATTTCGGCGATCCTTCAACCACCGGAGATACTGCCAACACGCCCGCTGCAACATACACTTATACATCAGGAGGAACGTACACGGTAACGCTCATCATTAGTGGTACTGTTGGTTGTGCAACAGGCTCTGATACAGCAACTGCAATTATCAACGTTCCTTCGGGAACATCCGTCAATTTAGGAAACGACACGGCTATCTGCGGTGCATTCAACTTAACCTTAAATGCAGGATCTGCAACAGCTTACCAGTGGAGCACCGGTGCTACCTCGAGTACCATCAACGTAAGCAATCCGGGGACTTATTCTGTTATTACGAATCCGAGCAGTGGCTGTCCCGGGTATGATACCATTGTTATTTCTGCTGCTACAGGTCCGAATATTGGGCCCGACTCTACATTCTGTCAAGGTGGAAGTGTAACGTTATCTGCAGGAGTTGCTAATTCCTATTTATGGAATACAGGTGCAACAACTTCAAGTATAACTGTTAATGCCAGTGGTCAATATTTTGTTGACGTAACCGTTGGGACCTGCACATTCAGCGATACAGTCAATATCACCGTAAATCCGGCACCTGTAGTTAACCTTGGTAATGATACTGCAGTGTGCGGCAATTTCAATATTCCTTTAAATGCTCAGAATCCCGGAGCACAGTATGTTTGGTCTAATGCCGCAACGTCACAAACTATTAATGCCACTGCAGCCGGCACCTACTACGTTACGGTAACAGCTAACAACTGCAGTAGTTCAGACACCATTGTAATTACCGCGGTGCAACCACCGAATATCGGAAGCGATACCAGCGCGTGCGAAGGTGTACCAATTGTGCTCACTGCAGGTGTAGTTGGTCAATCGTATTTGTGGAACGATAATTCAACAAGTGCAACATTAACGGCAACTACGACCGGAACATACTGGGTAGAAGTAACGAATGGGGCATGTGTGATGCGTGACTCCATTGATGTTACAGTGTTCGCATTACCTGTAATTGATTTAGGCAATGACACCACATTGTGCCCCGGAAATACATTAACGTTAAATGCCGGTAATCCCGGATCATCGTATGCGTGGAGCACAGGTGCACAAACACAAACTGTAATTGCAGATTCAGCATCAACATATGTGGTAACTGTTACCGGAACCGGAAACTGTTTGTCCACAGACTCCATAACCATAGGTTATCTGGCGCCACTCAACTTCTCGGAAGAAGTTTCCTTGTGTGGTAGTTTTAACATTACACTCGACGCAGGAAATCCCGGAGCAACCTATCAGTGGAGCAATGGAGCAACATCACAAACCATTGAAGTTTCTACCGCCGGAGATTATGCTGTAATGGTTGATCTTGGAGGCTGTATTCTTTACGATACAACGACGGTAACAGGTGTGGCAGGCGAAGGAATTGTATTTATTCCGAATACGTTTACTCCGAACCAAGGAGGTCCGAATGAAGTGTTCTATGTGTATGGCGACGGAATCAACGATTTCTCGATGATGATATTCAATCGCTGGGGACAATTAATTTTCCAAACCAACGATATCAATAAAGGTTGGGACGGTTACTTCAAAGGTCAAATCTGTCAGGTGGACACGTATGTTTACGTTGTGCAATACAGAACGGTTTGTGCTGAAAAGCCCATCAAGAAAGTCGGGCACATCAACTTGATCCGATAATAACAATGATTATTCGCTAACGGGAATCACAACCGTTACATCTTTCGATTCACCAATCGAAGTAGTGAAATTCACAAACTGGTATCCCCATACCGGAGTTTGTTGTGTACTGTCCCAAGAAGGATCAATGCCTTTTGCATAAAGCACCATCGTTCGTTCACCATTACCTAACTGATCAATGATCAGGTTTCCGGATTCATCGATAATATATCGATGCGTGTATAATGTTGTATCCTGTCCGGGAAAGATCAACGTGCTGTCTTTTCTAAAAACAACAGCATTCGGAATATTAATGCCGTGATGATTAACGTTGATCAACAATCGCACACGTCCTGCAGGTACAGTATCCGGATCCTTTTTACAACCCGCAATACCTACAATCAAAAACGCTATGACGATTAATTGATAACGCATCTATTGCTCTCTGAATTTCGGATCGTTAATAAATGTCCAATCGGTTAACGTAGATAAAAATGCCGACAAGTCAGCTTTTTCCTGTGCTGTTAGCGGAATACCTGAAGTAAGCAGCGGATCCAGCGTCGCGCTTTGATACAATGGACTTGTATAATGATCCAGACACTGTTGCAATGTTTGGTAACGACCGTCATGCATGTACGGACCCGTAACAGCGATGTTGCGCAACGATGGTGTCGCGAATTTTAACGAATCCGCCACTAAGCCGGTAATCATCATTCTACCCGGATCCATGATTGTTGGATCAGGAGCCAAACCATTATTATGAAAGAAGCGATCAGTAAATAATGGTTCAGTATGACACGACGCACACTTAGATCTGAAGGTGGCCAAGCCATTCATTTCTTGCTGAGAAAGTTGTGTTTCACCACGCATGTATTTATCGTATTTCGAATCCGCAGAAACCATCATCCCCTGGAATTGAGAAAAAGCGCGTGTCATACGTTGAGTAGTGATACTATCGTCACCGAACGCATCTTTGAACATCTTCTTATACTTCTGGGAAGCATTCAATTTTGCAATAACGTTGGCAACTGTTTCGTCCATCTCCACCGGATTTTCAATCGGCGCTAATGGTTGACTTTCCAAGTGATTCACGCCACCGTCATGCATAAATGTATAATGCCATGCTAAGTTGAATAAACCCGGAGCATTACGTGTGCCTAACAATCCATCAACTCCATGACTTAAGCCGTGTTCTGCATGAGCAAATGCAACGCCTTGCTGGTGACAACTTCCGCAAGAGATGGTATTATCGCGTGAGAGCAATGGATCATAGAACAACTCTCTTCCAAGAATGAAACCGGCTAACGTGACTTCATTATTTTGAAACGTATATACCGGAGCAGGAAACCCTTGCGGAACTTTAAACACTAAATCTTCAGCGGTCGTTTCCGGAATAATTTCAGGATCTCGACTACACGATACAATTGTTACTGCAGCGCATAACGCTGTTGAGATCAATGTCCTAAATTTCATAGTTCTCATTATACTAGTTCGTAATTCCCGCAACGTTGAACATATCGGCATAATTATCCGCTATAATCATCGCATCAGCATCGGGAGCTGTTACTACACTTAACGTATTAAATTGAATGTTGTTCGGTGACGTAAACCACTCCAATACATTAGTTGTCACATCAACTTTAGGAACGCTTGTTGACGTAACAACTGCTTGTTGTGCATTAAAGCTTGGATTTACATTCCGTTGTGATGCATAAGGAGCGGCGAATCCGCCAACATGAAAAATGATCATATTCTGAACTGTTGTCGAGGCCGGTGATTTACCTTCCAGTTTAGCCATAATGTAACCGGTTTGCCAACTCCAGAACATTGCATTCGACGGGTCTAATGCACCGGTTTGCGTTCCCGAAACATTTCGCGCGCTGTCCACACCGATCATCCAACGTACAGAGACGTAATTGCCTGCGGGCATATTCCGAACATACACCTTCATGGAGTTCGTATCCGCATGGTCAATCAGGTGATAACTTTCCGGTTCTGCCCATTCATTGCCATTATCATCGGTAAACACAATATTTGAAATGTAATACTTAAACAATTCTACCGAGAACGAATCACCTGCTGCCGTTTGATACCGAAGTTGTCCATCTGCTATTAATTGATTACTGCCTACCATGTGCTCAAAATTCAATAAAACAGCATTACCTGTTGGCGGTGGTGGTGGTGGTGGATTATTAGGAACTGAATCAGGATTAATAATTGGCGGCGGAACAGGAATCGGATCCTTTTTACATCCTCCAATCCAGAACACAAGAAAAGCAAAAACAACCCCAATTATTCGCATAGAATAAAGATACAACATTCATTTGCTGAAAACATGATCGTGATCAACTCCATTACGCCAGATGCAAACCGTTTACCACCGGACGTTCTGGCACAGCAATAACGACGCTACCGTCATGTTGAATAAAACCGGTCAACAAAAACTCCGACATGAGGTTACCAATTTGTTTCGGTGGAAAGTTGACAACACCAATGATCTGCTTGCCAATTAGTGTTTCCGGCGTATATAAATCAGTGATCTGCGCAGAGGTTTTCTTCACACCCAAAACATCTCCAAAGTCAACGGTAACAATAAACGCAGGTTTACGAGCGTTCGGCAAAGGCTCTACATGTAAAATAGTTCCTACGCACAAATTAATTTTTTGAAAGTCGTCGAAGGTGATTGGTGAGTTCATTTCACAAATTTAAAGTACACGGCAATTAATTAAATACGTTGTGACCCGGTATACATGATCAATATCAGGGAACAAGTAATTTACGAACACACTCTCTATTATTGATTACCGTATCTTTGCCCACACAAAATAATAGCTATGAAAAAAACCTCTACCCTATTGTCCATGTTGTTCTTTGGGAATCTATTGTTCTCTCAAAGCAACACACCATCAGTCGGACCAGCACCGGAAAATTCAACTTCATCCTTAAGACAGCTTGCACCTCCGCAATTATTGAATGCCAATTCACGCGGTTGGTGTTACAATGGTGCCACTAATTTCCAATTTAACAAACAATTCATGGGTAACACTGCCCTCACGCCGATTGGGCCTGCTGTTCCTTTTGTATTTCCCGGAGCTTCAGCATGGGTAACTACAACCAATCAGTTGCTCGTAGTCGATCAGAGTAGCCCTTACCCGATATACTCTGTAGATACAACCTCAGGAGCACGAACTCAGTTGACAACTTGCACTGGAGTTCCTTTCTCCAACTTTACAGGTATGGCTTGGGACCACACAACTAACACGATGTATGGAGTAGCAACTGATGTAACACAATCGCAAATTTTCACGGTTAACTTAAGTACCGGAGTTTGTACGGCAATTGGTACACCATCAACAGTAGCTCCCGCAGCCATAATGCTAAATGTATCTCCCGGTGGAATCCTGTATTCCGTGGATATCGTGACCAACAATCTCTATCGTTGGAACAAGACAACCGGGGTACCAACGTTGGTGGGTTCATTAGGTGTAGATCCTAATTTCGGTCAAGATGGTTATTTTGATTTCAGTGATGGCACGTACTACTGGGCTGCATATACCGGTGGTCCCGAATTAAGAACCATTGATACCTTGACAGGTGCATCCACACTTATAGGACCTTATAGTGGTGGTCAAGTGCAAACACTTACTTTGAGAAACAACGTCTGTAATACGACTTCCAGTTCTCAAACGCTAGCCGGTTGCAGTGGGTTTACTGTGACTGTAGGAACTAACACATATAGTGTTACAGGCATTTATCAAGACACATTGGTAAATGCAGCGGGATGCGACTCGATAGTTACTACAAATCTGACGATTGATCCAATTTCCGACGCAGGACTAATTGTAGTTGACACAGCGATTTGTGAAGGAACCAACATTACAATGTCCACATCCGGAAATACCGGCAACATCTCTTGGTATTTGTTTGATGGTAACAACTACACATTTATCAGTTCCGGAACGACAGCTTCAACAACTACACCTCCTGCGGCCGGTACATACAGTATTGTAACAGTTGCGACTAGTGGACTCTGTCCTTCCGACACATTCATCTATTTCCCTGTGAACGTTTATTCGCCTTCCGATCATGGTTATCCGTATACTAGCATTTCTGGGACTGATCTGTGCGCAGGTGATAGTATTGTTTTCATGGACTCTCTGTTCACAGGCAATATCGATTGGTTAGTCTCTTTAGATAGTGGTGCAACATGGAGTAACTTTGGTAGCGGAAATAATTATAACCCCGGGCCTCCAAGCAATAATGATATTGGCAACTATATGTTCGCTGTTGTTGCTGTTAATGGTGTATGTCCTGCAGATACATCCGGTTCATTCTCGATCGACGTTCGTCCTACACCGGTTGTCTTTGTGGGCAACGATACAACTCTATGCGGAAATTCGATTACGCTTGACACTGACATTTCCGGCGAAAGTTATCTCTGGAGCAATGGTGACACTACCCAAACTAGTATAATTACTGCGAGTGGCATTTATAACGTTACTGTTACTACTCAATATGGATGTGCAGGACACGATACTATCGCTATCGCCATTAATAATAATCCAATTGTGAATTTGGGAGCTGACACTTCATCTTGCGGTAACCTCATCCAATTAGATGCACAGAACGCCGGTGCTTCTTACCTGTGGAACGACAACTCCACGTCACAGACTATCACCGCAACCGTTTCCGGCACTTACTTCGTAACGGTTACTGATACTAATGCTTGTTCAGCTTCAGATACCATCAGCGTAACGATCAACACACCTCCATCCGTTACAGGTTCTGCATCTGCCACAACTGTATGCACGGATGACGCCAACGTAACTTTGACCGGCTCACCTTTAGGTGGAACATGGAGCGGTCCAGGAGTTTCAGGCAACAGTTTCGATCCGTCTGTAGGTGTGGGTGTTCAGACTGTCATGTATATGTATACAGACTCCAATAGATGTGAAGGTACTTTCGGCGTAAGCATCACTGTAGATGCCTGCGTTGGTATTACAGAGAGCAATGCCCCTACATTTACCGCTTTTCCTGTTCCATTCCAGAATGTAATCACCATTATTGCGAACAACTCCGGTGAATACCACGTGCGCATCATGAATGCTGCCGGTCAGGTTGTAATAGAAAATAAATTTATCGGTAACAGAGCAGAGATTCATACCGAGTCGTTAGCATCAGGACTCTATTGGATAGAGATTGCCGGTGCTAATGGCACACAGGTAATAAAAGTTACCAAGTAACGATACAAATATCTTTAAAGCCTTCTCCTTAAGTGGAGAAGGCTTTTTTATTTCAAGTTATTCAGATCAATTAAATTTCACTGGAGCATAACTGTATTTCTTCAGCCTACGTTCCCGTTTCAATGCATCTGATTTTGTTGAATACAACTCGAGGTGAATCAACTTCCAAGGACATTTTAATGACGTGTAATGCGATTTGCCTTCGTTATGCTGATTCAATCGTGCAATCGGATTTTCGCTATACCCTTTGTAAAAGCTGCCATCCTTTAAACTTTGAATGATATAGACATAATGCATAGCGACAAAAAAAAAGAGCCATTTCCCTGAAGAAACAGCTCGTAATATAATGAGGTAAAATCCTCGGTACGGTGTGACCCGTAAGGCAGTTTAGTCCCCAATCTGCTGGGGATTGGTTTCGGCCTGCGTTTAAATGCGGTGAGGGAGGGATTCGAACCCTCGGTACGGTTTGACCCGTACGGCAGTTTAGTCCCCAATCTGTTGGGGACTGGTTTCGGCCTGCGCGGATATTAAATTTTTCGAACTGCCCGCTAAAACCTCAATTTGAGCGTGACTATATTTCTTCAATGATCGCTCTCTTTTCAATGCATCTGATTTTGTTGAATACAACTCGAGGTGAATCAACCTCCAAGGACATTTTAATGATGTGTAGTGCGATTTACCTTCGTTATGTTGATTCAATCGTGAAATCGGATTTTCGCTATAACCTTTGTAATAGCTGCCATCCTTTAGACTTTGAATGATATAGACGTAATACATAGCGACAAAAAAAAGAGCCATTTCCTTGAAGAAACAGCTCGTAATTTAATGAGGTAAAATCCTCGGTACGGTTTGACCCGTAAGGCAGTTTAGTCCCCAATCTGCTGGGGATTGGTTTCGGCCTGCGTTTAAATGCGGTGAGGGAGGGATTCGAACCCTCGGTACGGTTTGACCCGTACGGCAGTTTAGCAAACTGCTGGTTTCGGCCTCTCACCCACCTCACCGTGTGAAGTTTTATTTTTTCCAACAACAAACTACATTCTTGCGAACGGGCCTAATTCATTGTCTGTTTTACTCTTAAAGAACGTGTACGGGTTTAATCGTATTGCATATCCCATGTTGAACTCGGGAGTGCAAAATTATAAAAACTTTGAAACTGACAATCCCTTAAAGTTTTTCCATTGCTTTTTTCTGAGCCCAATCGGCCGCAATTGTCAAAAACGACTGAAAACTCCAATAGCATCCCGCTGTACTTCAAACTATATTTGCCCTAACGTAGTTAACTATCATTAAAATGAGCAGAATTTCAGGTTGGATTGCATTGTTATCCTTTGGACTAGCAGCTTGTGGTGGAGAAGAAAAAGCATCAACATCACGGTTGGACCAGAATACCGTAATCTATCATTGGAGAGCCGAGCCGGATAATCTTCATCCTACGAATGGCGTATCTGTTCCTCGACGAGTAATTATGGATTTTACTCAAGGCTTTCTGGTTGCTGTAGACCCCGATAGTTTGAAGTTGGCTCCTGCGTTGGTAAAATCTATGCCTGAAATTTCTGCTGATGGACTTGAATTTACGTATGAACTGCGAGAGGAGCCCAAATGGGATAACGGAGAGCAATTGTCTGTTCAGGATGTCATTTTCTCCATCAAAGCTTTCAAGTGCCCGTTAACCGATGATGCGCAGGTACGTCCATACTTTGATATGATTAAAGATGTACGTATTGACGCAACTAACGATCGCAAATTTACCGTGATCGTTACCAGCAAGTACATACAGAACGTTGCGCTGTTTGCAGATTTACCTATCATGCAGGAATCCTATCACGACAAAAATCAAACATTACGCAAATATTCGTTAGAACAAATGAACGATACCGGATTTACTGCAACAGCATATCCTGATGTTAAGATTTGGGCTGATGCATTTAACGATAACAAATTTGGTCGCGACCCACAATTCCTGAACGGCCTTGGACCTTACAAAGTGAGTTCATGGGATGCCAAGCAACAGCTAACAATTGAAAAGAAGTCGAATCACTGGATGGAAAAATTGCAGAATAAGCGTGTTTGGGAAAATTCGTATCCCGACAAAATTGTTTTCAAAATCATTACCGATGATAATGCTGTAGCTCTGGAATTGAAAAAACAAGAAATTGATGCCTCACATTATATTGCATCCGGAACATTACTGGATTTGCAAAAAGATGAAACGTTTAATAAGAACTACCACTCTGCGTTCTTTGACAACTTCAACTATCAGTACATCGGAATGAATCTTAAACCTAATGAAGCAGGAAGAACACCATTATTTACCGATGTTCGCGTGAGAAAAGCGATGGCGTTGCTTGCCCCTATTGATGCCGCCAATAAGGCTTATATGTTTGGTAAAGCAAACCGATTGGCTTCGTGTGTTGTTCCTACAAAAAAGTCCGTGTACAATAATGACCTCACACTTGTGCCGTTTGACCCTGAACAAGCGAAACAATTACTGGATGAAGCCGGTTGGAAAGATACCGATGGAGATAACATTAGAGATAAAGTCATTGACGGTCGTAAAGTGCAATTTGAATTTGAATTCCTTGCCATGTCCGGTGCAGGTGTTCAGGAATATGTTGTTAAGGATTATGTTGCGGAATTATACAAAGCCGGTATAAAAGCCAACATTCGAACATTGGAATTTGTGACATTTTATGAAACGATACAGAAACATGAATTTGACATGTATTTCGGAGGATGGGGCGGTACATTTTTTTACGAAGATTACAAGCAAGTTTGGCATTCTTCCTCTTGGAATGGCGGGAATAATTATGTTGGTTACGGTACTGCAGCAAGCGATGCATTGATTGACTCCATTCGTGTTACACTCGATGATAATCAGCGTGTGGCCATGGAAAAGCGACTGCAAAAAATGATATACGATGATCAGCCTTATGTATTTGTATTTACAAATCCGTTTAAAGGCGCAATTCATCGTCGATTTGAAAATGCCGCGTTCTATCCGGAACGTCCTAACATTTATTTGGGCAATCTGAAATTGATACCGGGCTGGAGCACCATGAAACCTGCTGCAGAATAATTCGTCGTCTTCTATGCTGAGATACATCCTACGCAGAATTTTACTTTTTATACCTGCGTTGTTTGTTATTTCATTGCTCGCGTTTCTCATTAGTACGCAGGCTCCCGGCGATCCTGTCGAAATGATGATGAAAGGCGGAACCGGCGATGCTTCGGGGAATGCACGCAATTCATTTCAACAACGTCAGGAACTGCATCGTCAACTCGGACTTCATTTGCCCGTATTTTATTTCAGTTTAGGTAGCTATTCCGATTGCGATACGTTGTCTGAAATTCCCGAAAAGAAAATTCGTGAGAATGCAGCGCGTTTAATTCACGAAACCGGAAACACGGATGGTGTGATGAGGTATATCGCTCTTGTATTGCGACACGAGCAACAATTGCAAATTTCATCGTCGACAGACCTAATGGAGGATCAATTGCGAGCGAATGCATTAACCCATATTCGTGCATTGCAGGTTGCTCATGAACACGACAAAATTCAATACCACGGTGTCCAAGCTGTTGCGTTAATGAAAACAGCAGAACGACTTGGCAAGAAGCTGAATGTTTCTTCATCGGAACTGCAGAGCGGCTTGTCATCCATTTTATTCGAACATAAAAAATGGAAAACATACATTCCGGTAGTTCACTGGCATGGATACAACCAATACCACCGTTGGCTTTTCGGCGATTCCGGACATCCTGATGATCGTGGTCGAACGTTTACGAATGGAGCCATTCGTGGAGATTTCGGTTTTTCACTCAGCACAAAACTTAGCGTAGCAACAACCATCAAAGAAGCGTTACCGTGGTCAATTGTATTCACCGTTTGTTCCATTATTCTTGCGTATCTGATTGCCGTACCCATAGGTGTTTGGTCAGCGATGTATCACAACAGCCGCATCGATCGAATTTCATCATATGTGCTTTTTACCTTGTATTCCCTGCCGGTATTTTTTGTTGCAACATTATTACTCATCACCTTCGCTAATCCCGATGTGTTCAATTGGCTTCCTGCATCAGGAATTAAACCTGCAATCGGTTATCCTGAACACGCCGATTGGTTGGAGAAATTTCAACTTTCATTGCCTCATCTTGTGTTGCCGCTCATTTGTTATACCTATTCTTCATTGGCATTTCTAAGCAGAACAACACGCGTCAGTATTCTCGAAATTGCACGACAAGATTTTATTCGCACTGCGCAAGCCAAAGGACTAAGCCCTGCTAAGGTATTTTTTAAGCATGCGTTACGTAATGCCCTATTGCCGCTAATCACGGTATTCGCAGGAATTTTCCCCATGGCGGTCGGAGGATCCGTGATTATAGAATTTATATTCACTATTCCGGGAATGGGACGTGAAATTTTACAAGCCGTAACGACTAAGGATTATCCGATGATTGTTGCAGTGTTTACATTATCCGGCACCATGACATTAATCGGATACCTGATTGCGGATATCTTATACGCTTGGGCAGATCCACGCATTCAATACGAGAAATGAACGAAACAAAACAGCATAACACAACTGCTGCAGCGTTCAATTTCAGAACGTATGCATGGAAGCGATTTCGCCAACATAAGGCAGCGGTTGTTGCGTTGTATGTGCTTATTGGATTAATGCTTGTTGCGGTACTAGCGCCGGTAATTGCCAACGACAAACCGATTTATTGTAAGCTTCATAATGAGCATTTGTTTCCAATTTTCACCACAAAAAACAAATACATACTCATCGACAATAACACGAATGATACCATACAATTACAGTTGGATATTGCTCCATGGAAGACCATGAACTTCGAATCGGTCCTGTGGCCTCCAATTCCCTGGTATCCCGGCAAAGGAGATTCTGATAACCGCGGTTATAAAAGTCCGGGTGATGACCAGTTTAGAACAACAGCTGTGGGTGGTTCAGAACAATTACGGGGCTTAAACAAACATGTATTGGGCACCAATGCATCGGGAGAAGATGTGCTGGCAGGTTTAATTCATGGTACGCGTATTTCTTTGCTGATAGGTATTTGCGCGATGTTTATTGCTTCAATACTTGGACTCACAATAGGAGCAATTGCCGGATTTTATGGAGACCATCGTATACGAACCTCCTGGTTTTCGGTAGTGATATTTTCATTCGGTTGGATTCCGGCCTGGTTCTACGGTTTTCAAATTCGTGCATATCAACTGAGTGATGCGTTATCCGATTCCGCATTCCATTTTTTGGGTGAATTAGTGTTAACCGCGCTTATATTTTTAACGATTGTTTATGTGTTCTACTTAATCAGTCGACTATTTCAAAACACCGGACGAATCATTAAAATTCCGATTGATACGATTATATCCCGTGGAATAGAAATATTTAATTCCATTCCGGCGCTGATATTAATTATTGCACTTGCCGCCATCGCCAAACAAGAATCGATAATTTATGTGGTGCTGATTATCGGTTTAACATCATGGACAGGAATTGCGCGATTAACACGTGCGGAGTTGTTAAGAATTCGAGAAATGGAATACATGACAGCCGCGAAAGCACTTGGGTTTTCGGAGCGACGTCAGCTTTTTGTGCATGCTTTGCGCAACGGAATCGGACCTGCTTTAGTTGCGATTTCTTTCGGAATTGCATCAGCGATATTGATTGAGTCCGGTTTATCCTTCCTGGGCATTGGCGTTCCGAAAGATGTAGCAACCTGGGGACAACTGTTATATCAAGGCAAGGAGAACTTTCAAGCGTGGTGGCTTGTTGTATTTCCGGGAATTGCAATTTTCGTTACGGTTACCGTGTACAACATTATCGGAGAAGCATTGCGAGATGCTTTTGATCCACGATTAAAAAAGTAATTAGTTTTTCGTAACTTGCTGATTCAATATGAGAACGGGAATACTTTTAATAGGTTTAAGCATCCTCATGCTGCTTTCCGTCGAAGCCTTTGCGGGACGTGTAAAATCGCGTAAATCACCCGGCCTCACAGACGGTAATCCCGGTAACACTGAAACGGCATCCATGCCAATCGGTCTTCCGATTCAAGCTAATAAGCCTACACCTTCCGTTAATGATGGTGCCGCTCAAGGAAGTGTTGCATCCGGCAAAATTGTTTACGCATTTGAATTGAACGAAGAAGACGGAATTTCTGCGGTACAGCAAACCAAAAGTGCATTTCGTCAGGCACGCAACATGGGCGCTTCTTGTGTGCTCATTAAAATGAAAAATAATGAGCTTTATGATGGAGCGGCGGATTATATCCGTCAGGAAATCATGGATTATGACAAGCCCGTAATGTTGTACTACGAAGACGACTCGAAAGCGGCAACCAAGTTGTCTAAAGTATGTGACAGTGTTTATCAGGGGAAAAATAGCCGCAGGGTAAATACTTCAAAGCCTGTTATTGCAGGTAAAAATTCATCTGCGCCGACAATTCCTGCTACATCAAAAATATATTCCCGCCATAGTGATCGTTCCGTTGAACAAGAAATCGCGAAGGCTAAAATTTTGTCCGGCGATTTCGAAAATGTACTCCATGAAGCGGGAATGAGCGACTATGAAGTGGTGGTACATCAAAAAACCGGACTTGATCGCATTCTTCACGCCATGGGTGGTGCAATCGGCTTCTCGATTCTCAGTGGCATATTTTTCTTTTTGTTATTGGTACAATCAAAATCACGAAAGTTGGGATTCTCGACCGTAATCTTGTTGATCACAAGCGGATTAGTTTTCATTGTTTCGTTTTCGCTTGAATTACTGCAGATAATGGATGCTGCAGTCCTGCTAATTGGCGCTTTGCTGATTTTTATGAATCCGGATAAATTGATTTTACGAATTGCCGGATATATTTTAACTATAGCCGGAATATGTCTGATGCATATCGATCATCTGATATGGATCAATTTTAACTGGAATGAAGTAGGAAATACTTTGATCGGAATTACAATTGCGTGTACATTGGTCAGCGTTGTTTTAGCGAAAATCAGTTTGCGAAAACGGACTACATCCCCTTCGTTTTCTTAGATCACCAATTACAACAACCACAGTGTTCCTGAACCTTCTGTGGAAGATGTTGCCGCATTAAATAAATGTACCAACGCGAAGAAAAATGCGCCTAAAGCGCCAATGGCATTGATTACGAGTAACACTAAATACGTACACCCCAAAGCAGAACCTGAAGGTGACGAGCGCCTGAAGGTCTGAAGCGCGAACCAAGCCAATAATAGTGAAGCTACGGCAAGAATTACGTGTAATATGGCTTTCTCCAGCGATGAAAATGAACGAAACAAGTATGCAATTCCGATGTACGAAAAGCGTAGAAAGACTGATCCAATCAGATACTGCACCGAACTTAAACGCAAACGATTTCCTGTTGTAGCCATGTTGACACAAATGTACAGTTTACATCAGAGAATTACGTTTGTACTTTTTTTGTCATTAACATTTCTACTTACATCATTCATTAATTCACCGAATAATGAGCCACGAGTTGTTCGTGTGTTGGTTGCGCTTTGCGACAATGAAAGTCAGGGAATCGTGCCGGTTCCAAAAAAAATCGGAAATGGAAATGATCCTGCCAATAATTTGTATTGGGGATGTGCCTATGGCGTAAAAACATACTTTACGAATTCAACGGATTGGGAAGTGGTTCAAACCTTTAAATCGTTTTCTGATCAAATTTTGGAACGTGTTGTTTTTCGTCACCGAATTTCAGGAACGTTAT
>CALJIF010000034.1 GCA_937974275.1 uncultured Flavobacteriales bacterium
GAAGCAGGACGATACTTAAAATTTGTTAAGGTTCGCGTAATCGAACTTCCGTCGAAGCGATTTATTTCGTGTGCGGCCCGGGCTGTTTCTTTTGTAATACGCGGAGTGCGTTTCGTGATAAGGCTCCACAATTTTTCTAAACGCCAGCCCAATCCAAGCAGAAACGGAGATGCAAATGTTGATGTGGTTTTACGATTCCAGGTTTTAAGAATGGTGTCGAAAACATCACGATAGGTCATATTATCACTCACGAGAATAAAACGTTTCCCGTTGACTTTCTCTTTCGTTAAACGAAGGGCTGCATCGGCAACGTCGCGCACATCTACATAACCTGTAATACCATTGGTAAACCACGAGCCGCTCTTTTTTAGTGCATCGAACAATTGCAAACTGCCTTGCTTGCTTTTGCCATAGCCCACGATAAAACCGGGATTAAGAATAACTGCATGAAGTCCTTCTTCCATACCGCGCCAAACCTCGCGCTCAGCAGTGTATTTGCTGATTGCGTAGACGGAATGGGACGGATCTTTTTTCCAATGTAAGTCCTCTGTTACCAAAGATCCATCGGTGGTTTTACCCAGGGCAGCAATGGAACTGATGTAACACAGGTGCTGAATACCAAGGTCCAGACATAAATTGACAATGTTGGCAGTGCCTTCTGCATTCACACGAAATAGTTCTTTCTCTTTGGCAGACTCGAACGAAATTAACGCCGCTGCATGATACACAGTTGTTATGCCCTGCATCGCATCTTCCAACGCGCCAAGATCCAGCAAGTCGCCGTCCACCCATTCTATTTCCGGCAAAAGATGATTGGCGTTGTGATGCGCAAAAATGGACTCAATAAGTTGCAGATTGGATGATCTTCTTTTCAGAGCACGCACGCGTTCGCCCGACTGCAACAGCTGTAAAGCCAAATGCGAACCCACCAATCCCGTAGCGCCTGTAATGAGGATCATGAGGTAAAGATACGTTGCACGAATTAATCCGTACGCGTGTTTCGGTCTGCCGATGTATCTTTGCCCCGATTTTCGCTGATTACCGCAAAAAATTAAATTACACACGATGAAAAACTTTATTGAAGAATTGCGCTGGCGTCGCATGCTGCAGGACGTAATGCCCGGAACTGAAGAGTTATTGATGAAAGAACAGGTTCGCGGATACATCGGTTTTGATCCGACTGCAGATTCATTGGGAGTTGGGAATCTTGTGCAGATTATGACCTTGTTGCATTTTCAGCAATGCGGTCATCAGCCTATTGCTTTGGTGGGCGGCGCTACCGGAATGGTGGGCGATCCGTCGGGAAAGTCTGCGGAGCGT
The DNA here is from genome assembly GCA_937974275.1 of uncultured Flavobacteriales bacterium. GTDB lineage: Bacteria > Bacteroidota > Bacteroidia > Palsa-965 > Palsa-965. The sequence continues at coordinate 1,321 of CALJIF010000034.1, forward strand.
AATTTATTGTCCGAGGAAACATTGCAACATAATCTGAATTGTCAGCGCAAACAGTTGGAGAAGTTTCTCGATTTCAATTGCGGCAGTAATTCGGCTTTGATCGTCAATAACTATGATTGGTTTAAAGGTTTGTCTTTTCTCGATTTTATTCGCGACACGGGAAAACACATTACCGTTAATTACATGATGGCGAAAGATTCCGTGAAGAAACGACTTACCGGTGAAGAACGGGAAGGCATGTCGTTTACGGAATTTACGTATCAGTTAATTCAGGGGTACGACTTTTATCATTTGTGGAAGAATGATGGTGTGAAGTTGCAAATGGGAGGTTCTGATCAATGGGGCAACATTACAACAGGAACGGAATTAATTCGTCGTAAAGCCGGAGGTGAAGCCTGGGCGTTGACCACTCCATTAATTAAAAAAGCAGACGGTACGAAATTCGGTAAAACAGAAGGCGGTAATATTTGGTTGGATGCGAAGCGCACGACACCTTACGAGTTCTATCAGTTCTGGATGAATGCAGCCGATGAAGACGCCGGTAACTTCATTCGTATTTTCACATTAAAGACGCGCGAAGAAATTGAAGCCATCGAAGCAGAGCATTTGGCCGCGCCACATTTAAGAGGTTTACAACGCGCGCTGGCAGAAGATATTACCACACGTGTACACAGTGCCGATGATTTAAGAATGGCGCAAGCTGCAACGGAAGTGCTGTTCGGAAAAGGTACCATCGAACAATTAGCGCGTTTTAACGACGAACAATTTGTCGGAATTTTTGTAGGTGCCGGTGTTGCGGTTGCCGATGTTACCGAAAGTGAAATTGCGCAGGGAATTGGCGTGCTTGACTTAATTGCGGATAAAGCCGGTTTAGTAGCCTCTAAGGGCGAAGGTCGTAAGTTGATACAAGGCAACGGTTTGTCCATCAACAAAAACAAAATCACCGACGCGAATCTTTCCGTTACGAAAGATCAACTCATCAATGGGAAATACTTGTTATTGCAAAAGGGCAAGAAAGACTATTGTTTGGTGAAGGTGGTGTGATTATAACGTAACGTTAGTAAGAGATTAGAACTACGTACTCATTAATTTTACCAAACCACAAAACTTATTGCACGAAAAAAAAGTTCTCATTTCGAGAACTTTTTTTGTGTTAGCCTATTTCGGATCCAATCCGTATTTCTTCAAATAAATCTCGTTCAACTCTTGTTGTTCGTTTCTCAGATCGAGGCGTCTTCCTTCAATAAATGCCCAGGTTACTTTATTGGTGGACATGTCCAACGCATCTCCTTCTGAAATAAACAACGTTGCATCTTTACCGCTTTCCAACGTACCCACGCGATCTGCAATACCAAGAATGAGAGCAGTATTACCGGTTAAAGCAGCAATTGCTTGTTCTTTGGGTAATCCGTAGGCCACTGCAGTACCGGCCAAAAACGGAAGGTTTCGCGTATGCGCTGCTTCCTGATCACCTTCGTTCTGGAAACAGAAAAGTACGCCCGCATCGTGAAGTTGTGCAGCTGTTTTGTAAGGTTGATCAACATCATCGCCGGAACGTACAGGTAAGGAATGCACACGATTCAACATCACTGAAACATTTTTGGTTTTCAAAAACTCGGCGCACTTCCAACTGTCAGTTCCACCAACTATTACAATATGCTTCACACCGAACTTCTGAGCGAATGCAACACTTTCCGTAATGTCTTTTACCGCATCGGCATGAATGTATAAACGTTGTGTACCGTTAAACACACCACGCATTGCTTCGAAACGCAGGTTACGCTCGCCGGGATTTTCCAGATAAGCTTTCGCCTCAGCAAAAAACTGTTGTAGCTCTTGTTTCTGCGCTTCGTAGTTTTTACTCTTTTCGTATACGATGCCGTTATCGCTCCATTGTCTGCTGTAAACGGAAGGCCAGTTGATGTGCACACCGTCATCTTTGCGTTGTGTCGCGTCGGTCCAATTCCAACCGTCCAGTTGCATCACAGAAGATGTTCCCGAAATGCGTCCACCGCGCGGTGTTACCTGTGCGAGTAAAACTCCGTTAGTACGAACAGTAGGAATGATGCGCGAGTCCATGTTGTAGGCGATTTGCGAACGCACATGAGGATTGTATCCGCCAACTTCGTAAAAGTCGTTGCTGGCACGAACAGCTTCAATCTCCGTTAAGCCGAGTGTTGAATTGGGTGCAATAAATCCGGGATAGACGTGTTTACCGGCAATGTTAATCGTTGTATCCCACGCACTCATATCAATGCGCATCACGCGGGCATCACCGATTAACGTGATCTTTCCGTCTTTAAATCCAACAACGGAATTTTCAATCACCTGACCGTTGCCAACGTGTGCAATACCGTTCATCAGTAAAATACTTTTTTTCTGTTTCGCGGCGGGAATAGGTTGTTGCGCCCCAACGTGCAACGCAATACCTGTACAAAGTAGAAGGAATGTTGTTTTCATGGTTGTGGGTCGCTTATTGTTCGTTGATAAAATCATTTAAGTAATCTTCATTCACGTGCATGTCTTCACAATGCCACATTTTTGGTGTACGAGCGCGTGGTCGTTGTAAAGGTCCACCATCGTTTTTCTCTTTGATCATCAATTGAGTCAAACGGGCGCGATCGCTGCGCATTTTTTCACGCAACACTACATCTTCTTTAGCGTCGTACAATATTTGTCCGTCAACCATGGTCATTTCAACCTTTGCGTAAACCGATAAAGGATTGTCACTCCACAATACGAGATCGGCATCTTTATTCACTGCAATACTGCCCATGTGTTTGTCGAGGTGCAACAACTTCGCCGGATTCAAACTTACCAGCGTTAATGCTTCTGTTGCGGAAAGTCCGCCATACTTCATGCTCTTTGCTGCTTCCTGATTTAAGCGACGTGCCATTTCTGCATCATCCGAGTTGATCGCGGTTACAATGCCCATGCGGTGCAACAATGCAGGATTGTACGGAATTGCATCTTTCACTTCGTACTTGTACGCCCACCAGTCGGCGAAGGAAGAACCACCGGCTCCGTGTGCTTTCATCTTGTCTGCAACTTTGTACCCTTCTAAAATGTGAGTGAAGGTATTGATGCGGAATTTCATGCTATCCGCAACTGTCATCAACATCGCAATTTCCGATTGAATGTAGGAGTGACACGTAATGAAACGCTTCTGATTTAAAATTTCTGACAACGCTTCCAGTTCCAGATCACGTTTCGGTGCAGGGCGTTTGGCTTTTTCTCCTGCCGGTAATTTGTTGTAGGCGTCCATGGCTAATTGATATTCACGCGCACGAATGAAGTGATCGTAATACACTTGCTCCACGCCCATACGCGTCTGCGGGAAACGAATCGTATGATCATCGCCCCAGTTGGCTTGTTTTACGTTTTCACCTAACGCAAATTTGATGAAACCGTCAGCACCTTGAATCTTCATGTCTTCCGCATTCGCACCCCAACGCAATTTAATCAAGCCGCTTTGTCCTCCAATCGGATTTGCTGAACCGTGCAACAATTGCGACGCTACAACACCGCCTGCGAGTTGACGGTAAATGTTGACATCGTCCGGATTAATGACATCGCCAATGCGCACTTCCGCGGTAGAAGCTTGTGAGCCTTCATTCACACCACCGGAAATAGCAATGTGTGAGTGTTCGTCAATTAAACCAACAGTAAGATGTTTGCCGGTTCCGTCAATTTCACGCGCAAACAATTCTTTCGCAGGAATAATTCCTTTCGCTACACGTACAATGCGCCCTTCAACTACAAGTACATCAGTATTTGGAAGTATACTGTCTTTTTCATTCGTCCAAACCGTAGCATTTTTAATTAAAACAGCTTTATAACGGTTTTTGATGCGACTGAAAAAATTTGGATCTGTTTTTGTTCTTCCATAAGCAGAGAACGGATAGATCACATCATCCAATGTCGGATAAACCGTGGTAGCTGTATCCGGTTTTTCTTCTTTGGGAACAAAAGGCATAGTGATGGTCGCCATCCAATCTACCCATTTTCCGTCCGGCAATTGTGCCTTTCCCGACATGAACTTTGAAGTCGCATCAACCGCTCCGCTTAACAACACGGTTCCGTTGTGTTCTTTCGACTGGAAACTGATGGAGATATTGACGCCATCCTGCTTCACGCTTACTTTGTCTTTGTCGTGGTTGGCGCTGCTGAATACACCTTTCAATTTATACACATCACCTTCGATGTTTAATGTACGTGATGCCGATCCAACAATATTTACCGTATAGGTACCCCGAACGTCAAGCGCATTCATGTCGCGCACAACATAACGAGTTCCCTGAATCCAGTTGTCGTATATAACGGTTTGCTCCTGAAAAATATTTCCGGACGTAATCAGGAAATTGGCAAGCATTCCTTTTTTCAATGCGCCCACTTGATCTTGCACGCCCAGCATTTGAGCAGGAGTTGTAGTTAATGCACGCAGGGCTTCTTTTTCGCTAAGTCCGTAAGCAATGGCTTTGCGCAGGTTGCTCCAAAAATCTTTTTTATCACCCAGATCTGAAGCGGTGAGTGCGAACGTGATGCGGTATTTTTCAAACGCGCCGGGATTTAACGGAGCTAATTCCCAATGTTTCATGTCGGCATAATCCAACAACTCTGCGTCGTAAGGATCATTGATATCAAACGCTGCGGGAAAGTTCAACGGAAGAATAAATTTCCCGTTCGTAGCACGCATTTCATCCATGCGTTGATATTCTGTTCCGCTTCCTTTGAAAATATATTGTGTGCTGAATTCATCGCCCACTTTATCTGCACGCAAAACGTTCCATTTGTTGGACGTTTCGAAAATTTGCGGCAACATACGATTGGCATTAAATGCTTCGAGTGTCGTATTGTACTCTGCGCGATTTTTACTCATGCGGTACCAATCTGCATCGTAATATGTTTGACGCAACAACGCAATAGCGCCCATCAACGATGATGGATATTCCTGTCGCGAAGAACCTTTGTTAAACGAATAACAAGATGCAGCACGATCTTTCACTACAGATAAATTTTCTCCTCCTTCGGTATGCAAGGTCACAACTGCACTTGTTCCACGGGCAATACCATCAGGATGATGAATCATCAAAACGCCATATCCGATACCGCGATATTGTTCGGCGGACTTCTCATCATGCCGGAACAATTGATGTGCCTGATTTTCGGGATTCAACGCATCATTCCAACCGCGAGTGCCCGGTTGTGCACGTTCGTATTTTGGTCCCGGTGTCCACGGATGACGTTTTACTTCGGGCATTCCATACGAAGTGAACGGATCAATAAATGAAGGATAAATCCATTTGCCGGTCATGTCCAACACAACGGCTCCTTTCGGAATTACGACATTGGCCGCTACATCAATGATGCGCCCGTCCTGAATCAGTAAAGTTCCTTTTTCTATAACGTTGTCGGCATCAATCTGAATCTTTGCATTGGTTAACGCGTAAATCGTGTGTCGCGGATCAGCAGCGCCATTTCGGGGAAACGTCACCAACTGACCGAAAACCTGCAGTGTAGTTGCAAGAAGTACCGCAACTGCCCAACTTTTCTTCATCATAACTGTTGTTTTAAGGTTAACAAATTTATCCTTTTTTAAATGCGAAAGTCCCGAATCGTGATGAACGGTTATAAAGCCGTGTTTTTCTGTACTTTTGCCCTGTAAAAACGTCTCGCTATGTACACTATCTTAAGTCACGCGCATTCCGGTTTGCGCTATGCTGTTTTGTTCTTCCTGATTGCGGCTGTCGCTAAAGCGTTCTCGGGTTGGATGGGTAAAAAATCGTATTTACCGGGTGATCGCAAATTGGCCACTTTCTCGGTAATTTTTTCTCACGTTCAATTGTTGCTCGGATTGGCCTTATATTTCTCCGAAGCATGGTATAGCCGTGTAGCAACAGATCCTGCACAGGAATCGATGATCCGATTTTTTAAGATGGAGCACCTTGCCGGAATGATCATTGCAATTGTATTGATCACCATCGGTAGTGCACGTGCGAAACGTCAAAATTCGGACGAGAAAAAACACAAGACCATCGCGATTTTCTTCGGTATCGGTTTGTTGTTAATTCTGGCAATGATTCCGTGGCCGTTCCTCGCTAAATTCGCTCACTTAGGATGGTTCTAAGATTTATCGCAATTACCGCAGGCTTCGCTTTGTTATTATCGTGCGGAGGTAAAACGGAATCGAATCAAACGATTTCCGGCGCTGAGTTATACCAATCCAACTGTGCTTCCTGCCACGGCGGTGATGGAAAATTACAAGCCGCGGGTGCGAAGGATTTATCGATCTCCATGATGAGTGATGAGGAATGCAGTGTGATTATTCGCAACGGACGCGGCGGTATGCGCGCTTTCGGAAATGAATTGAGCGAAGCTGAAATTAAAGCGGTCGTTGAACACGTGAAGACTTTGCGGAAGTAGTGATTGATCATCAGAGTAATGTAAAGAAAGGCCAGAAGGCGATTATGGTGGGCGTTATCGATAAACGTCAGGATGATCGCATGGTAACCGAGTATCTGGAAGAACTCGCATTTTTGGCAACAACGGCGGATTTAATTCCGGTAAAATCTTTTGTGCAGAAACTGGATCATCCCGATCCGAAGTTTTACATAGGTTCCGGAAAGGCCAAAGAAATCAAGCAATACATCGAAGATCAAAAAATTGATGTAGTGTTGTTTGATGATGAACTTTCTCCATCACAACAGCGCAATCTGGAAAAAGAGTTCGGGCGAAAAGTCATTGACAGAAATTTATTGATCCTTGATATTTTCGCTTCCCGCGCGCGCACAGCGCATGCCAAAACGCAAGTGGAACTTGCACGCTATCAGTATTTGTTGCCTCGCCTTACGGGAATGTGGACGCACTTGGAACGTCAGCGCGGTGGAACAGGAACACGAGGCGGTTCGGGTGAGAAAGAAATTGAAACGGACCGTCGTATTGTTCGTAATCGTATTGCGTTGCTGAAAGAGCAATTAAAAGAAATCGATAAGCAAATGACCACGCAACGCAAGAGTAGAGGAGAGCTGGTGCGTGTGGCGTTAGTGGGTTATACGAACGTGGGCAAATCCACGATTATGAACTTGGTGAGCAAGTCGAATGTGTTTGCAGAAAATAAATTATTTGCAACGCTCGATACTACGGTGCGCAAAGTCGTGGTGGGTAATTTACCGTTTCTGTTATCGGATACGGTTGGTTTTATTCGCAAATTGCCGCACCAGTTGGTAGAATCGTTTAAGTCAACATTGGATGAAACGCGCGAAGCCGATATTCTGTTGCACGTAGTAGATATATCGCACCCGAATTTTGAAGATCATTTGCGGGTTGTACAGCAAACGCTGACAGAAATTGGCGCAGGCGATAAACGTACGATTTTGGTGTTTAATAAAATTGATGCGTATCGCGATCGCGTGGTGGAAACCAATAACCTCGATCCGAATTTGCCGCAGGTGTTAACACTTGCCGATTTGAAAAAGAGCTGGATGAGTAAACTTAACGATCCTTGCATCTTTATTTCTGCAACCGACAAGGAGAATATTGATGCGTTCCGTCAGCTGTTGTTTGACGAAGTGTACGCCATTCACGCCACGCGCTTTCCCTACGAACAATACGAATACTTTAGTCGGGAGTCGTAAAATAGCGCGGCTTTCGTCGTTGGTTTTGCCGGTGCTTTCTTGCGGTTACGGTTCGATTCCCCATAGATCACGCGAATGAGGAATTCGTCTCTTCCGTAAATATCATTCCATACAAACACCACATTCCCGGTGTCCACATCGCACGTGTAGTAGCGCACGTGAATCGGCAAAGGCTTGCGCAGAGCCACCCGTCGTTGTGTGTCGCGTTGTGTCCATAAGTCAAAAGTATCTTTCGGTATGCGAACACTATCATCGCGAATCAGGAAATGTGCCAGATCCATGTATTTTTCTAAACGCATACAACCGTGACTGTACGCACGTGTTTCACGTTTGAAATACGACGGTGCGTTGGTGTCGTGCATGTACACTCCGTGTTTATTGTGAAACTCAAATTTCATCACACCGAGCGCATTGTCGTCACCAATTTTCTGACGAAATCGGTACGGTAAATTTCCTTTGCCGTATTTCTTCCACGGAATAACATTCGGATCAACCACTTTCCCGTTACGGTCCAGCACTTCGTAGCGATGTTTGCGCAAATAAGCCGTATCGCGTTTTACCAATGGAAGTATTTCTTTCCAGGCAATGCTGTAAGGAACATTCCAATAAGGATACAACACAATTTCATACATCTTGCTATCCAGCTGTGGCGTTTGCGTTTTAACGGCACCACACACAATGCGCGACTCCATCACTAACGTATCTTCTTCGTACACGCGCATGTTAAACGCGGGCAGGTTAACAAGCATATAGCGCTTTGCGAATTCAGGTCGTTCCAATCTCCAACGTTCCAGGTTTATCGCCATTTGTTGCACGTAGTTGTTGATGGTCATCTTTAACGCGATTAACGTATTGCGACCCATTTTGCCGTCTTGTTCCAAACGCCTTGCTTTTTGGAAAGACTTTAATGCTTTCGCCAGTTTGATAGAATCTTTTTCCGTGGATAAGCTGTCGTAATGCCCGGTAATAATCAGGCGCTTCTTCACGGCTTCCAAAAATCGCAGCGTGTCTTTCGAGTCGGGTAATTCGTCCCAAACCACACCTTCATTGGCTTTGCGGTATTCGTTCATGTGTCGTTTTACCGCATGATATTCCCGGTGTTTAGGTTCCAGTGAATTAATAATCGCGGTTACGGATTCTTTACGCTGCACTTTTTGCAATAAGGAAACCGCTATGGAATCTAAACGCTGCGGCTTCCACGATCGATGTTCAGAAGTGTCCGTCATTACACGTCCTGCAGAAACGTGCACACAAAAGGTAAAAAACGCGTTACTCAGTAAAACATCCGTTTGCGCCAGATTGGTAATGTTGTAAGACTCACCGGCAGAATCGTAAGCGTGGTTATAAAGACTGTCGATGATATACAAATGATAATCTTCCGGTATTAAACCGTAATCTTCGGCACGATTGATCAATACGTAGAGTGAGTCGCCGGTTGCAGTACGTTTTCCTTTGTCCGACCATGCATGTTTAAAATCGGCAGTCTTGTAAAACGTCCACATCCATTTGGTAGCGTGTAATGTATCGCCGTGCAGGACGAGAGTTTTGGACGTATCCCACGATTTTATTTTATCGTTGAGGTACTCGTCTATGGCCACGTTTATTTTTTCCGGATCTTCTTCTACAACAGGCTTTTCAGCAGCAGGATCGCCGGAATTAGTTCCACACGACCACAGCCATGGGATAAAGAGGGAAAGAAGAAGAATTCGATTCATGTGGTTTGCTCAGGGGCAAAGGTAGGCGAAAAGGTAACGGGGCGCAAGGAGGGTGAGTGCAATTGTTGTCTACGTGCTAGGTACATGTAGTTTGGGGCAGCACCACAAAACAAAAAAAAGCGACCTTATTCAGATCGCTTTCCTTATATCATTCAATATTGTTTTAATGCGCTACCGCAAATTTGCCGCGGTGTAAAATTTCATTATTCGCGTCAACAACCGTATAGTTATATACTCCGGTTGCCAACATCCAACTTGGGATTTCAGCCTTCTTCAATTCAAACTTCTCACGACGAACTTCACGACCGCTCATGTCGTAAATAAGCACTTCTTGTGCATTGTTGTCTGTTACATCGATGTAAGTAAAATCGCCGGAAGGATTTGGATATACGCTTACTTTAGAAACCGCTGCGTTTTCGTCCATGCCCACATATCCCGAGAAGGTTACGTCGTCAACAAATAACGTTGAACCTACTTGCGGCGCCCAGTTACTGCTGGCGCTAAACCAAATTAAACAGGTATCCGGTTGTAAGTTGTTATTGTTCGTGTTGTACATCAACGTCACCGTGTGTTGGCTGTATGTGGTGCTTGCGTTGGTGTAAACGTCATAGCCAACCGCGATGGTATCGCGATTCATGTTCGTAGTGTTCCATTTGGTTAATACTACCGCACAAAACGCAGTATCGCCGTTTACCGGAGTATATTTAGCATAGTACGACAATGACTGTGGACGCATAGCAAATGCATAACCCGGACGGAAGTACGGATTTACCAATTGCACACCGCCCGTTAAGCAGTATCCGGAAGTATTCGGAATGTTGGCCGGATCAGGATTGGATACTAACGAAGCAGTAGTGATCTTACAAGAATAAGTACCCTGATAGTTATCGGGAGCACCTGCTGCAGAAACAACAGTCGGATTTTGCGCGCTAATTAACGGACTTGCCAGAATGTTTGGGGAAATCCAGCCTTGTGGTTGCTGAGGCTCACCGAAAGACGACCCCCAAGATTCGAAGCCCGGATTCGGAATGAACCACTGTGCGGAAACTCCGCCGGCTAATGCCACAACAGCGATAACAGAAAGTAATTGTTTTTTCATGATGTATTTGTTTGGTAGAAGTTAGTAAATGTATGACGTAATCAAGTGTTCCTCGTTGCTTCGTGAACAACGTGATGTAAAGATAACAAACAGGCATTCGGAACAGGAAGGCATTTTAAAATTTTCTTACTTGCTCAAAGTCGAAAAATCAGTTGAACACCTGCATGTCGTAAAGTTTCCGGTAGGTGCCGCCGCGCTCCAGCAGTTCGTTGTGTGTGCCGCGTTCTACAATTACACCTTGTCCCATGACAATAATTTCATCCGCATGTTGAATGGTGCTCAAACGGTGGGCGATGATGATAGATGTTCGATTGCGCATCAGGTTATTCAAGGCATCCTGAACCAGGCGTTCACTTTCTGTATCCAATGCAGATGTTGCTTCATCCAAAATTAATATCGGCGGGTTCTTAAGTACAGCGCGGGCAATGGCTATACGTTGTCGTTGTCCACCCGACATTTTATTGCCCCGGTCGCCGATGTTGGTCTGATAACCTTCCGGCATTTGCTGAATAAACTCATGCGCATTAGCCACTTTCGCAGCCGCTATAATTTGTTCTTCGGTGGCGCTTTCTACACCAAAGGCAATGTTGTTCAATACCGTATCATTGAACAAAATAGATTCCTGAGACACAATGCCCATCAACGCGCGTAAATCGTGTGTGCGCACATCACGTATATCTACACCGTCAATTTTTACGGCACCTTCGCTTACTTCGTATAAACGCGGCAATAAATCGGCCATTGTTGTTTTTCCGGAACCGGATTGTCCCACTAATGCAATTGTTTTGCCCTTCGGAATTTTTAAATCGAGATGTCGCAAAGCCCATCCGTTATCGCCTTTATGATATGCGAAGGAAACGTTTTCGTACACAATTTCTTTGTCGAATTGCGTAATACGTTTTGCATTTTCTTTGTCACGAATCTGATCATCGGCGTGTAGCACGACATTAATACGATCCATGGATGCCAGTCCCTTTTGCACGTGATAATACGCTTGTGTAAACTGTCGTACCGGACCAATCAACTGGGAAAAAATCATAATGTATCCGATGAAGTTTTCTGCGCTTAAACTTTGATCGCTATCCAGTACTAGTTTGCCTCCGTAATACATCACAACCGACATCACAATGACGATCAGAAATTCACTGAGCGGTGAAGCCAGATCTGTTTTGCGGTAATTACGCACCATTGTTTTGGTATACGCCTGATTGGTGGCTTCGAATCGCCCTGCTACTTTGTGTTCGGCATTAAATCCTTTGATAATGCGAAGTCCGCCCAGCATTTCTTCCATCAACGAAAGCAAATCTCCGAGTTGACCTTTCGCTTTGAAGGATGATTTTTTTAAACTTTTCGCAACAATTGCCAGAACACCTCCTATGATTGGTGTTGTAAGAAAAACGAACAACGTCAGTTCGGGACTGATGGCTACCAGCGAAGCCAGGAACACCACAATCGTAACGGGTTCACGAAAAATCATTTCCAATGAACTCATGATGCTCCATTCTACTTCCTGCACATCAGCAGACATTCGACTCATGATATCGCCTTTACGTTCACCGGAAAACCAGGATAGCGGTAACGATAATGATTTGTGGAACATCTTGTTGCGCAAGTCGCGAACGACACCATTACGAATGACAGCCAAAAAGAACATCGCGAGATAGCGAAACAAACTTTTGAAAAAGATGATCACCACCGCTGCTATGCAAATGCCGATCAACGCCTTTAAACGTCCCGTATTTAAGTCGGGCGCATTTAAAATGTATGCACTCATGTGATAATTGACCGTACTTAAAACTCCCTCCATGGAGAATTGAATGTCCGGTAGTCCGGCAGCTACGGTTTCTTGATAGAGTGTATTGTCGCTATTAAACAGTAATCGTAATAACGGAATAATGGCAAGTAACGAGAAGAGGTTGAAAAAAACAGAAAGGATATTAAACAGAATATTCAGCCACGCATATTTCCAATATCCGTTTACAAATTTTAATACCCCGAAAATCTGCTTCATCGAATGCAAAAGTACGGAAACGGATTACACGTATGTGGAATAAACTTGATGCATTAAATTGTACTTTTGTCGCATGAAAACCAGAAAAGCTTCCGACTCGCTTGCTATTGCAACGCACCATGTATTGCCTAATGATACGAACAATCTGAATAATTTATTCGGAGGTCGATTGATGGAATGGATGGATGTGATCGGAGCTATTTGTGCGCACCGTCATTGTCGTCGTGTAGTGGTAACCGCAACGGTGAATCACGTTGCATTTCATCATCCTATTCCTTATGGAAGTATCGTGACGTTGGAAGCAAAAGTTTCCCGTGCATTCTCTACATCAATGGAAGTGTTTATTGATGTGTATGTAGAAGATCCGGTTTCCGGCGAGCGCATGAAATCGAACGAAGCGATATACACTTTTGTGGCGGTAGATCAGAATGGTTCTCCATTACCTGTTCCTCAATTGGTTCCTGAAACTGATTTGGAAAAGGAACGTTACGAAGGTGCTTTGCGCAGAAAGCAATTAGCGTTGATATTAGCTGGCAAGATGAAGCCTGATGAAGCAACTGAGCTGAAGGCGTTGTTTTTTTCGTAGTCATTCTATTCGCATCTGCTCAACCTGCATTGTAGTCTTGTAGGTGAAGCGCTAATGGGTTCAAGTATCGGTTTGAAAGTGTTATCTTTGCAACCTCAAACCAAAATCCATGAAAAAACAATTATCTACAATTTCCGTTTTGCGTGCTGCGCTTTTTACCGCCATGTTCGCAATTGGAAACAGTGTGTATGGGCAAGTTTCTGCTTATACATTTAGCCAGTCTGTTGGAACATACACTCCAATAACAGGCGGAACCTTATTGGGTTCAACAGCGAACGACGACGAACGCTTCGTAGATCCTGCGGTTCTGGCCGGAGGATTCTCAAATACAGGCGTTGGATTTCCGATCGGATTTAATTTCACGTATAATGGCCAAACATTTGATCGTTTCGCTATTAATGCGAACGGTTGGATTTCTTTGGGTCAGTCTGCACTTACTCCGGCTGTGAATATGTCTTCAACAAGTGTATACACTCCTATTCAATCTACCTCTACCATTACGCCCAATCAGTTGCGTTCACGAATCGCAGGATTTGCGCGTGATTTAGCTGCACAGGCTGGTTCGGAGTTGAGAACAGAGTTAATTGGAACAGCACCGAATCAGGTGCGTGTAATTCAGTGGACGAACTACACGGCGTATTTTGAAACCGGACAGAGTTTGAGTTTTCAAATTCGATTGAATGAATTTGATAATAGTGTTGAAGTGGTATATTCTACCATGACACCCAATGCAAACGCTACACCTGCGCAGGTTGGCTTGGGCGGCTTTACTGCGACAGACTTTAATAACAGAACAACTACAACTGATTGGAATACTACTACTGCCGGTGTTGCAAATAGTGCTCAATGTGCCTTTTCTAACACTGTAACCATGCCTGTTTCCGGACGAACATTTAAGTGGATGCTTGTTGTTTCTCCTATAGACATGCAAGCAACTGCTTTAGCATCGCCGGGCACATTAGGTTGTTTTGGAAATAACCAAACTGTTTCAGTTGTAGTTCGTAACAATGGTACAGCAACACTTGACTTCTCGGTGAATCCGGTAACAGTTAATGCTGCTGTGACAGGGCCAAACCCGGCAACATTTACACCGGTAATTTTAAATTCGGGAACGTTAGCTGCAGCGGCAACACAAACAGTTGTTATTACTACAACGTATAATATGAGTGTTAATGGTGCTTACGTATTTTCTGCGAATACGGCTGTCACAGGTGACGGTAACACAGCAAACGACGCCATGAACAACGCAACCGTAACAGTAAGTCGTGTAAATACTTTCCCTCACGTTGAAGGTTTTTCTGCGATACCTAATCCTGCATTCGTAGTGCAGCAAGTATCGGGTACAGGAAACTGGTCTGTCACCACAACAGGTAATATGACTAATCCTGCATTGGCACCGGCCTTAAATCCGGGCTTTGCATTTTTTAATTGTTATAGTTTCAGTACCGGTACGACTTCACGTTTAATTACACCGTGTTACGACATGACGACGCTGTCAAATCCTGCTATCGATATTTGGATGTCTCAGGATATCGGTTACTCTACAGCGCCGTACGATCGTGTTGAAGTTCGCGTTTCTACGGATGGCGGTGTTACCTGGAGTGCACCATTGCAAACTATTAACCGTTATAATGCAGCATTTACCACAGCCGGATGGCTGCAGGTTACAGTGCCTTTAACCGGCTATCAGAATCAAAGCTCTGTGCGTATTGCTTTGCAAGGAATTAGTCAATTCGGAAATAATATCGGCATTGACCAGATTCGTGTATATGAGCAAATTCCGGTTGACTTACAACCTACTGTTCTTGTTAGCCCGATTACGAGTAGCTGTCATGGTGCTGCAGAAAATGTAACAGTAACCGTGCGCAATGTTGGAATTGGTACTGCTGACTTTTCTGTTACTCCAATGACGATTAATGTGAACGTAACAGGCGCAAGCACACAGGTATTTACAACAACAATTACTTCAGGAACTTTAGCAAGTAATGCAACGGGTAATTTTACGGTTACTACCGCAGCGAATATGACCGCTCAGGGTACTCACAATTTCGCGGTTGCAACAGTATGTACTGCTGATGGAAACAATGCCAATAACAACCTTGCGGCCAATGTGGTGGTAGGTGATATTAATTCGATTCCTGCAGTTGAAAATTTTGACGGTGCACGTTTGGGTTGGACCATTAATCAGGTAACAGGTGCAGGTAACTGGGCTTATACCACCGGTAATATGTCAAATCCAACACTTGCTCCACGAAGTGGAAACAGCTTGGCTTTGTTCGGTAGTTATAACTTCTTCCCACCTGTAACCTCTCGTTTGGCTACACCGTGTATTAATTTCACAGGTGTGCAAAATCCTTCGTTGGAGTTTTATATGTCAGCTGATGTTGGATATCCGAATAGCAATGATCGTGTTGAGGTTCGTATTTCAACGGACGGTGGTGCAACTTATGGTCCTGTTATTTTTACGGCAAGCAGATATGATGCTGCGTTCACTACTCCGGGTTGGAAGCGCTACACCGTTTGTTTGTCATCAGTGGCTAATTTAGCCAACGTGAAAATTGCTTTTGATGGCGTTTCGGAATATGGAAATAATATCGGGTTGGATGATATCCGTATTTATGAATCTGTTCCTGCAGTGCCCGGTACAGTTACAGCAGGAGTTTCCGGTGTTTGTATTGGTGACTCTACAACCGTAACAATTGCTGGCAATACAGGAGCTATTCAGTGGCAGTCGTCTTTAACCGGCTTAGTTGGAACGTGGAGCAACGTTGTAGGTGCTACTAATGCAACACTTTCAACCGGTGCACTTTCAGATACAATTTACTATCGTGCTGTTGTTACCAATACAGACGCATGCGCTTTAAGTGATACAACTTCAGCCGTGCAGGTATCAGCGTATCCTTTACCTGTTCAAGTGTTAAGTGACGTTGTGCAGTGTGGTGGAACTGTTACATTGGACGCTCAAAATGGCGGCGCTACTTATTTATGGAGTGACAACTCAACCAATCAGACTTTGGCAGTTACTGCATCCGGAAGTTATGATGTGTTAATCACTTCAGCTTTAGGTTGTGAAAATCGTGATACTGCCGTTGTAACTATCAATGCTTTGCCGGTGGTTAATCTTGGTGCAGATACTACACGTTGTGCAGGTACAGTGACATTGGACGCAGCTAATAATGGTGCTACGTATTTATGGAGTGATGCTTCTACAGGTCAGACATTAACGGTTAGTACTACCGGAATTTATGCTGTTGAGGTTACCGATGCAAACAACTGTAGCGGCGTTGATACGATTTCGGTAGTAATTAATAGTTTGCCTGTTGTAAATCTTGGAGTAGATACAACGCAGTGTGGAGGACCGGTTGTATTAGATGCTCAGAATGCCGGTGCAACATACATGTGGAGCGATTCTTCTTCCGCGCAAACTTTAGCGGTAACAACTTCGGGTGTTTACTATGTTAATGTAATTGATGCTAATGGATGTGAAAGCACAGATACGGTTGCTGTTACAATCAATGCATTGCCTGTGGTAAACCTTGGAGCAGATATTGTGCAGTGTTCAGGTATTGTAACTCTGGATGCACAAAATGCTGGTTCAACATACATGTGGAACGATTCAACAACTGCACAAACGTTGACTGCTTCAGCAAGCGGCACATACAGTGTAATGGTAACGGATACCAACAGCTGTTCTGCTTCTGACACGATCAACATTACGATTAACGCATTGCCGGTTGTTGATTTGGGTGTTGATACTGCGTTCTGTGGTGGTTCAATTACATTGGATGCCGGAGTTGCAGCTTCGTATTTGTGGAACGACAGCACGACAGCACAAACGCTGGTTGCAACTGCAACAGGTACATATTATGTTACGGTTACGGATTCTATCGGATGTACTAACTCTGATTCAATCGCAGTAACAGTAAATACTCCTCCAACTGTAACAGGAACAGCTGCGGCTACCACAGTGTGTTTGGATGATGCTGATGTAACGTTAACAGGTGCTCCTGCAGGTGGAACATGGAGTGGTCCGGGAGTAAGCGGAAACAACTTCGATCCTTCTGTTGGTGCAGGTGTTCAATCATTAACCTATACTTATACCGATAGCGTTGGATGTTCGGGAACTGCAAGTGTAACCGTTACGGTGGATGCGTGTGTTGGTGTTGACGAGCAAGTAGCTGTTCAAACCGTAAATGTGTATCCTAATCCGAACAACGGCGTGTTTAGCATTGCATTGAACGGATTTAACGGAAACACAGTTGTTGAAGTGTACGATATGTTGGGCAAGCAGGTGTTTGGTACGCAACTGAACGGTGTTGACGTTAACAACGTAACTGAAGTGAATTTGCAAAATGTAACTTCAGGTCTTTACATGGTACGCGTGATCAATAATGGTCAGGTTACCATTGTAAAAATGAATGTACAACGATAAGTAATCGCGGTTACTAATGAAAAGGCTCGATCGTAAGATCGGGCCTTTTTTATACCACTGAACAGCTAATTTTGTGAATAGTTTTTTAAACGATATCGGTTTTATTATCGGTTAGCCTTTATTTTTGTAGCACATAAAAAAAATATCCATGAAAAAAGCTTTATTTATTGTAGCCGGTGCGATGTTGTTACTCGCATCTTGTCAGATTGAACGTCGTCATCATTTGGGTGGATTTTACGTTCACAAAAATGGTAAAGTGAATACCACTGCTGTCGGTAAACACGAGCAGGGTGTTAACGTTGTTAATGAGAATGCTGCGGCTGTAACTCCTGTTGTAAACGAAACACAGGTAACGCAGCCTGTTAGTGCACCTCAGGTAACTCTTGCGCCGAAAGGTGTTACAAACCGCCCTGTAGTTGCAACTCCTGCTATTGAAGAAAAAGCAGTGGCGGCTGAAGTTCAGACTTCTGTTAAAGCGACTACTGTCTTTGAAAAAGCAGCACAACGTGAAGCTGCAAAAGGCGGAGACGTAGATCCTGTGGTATTAATCATTCTGGCAATTTTCTTGCCTCCTTTGGCAGTATACTTGTACGAAGGAAGCTGGACCAAGCGTTGTACGGTAAATGTGATTTTGACATTGCTGTGCGGTTTACCGGGAATGATTCACGCGTTAATCGTGGTTCTTGAGTAATCTGCTCAAAAATAAAATTGTAAAAGGGATAGCTGTCGTATTGTGGATAGCTGTCCCTTTTATTTTGTGGATGCTACCGGCTGATTATTTTGACACCGGCAACAGTTGGTGTCCCTCCAAACGATTACTGGATATAGAGTGTTTTGGTTGCGGACTTACACGCTCCATCCAACACGCCATGCATCTGGATTTTGTAACCGCATGGAATTTCAATAAGCTGGTTGTTGTCATATTTCCCTTGATGATCATGATTTATGTGCATGTCATCGGATTGGCATTCGGGAAAAAGTGGTTTTATTTTTTGCGTAGCTTTTATCGCCGCAACAAAAAAACTACGAAGGAATAAGCGCTTCGTAACGCGTCCCTATTTCATCCAGAATATTCAATACTTCATTGCCGTTGTTCTCTGTAACAAGTCGTGTACGAATCTCTTTAAAATTGGGAAGTCCTTTAAAATAATTAGAGTAGTGGCGACGCATTTCGGTAACACCTGTTTTTTCGCCTTTCCATTCAATCGATTTAATCAGATGTGTTTTGCATACTTCGACACGATCCTGAATAGTTGGTGATGGTAAGTGCGTTCCTGTTTTTAGGAAATGTTTTGTTTCATTAAAGAACCACGGATGACCGATAGCTGCTCGTCCGATCATGATGCCGTCTACCCCGTATTGCTCCTTCATCTCCAATGCCTTTTCCGGAGAGTCTACATCACCATTACCGAAAATCGGAATGCTAATTCTTGGGTCGTGTTTCACTTCACCAATTAAGGTCCAGTCGGCGTTGCCTTTATACATCTGCGAACGCGTGCGCCCGTGAATAGACAATGCTTTGATGCCGACATCTTGCAAGCGCAACGCCACTTCACGAATGTTAATAGAACTTTCATCCCATCCTAAACGTGTTTTCACCGTAACCGGTAAATGGGTTGATTGCACCACTGCTTTCGTCAAACGCACCATCAAATCGATGTCTTTCAATACACCTGCACCTGCACCTTTACACACTACTTTTTTAACGGGGCAGCCAAAGTTGATATCGAGAATATCGGGTTGAACCGCATCAACAATTTTAGCCGAGAGTGCCATGGCTTCTTCATCACCACCGAATATTTGAATACCAATGGGACGTTCGTAATCGAAAATATCCAGCTTGTGTCGGCTCTTAATTGCATCACGAATTAATCCTTCGGATGAAATAAACTCGGTGTACATTAAGTCGGCACCATGCTGTTTGCACACGTAACGAAACGGCGGATCACTGACATCCTCCATGGGAGCCAGTAGTAAGGGAAAATCAGGAAGCGTAAGATGAGCTAA
Organism: uncultured Flavobacteriales bacterium; assembly: GCA_937974275.1. Taxonomy (GTDB): domain Bacteria; phylum Bacteroidota; class Bacteroidia; order Palsa-965; family Palsa-965. The sequence continues at coordinate 20,805 of CALJIF010000034.1, forward strand.
TTTCACCACAGCGTATATTCCTTCGTTCGTTGAATCGGGTACTTCTCGTTACCTTTGCACAAAATTACGCAAAACGTGGAGCAAGAAGAAAGTCCGAGATTATTTAACCTCACGCCCGGGTTTCAGGTGTGGCTGCTGATTATATTGAATTTTGCTGCGGGAGGAATTATTCAATTGCTTTCCGGCGTTGAAGCCCTGCAATGGCTAAATGCAGGTCCCGATAGCGGACACACCGTATTGACAGGTCGTATGGCGATAGCGTTGTATAGTTGCATTGCGTTTTTACTTCCCATTTTGGTGTTCGCAAACGCCATACCCGCGGAACGTTTTTACTGGTTGAAATTGCATCAAAAAACATCGTTGATGAATTATTTGATTGGTGCGGTGGTGATGATCTTGGGTGTATTTAGTGTGGATGTGGTGTACAATATCATCAAAGCGCAAGTGACGATGCCGGAATTGCTGGAATATGAAAAGCTCACCGCTGCTTATTCCGATTGGTTATTGATGATGCCCGACATGGGAAATTTGTTCACCGCGTTGTTGTTTAACGCCTTGGTGCCGGCAGTTACGGAAGAATTATTTTTCAGAGGTGGTGTGCAGCAGGCGTCAGCAGGGTGGTTGCGCAATGGTCATGCTGCAGTTTGGTTTACTGCCATCGTATTTAGTTTTATTCACTTTGATATTATCGGCTTTCCTGCTCGCGTGCTGATGGGCGCGACGCTCGGTTATTTGTTTTATTTCTCGGGCTCCTTGCAGGTAAGTGTGTTGGCGCACTTTTGTTTCAATGCGTTTACGATAATCGTTAGTTATCTGGAACAACAAAATCCTTCGGGATTCTGGGCGAGTTTTAACGTACCCACAGTAGTTGGTTTTGTTGCGTTGGGAGTTATTGTTGTGCTGCTGTATGTGTTGTTCCGTAACAGCAGAAAAATCCCGTCCTTATAAATTATCGTCGGCGTACCATTCGGCGTACGATGTAGAAGTCTCGCGTAAACGCAGCGAATGCAGTGCCACATTTTCCGGTAAATGCGATTGGATACGTTGTTTAAAATCCAGCAACAACATTTCGCACGTAGGTTGGTAATTCACCAACACAATATTTAAATGCGGATCATCATTTTTTACCTGATAGGTATGATCTTCAGGTAACACTAATGCGTGATCGAATACATCGAGAATTTCCTTCTTCACAATCACCTTCAAATCGCTGAAGTCCATCACCATGCCGTGTTTCGGATTTCCGGGAGCGAATAACGGTTTGCCCGCCAGTCGCACATCCAGCACGTAGCTGTGTCCGTGAATGTTTTTGCATGCTCCGTCGTGTCCGGGCAATGCATGTGCCATTTCGAAACGAAACGTTTTAGTTAATCGGATGGTTGGAAATCGTTGTAATCTGTTCATGAGGCAAAGGTAAAACAAGCATTTTGCTATTTCATGATAATACTCAGTTACGGTTTACAAAGTGATCTGTTCAGTTCACAAAGTCTTCAGTTATGGCCGAATTGTGCGAGGTATTTTTAAGCTTTCTTAATACGTGCATTAACCTATATCTTCTTATGAAACAAATTACATTTCTGTTTGCGCTGATCATTAGCGGCTCTTTGTTTGCTCAATTTCCGTATTTGCAATGGAATAAAAATGCGGGAGGCAGCAACGGCATTGGCGGGTCGAAAAGTGTTGTTGTCGATGGATTAGGCAACACCTACACCACGGGCTTTTTTAGCGGTACGGTGCAGTTTTCGCCATCTATTACGCGCACAGCTGTAGCATTCCAGGATATATTTTTAGCGAAGTTTGATACCTCAGGTGCTGTGGCGTGGGTGGTTACCATAGGTTCGGCGGGTAACGATGCAGGTCGTGACATCACATTGGACCGTTCGGGAAATATTGTGATCTGCGGTTTGATTGGCGGCACCGCCGACTTCAATCCCAATGGTACAACTATTATCGGCACAGGCGCTGTTGAAGGCTACGTAGCACGTTATTCTCCTTCCGGCGATTTGATTAAAGCGTTTTATATTCCCGGTAATGGCATGGGTGCAAGAGGTGTAGACGTGGACGTTAACAATGATATTCTGGTTACGGGTGGTTTTTATGGCCCACAGGATTTTGACGTCAACAACACCAGCTCTGCTAATTCTATTGTTAATAGTGTGAGCGGTCTTGGCGATATTTATTTAGCTAAATACACTATTGATGGCGCATACCAATGGGCATTCAGTTTGGGAACCTCTCAAGATTTTGAAGAGGGAGTTGATGTTGTTTCCGATTTGCAAGGTGGTATTTACTTAACCGGCACATACCGAGCAGGCAATATGGACATGGATCCATCTTCCGGTGTAGCGTTGGCCGTAGGTCAGTTTCAGGCATCCAATATGTTTGTGGCGCATTATACTTCTGTGGGTGGATATGTTTCCGGTGCCGCATTTTCCGGTTTCATGATTCCGAATCAACTCGTTTATTCCTTTCAGTCCGGAACGGTTTACGTGTGCGGATCATTTAACGGAGCGCAAGACTTTAATCCGGATCCGGTTCAGGTAAATCTGGTTTCGAATAACGGTGATGAAGATGCTTTCATTGTTGCGCTGTATCAAACTTCATTGACGTATTTAAGTGCAAAAGGATATGGTCAGGCAGATGCGGATCGCGCTTATAGTATGGCCATTGATCCGCTAGGAAATGTTTTAATGTGTGGAATGTTTTACGGCGATATGAACTTTTTGCCTGCAGCATATTTGCAAAGTACAAACGGCACTTATGAAGGTTATATTGCTACGTTGGATCCATCTCTTAATCCAATTTCTGCATATATGTTGGACGGCCCCGGTGGTTTGGATATTTGCACCGGCATTGCGACAAACGGAACCCGATTCGCTGTAACGGGAACATTTCAAGGAGCACTGGATTTTGATTTTAGTCCTGCAAGTGCCACACTTACACCAATCGGTAATGCTCAGAACAGTTTCACCGCGTTGTATCGCAGTGTCAATTGCCCTATTCAGTACACGAATGATACCATTGTTTCGTGCGGACCATATACTACCATTGATAACCAGATGTATTTTACTTCCGGTACTTATTATTCCAACATGATGTCGCCGAATACGATGTGTGATAGTATCGTAACGCGACATGTAACGATATACGTAAGCAATGACACCTTAATGTTGGCGGGCAATACCTTAACGGCATTACAATCCGGGGCGCAATATCAATGGTTTGATTGTGTAACCGGTTTGCCGATTCCGGGTGAAACAGGACAATCGTTTACTGCAACTACAAACGGAACCTATGCCGCAATTATAACAAATGGTACATGTGTAGATACCAGCGAATGTTACCCGATAGTGAGTACAGTAGTGAATGCATTGCCATCAGCATTTGAAACATCATTGATGCCTAATCCTGCTAATGATCAGGTTCGTGTTGAAGTGAATTACACTACACAAGTAACAATCTTCAACGAATTAGGTCAGGTGGTTTTCACACAACAAATCAATGCCGGAGCGCATCAACTGATATTGCATGAATTGCCGGTGGGCATGTATTCTGTGATGATGACCAGTGATGCGGGAGTGCGAACACAAAAGCTGATGATTGTGCGATAAGTTTTTAAACTCCGGTTAAAGCCCTTCTCGAATGATTTCGGGAAGGGCTTTTTGTTTTTATGATCAAGATCTTGCTGCAGTTGTAGTAAGTTTTATTTCAAGGCGAATCAAATTCGCCTTGAAGACTGCGATTCAAAAGACGGCGAGATTAGATATCTCCGTACTCCCAACTTCAGAATCAATTTCCACGGCTTCGCTATTTTTTGATCTCTTTGAATAGACAGTCATTATTCACACGTGCGAAGTCGTCGAAACTTTAAAAGCTATGCAATCTTTTAATTGCAAACGCCCGTCCGGATCCTGACTTCAAATATTTCTCGAATTGATATGCTTTGTGCTTGTCGTAGAAAACTGATTGGTGAACTACTTGCACGGGCAAACGTGAAGAAGTGTAATGCACTTGACCTTTTTCGTGTCTTCTGAAGCGGTCAGAAAAATCGTTCGTGCAACCAACGTAATACGTAGCGTCCGAACATTTCAAAATATAAATAGTCCACATGATTTCTATTAATAATAAAAAAGGTCCGGAACATCCGGACCTTTCATAAGTTTCGCCTTCGCAACCTTGACGGACCTTCCCGGCATAGGTCGCTTTGGCGACAATTTCATCAGCGGACGTGTCCGCCGAAGGTCGCTTTGGCGACCGAAGGCGGAGACGGCGAGATTCGAACTCGCGATACCCTTTTGGGGTATACACACTTTCTCCGAAGGAGTCCTACGGACCAGGCGTGCTCCTTCAACCTATAATGCAATTAGGTGTCCGGATTTACAGAATTTTCTGTTCTTTCAACCAGTTATATCCATCAATCGATTTGAAAAAATGTTCTCTCTTAAATGCTTCGCTTCTCGAATCGAATTCTTCGAAGTAGAATATTTCCAACGGTCGTCGTGCCTTTGTCGCTCGAACTTCGCCTTTGTTATGCTTCACAAGTCTCTTAGTTAGATCGGAAGTTGATCCGTAGTAATATCTTCCATCTTTTAGACTTTTGAGAATGTAGGTGTAGAATTTCATGATGTTGGAAGTATGGATTAAAATGCAGATTAGGTTATATCTAAAACAGAAAAACCCATCCGGTAAAGGATGGGTTCGTAAATTAATTTAACAGCGGACTGGTCCGCCGAAAGTCGCTTTGGCGACCGAAGGCGGAGACGGCGAGATTCGAACTCGCGATACCCTTT
>CALJIF010000035.1 GCA_937974275.1 uncultured Flavobacteriales bacterium
AAAGGTATAAGTGTGATTAAAATCCAGCCATTCCGGGCGCTTCAGCACAATAACACACAACGCAGTTATACGCATCACATTTAGAAAATGGATCACCGTTATACCAACAGGAATAAACCACAGCTTATGTTTCCATTGTCCGGGATACGCCACGATAAAAATGGCAAACAATGCAAATAGTGTTAATCCGTTGCAGGGATCACCAATCCACAACCCGTGTGTGCCGTCGATTCCTACAGTGCGAATAGTGGCGTTATCACTAATAAACGACTCGTAACCCATTAATTCCAACACATAAGCAGTCCACAATGAAGAATCATTGATTACTAGCGTGTCGAGTTTTCCCCATGGGTGAATAACCCATTCGTACAGCATCAGCCAAAAAAGATAAAGGACAATAAACAGCACGATGAAACGCACTATTTTATTGTCCTTCAAAAGACTTAGTTTCATTTACGACTGCTGATCTCCGCCCGACTTCAGTTTATTATACAACTTCTTACCTCCGAAAATTGCTGCTGCACCAACAGCCGCAAGAATTCCGCCGTCAACAGGAATGCACGGAGGCGGCCAGCACGGGGGATCTCCCGGCGGTGGAGGAGGTGGTGGTGGTTGTGCGTTTCCGGTTTGAGTGAAAACAATTACACCCAAAACAGAAAGCATGATCAAATACAAATACTTCTTATTCTTCATTAGTAATACAATTTCTTCGTTACCACTTCAGTTCCTTTCACAATACGAATCAGATAAATGCCGTGTGTATTAACGGTTCCGATATTTAATGTTTCTCCTGTTACCATATGGCGAGCAGGAGCGATGATTTCTTTTCCTGTAATGTCGTAAACCGATACAACTACTTCCTGTGTTTCTTCGAAGTTGAACATCACCTTAATCATCTCTGCAGCCATGAACGCTTGAGAAGAAGCATCGAGCGAACTTTGTACATGAGATAATGGTTTGTCGCAATCCGATTTACGGCTGAAGTGCAACACAAAATGACGCTCTTCACCAACAGCACTTTCAAAGTTGTACACGTCATTGTCGTTCAACCAGGTTACAGTTCCGGTGTGCGTGTCTTCCAAATAAGCGCAGTTATAAGCAAACATGCGGTTCAGGTTTTGGAATGAAATTTTTTGAACACCCGGTGCAGAAGCAACAACTGTCAACGGAACTGCCACTTCTTCATCATAAGCGTGGATGTTGTTGTAGATGTAATTGTTACCAAATGCGTCGGATGAATAAATGCGTGAAGCATCTTCGTAAGGCGACTGAATGTATGGTAAGTCCAAATCGGCATCACGTTCAAAAGTGGCATCATCACGGAATTGAATAACGGTTTGTTCTCCGCGCCCTGAAACTTCGTTGCTCACATTAATGATGATTTGATTTTCATCTTGTGCTGTACGAATTAACGCAGGAATCGAAGTGGTGTTTTTATGAGACTCTGCAAAGTTTACGGTTCCTGATGTATTCGCCAATACCATAAATCCTTGATTGGACCCGATTACGCCACCATTAGGATTAGTAGCATAGGTTCCATTTTCTTGAAGTATCAGGAAGTTAGGACTTAACAAACCACCGTTTGATGCAACAAGACTCGCAAAGTCAATTGGACAAGCATACGGATTACCCAGAATATTATATCCTGCTCCGGCACCTCCTGCAGTAACTGCACGACTAACCGCACCAAAACTTGGGATACCTCGTGAATCATATATAAGAGGGGCAGTCAACGAATTTAGATTATCCGCCATCCAAAGCATATAGCCACGTCCTCGCTGCAATGCATGTGAGATAGTGGTTACATTGGTGTATGAATTAGTAGGTTCATTGTATAAGCGAACTGAACGGAAAATCGGACAACATGCATTGCCATCATTACCACCAACACCGCTCATGAAGAATCGCGTATCACCATCCCAATCAGCAAGCGTATTGCCATTGATTGGTGTAGATAGGTACTGCCAATAAGCAGTAGCCGGACCATTTACGAACGACTGCACGATCCAACCTGTTCCTGTTAAAGATGTACCGGAAACTAATGGAGCAATTCTGGCATAATTAGTGGCACCGGTTGCTAGCAGAACAATCGTTCCAGTTCCTGTTCCGAAGCTTGAATTATTTACGCGAAGCAAATTTTCAATTTGAACATTGCCATTAACCGTTACGCCTGTTGTATTATTGGAAGTTAAGTTGAAGAAGGTGGTTGTAGAAGTACCTGAAATGGTTTGTGCACCGTCTGTTCGGGTTAGGAAGACAGTTCCATTTTGCCCACTAAAGTTGCCGTTATTCGTGATATTTCCACGAATACGAATTGTGAAATTGGATACAGATACGTCTAAGGTACCGCTATTTATTGTCAACGCTCCGTTCACACTGATTGTATCATTCAATAAAACAGTACCGAAATTGTTCAGTGTTATGTTTTGAAAAAACTCTGTTGCTCCGCTTGTTCTGGTAACGGTCTGAACTCCGTTGCCGGTGAAATTTAAGGTTCCGATTCCCGTTCCCGATGTGTTACCCTGTGACCAATTACCACCTAAGTTTATTTGTTGCCCTGCCCAATCTAATGTTGTTCCATTTGTAATAGTTAGATTTCCACGTACTGTCAAAGCACCACCCGTCCAGGTTTTAGTGCCGGTGGTATTCATCAACTCCAGGTTATGATAAGTGGTACGTACAATTGTGTTCGTAAATGAACTATTATACCGCACCGTATTACCCGGCGTTGAGAAATCGAAACCTGACCCGGCGAAGTTTCGAGCCACTGCCAGAAACGCATTAAAACCATTCAAAAACGTTCCCGTACCATTCGTTTGTATAGAACCGCCCGTTAAAGTGACGGAACCTTCGTTGATCAACGATGCTCCTGACTGAACATAAAAATAGTTGATTTTGTTGATGTTGGTTGTCGAAGTAATAATGGCATTACATCCGGTTTGGAATGTCCAGTTGCCCGGATTGGTATATTGTCCAACAATATCAATGGTTGTGTTCGCCCCGAAAAAGTACAGTGATGCAGTTCCCGTCGTGGATCCCTGACGGGTAAAATTACCTCGCAAACGCAACTGAAAACCGTTGTAGGCCAATGTTCCTCCCGTTGCAACTGTTAAGGCGCGGCAATCAGAAAGCGAAGCTAAATTCACGGAATGACCACTGTTAATCGTTACATCATCATCAGTGTCGGGAATACCATCTGTATCTGCACCTGTAATGGTCCATGTACCGGGAACATTCCACGGACCTGATGCGAAACTCGAAAAAGTTGCAGCTGAACCTGTCAAGCTTAGGAAACCTAGACCAATGATTGCGTAAAATATTTTCATAGCATTTGCCTTAATGAACAAAAATATACATTTATTTCGTTAGGTGCGGCGTTTAGACCTGTAAAATATTGAAGCCGGTTTTTCCACAATTCCGTCGGTAATTAACAAAATGTTAATAACTTTCGGCACTTTATGACAGAGCGGCGCGCACTTCAAACCTCCGGAGGAATGCAGGATTTTAAAAAGTTCCTGCCATTTATTACCAACAATTGGTGGATTGTAGTGCTTGCAGTTGCCTTAGCAGCCGGTATCGGATGGTTGTACGTGTATAAACTGGAAAAAGTTTACGCCGTAAGTACTCAGATACTGTTGAAATCTAATCAGGATTACAGCGCGGGTTCATTAATTACCGACTCTAAATACTACGGAAGCGTTGCCCGAACCTACATCGACAACTCCAACGAAATTAGGGTTATTAAGTCGAAAGATTTAATTGAAAAAGCTCTGGATCGCCTGGATCTGGACGTTTCGTATTACCTCGTTGGGCGACTTCGTACCACAGAAGTGTATTCCGGTGTGCCGTTTTCAGTGAAAGTGATGAGCTTGCATTCGTCGTTGTATGAGCAGGATATGAAGTTTTTAATTACTTCACCGACAACGTTTGAGTTGTCATACCTCATGGATCAAACGGAGAATACGGTTAAGGGTAAATTCAACGAGGAATTGATCAGTCCGCATTTCCGATTAATGGTGACGTCTCGTGTAAATATTAAAGATAAGATCGCGGGTCCGAATCAGGCGAATTACCTCATTCGCCCACATCGTTTGGATTTCCTGACATCCAGCGTGGTTTCTCGTTTAACCGTTGAAAATCCTGAATACACGAATATTCTTAAAATTTCGTTGAATGATGTGATTCCTGAACGGGCAACGCGTTTTCTGGATACGTTATCTGCCGTTTACATTGAAAACTCCATTTTACAGCGTCTTGATGTCAATAAGAATACGTTGTTCTATATTGATAAGCAGATGGATGAGGTTACCAATATTTTAAACAATATTGAAGACACGTTGCAGAATTATCGTGAGGAAAATTCAGTAATTGATTTAACCAGACAGTCTGATGATTATTTTAATAAATACATCAATTATCTGGATATGCAACGCATGTACGAGCTGCGTTTGAAGACGATGGATGATTTGGAGAATTACGTAATTGAAGATAAGGATCCGTCGTTTTTACCGCCTTACACATATGCTCCAAAGGACGATGAGTTTCAATCTCAAACACTTCAAAATCTGTATTTAATGCGAACGCGTTTGCATGAATTGCAGAACGTTGCCAAGCCTACTAACTTCTCGGTAAAATTGTTGCAGAATCAAATAGATTCTACAAAACGCGATTTGTTAGTTTACATCAATAACAACAGAAAAGCGATTAAGGATCAAATCGTCAACGTAGAACAGCAGATTGTATTTTATGAAGGCATTTTAAATGGTTTACCCGCTAAACAGCGCGGAATGCTCAATATTCAGCGTAAGCAGAAGGTAAACGAAGATATGTACACTTTCCTGTTACAGCGTCGGGCAAATACCATCATTTCCAGAGCCAGTATCGTTCCTGAAACACAGATTATTGAAAAGCCACGATTTGCAGGGGTTGTTTATCCTAAAGAAAATGAGTTACTGCTTCGTTTTATTTTCGGAGGATTGGTATTGGGTGGATTAATTGCTGCAATTCGCATTTTATATTTCCACAGAATTCAATCGTATGATGAATTAAAATTACACACTAAATTACCTATACTTGGTGATGTCGTTTTCAATAAGACTGAAAAAGAACTGATGATCGCTGTGGAGTCGGATCCGAAATCTCCTATAGCTGAATCATTTAGAACAATACGTACCAACCTGCAGTTCATGACAGGAGGAAAAGGACCTCATGTTATTGTGTTAACATCCAATAGTCCCGGCGAAGGAAAAACATTTTGTTCTTTAAACCTGGCGGCAATTTTAGCCAAGAGCGGTAAGAAAGTTATCGTGTTGGAATTCGACTTGCACAAGCCACGAATTCAGGCCGGTTTTGGTGTTAAAGCAGAAAAAGGTATTTCAACCATTGCAGCAGGTAAGCACAGTATTGCAGAATGTATTGAACCTTCACGAATGGAAAATCTGGATGTCTTGTATTCCGGACCTATTCCTCCGAACCCATCCGAAATTGTAAGCTCGCCGGTGTTTGAAGATATAATTGAATATTGTAAGTCGACTTACGAATACGTTATTGTAGATACACCACCGGTAGGTTTAATTACCGATGCTCTCGCTATTACGTCAAAAGCCAATGTGCTTCTATTCGTCATCAATACCAAGTTCTCGTACCGTCATGCGTTGGAAAATGCGCATGAAATAGCGGCTATGAATCAAAACGTGCACTTCGGATTTATCCTGAACGGTGTAAAGCGAAAGAAGAACCGTTACTATTACAACCGCTACGGATATGGTTACGGATACGGTTATGGTAAAGGATATGGTTCTTACGGTTCTTATGGTTCATATGGTTCTTACGGATCATATGGTGATGAGCCACGTAAAAAGAAAAACTAATTAACTCCGATTAATTGTATGTCGGAACACTCCAAAACTATTGTCATTGTTGGTGGCGGCTTATCCGGAACCTGCATGGCCATCGCGTTACATCAAACGTGTCCCAATCATCAGATTATTTTGTTTGAAAAAAATCCGGAAGCGCCTGGTCGTGGAATTGCTTACCATACGGATTTTACGCATCAGCCTTTAAATGTGCCTGCAGCCGGAATGAGTCTTTTCCCGGATCAACCGGATCATTTTGTGCAGTGGTTATTAAAGAACCGATTTCGATACAAACATCTCGTTCCTGAAGTGCACGCTAAAGCATTTGTGTCGCGAAAAGTTTTTGGTGATTATGTAACTGAAGAACTGGAGAAATCCATGCACGGTGCAGGTTCTCGTATTCAGGTGCGTATTGATCAGGTGCGTAAAATTGAAAAATCCGGCGAACGTTTTATTGTCGGTACCGAGTCGCAAGTTCAAATAACTGCAGATGTGGTGATTTTAGGCTTGGGCAATTTTGCACCGGCAGACATACTTTCAGATGACGATTCGATTTATAACGATCCAAAGTATCTTTCTAATCCGTGGACGGATAAAGTGTATAGCGGATTAACAGGGTACGAGAATATTCTGTTGGCCGGCACCGGGCTTTCTGCTGTTGATGTTATTCTTGGTCTTCGTGTTCGCGGTTTTGAAGGGCATATTACGATGTGTTCACGTCGCGGTCGTTTGCCTTTGCCTCACGATTTGTCGCACCCGCCCTTGGTTATTGAATACCCCGGAGATCTCAGCCCTAAAGCATGGTTCTTACTGGTACGTCAACTAATTCGCAACAATCGTGACCAGCCCTGGATTACGGTAATTGAAGGTTTGCGACCACACACATCGCGTATCTGGCAATCTTGGAGTATTGAAGAGAAACGATATTTCCTGCGTAAAATTCGTCCGTTTTGGGAAATCGCTCGTCACCGGATTCCACACGAATCGTTTCAATTGGTTCAGGAATTAATTCAGCAAGGGAAATTAAAAATTGAAGTCGGAACTCCGCGTATGATTAGTGCCGATTCTACTGAAATTACAGTGCAAATATGTGGGGAACAAGAGCCGTACTGTACAGCGCGTTTCTCCAAAGTCATTAATTGTACGGGTCCTGAATCGAATTGGCGTAAGATTAAGTCGGACTTGATTCAATCGTTGCTGGATGATGGCTTGATCGCAATAGATGATACCGGTCTTGGAATTGCTTGTGATGCCGATGGTTCGGTAACCGGTTCGGGTGGACAACGAATTAATGGTTTGTATTGTATTGGTCCTATGCGTAAAGCGCAGTTATGGGAAACTACGGCGCTGCGAGAGATTCGGGATCAGGTTTTCCAACTTGCCAAAAGCCTGAATTAAATTTGGCATTCTGTCACATATTGAGTAAATTCGTTACTCAATTATGATCGAGACTCTCATTTCTTCTAAAACGCGAATTAAGTTATTGATTAAGTTTTTTCTTAATCAGAACAACACAGCCTACTTGCGCAGTTTGGAAGAAGAATTTAAAGAATCGACCAACGGAATTCGCGTGGAGTTGAATCGTTTCGAAAAAGCAGGATTTCTGGAGTCGTTTAACGAGGGCAATAAAAAAGTTTTTAAAGCCAACACGGCTCATCCATTGTTTCCGGATCTGAATCGTATGATCCTGAAAACCGTTGGAGTGGAATACGTCATGGACTACATTCTGCAGCGTATTGGTGGTTTACAGGAAGTCTATCTGGTTGGACAATTGGCAAAAGGACAAAGTGCCGATATCATTGATTTGGTGATTGTAGGGGAACGACTTAACAAGATATTCCTGATGGAACAGGCAGAAAAAGCAGAACGAAAAATCGGTAAAAAGATTCGTTACGTTATTTATAAACCGTCCGAGTTCAGCGAAGAAATTTTAAGAAGTCAAGGTGAAAAGCCGTTATTGCTGTGGTCACGATAATTAAATTTCATGGAAACCAGAATTTACGAAAGCAGTAAAAAGTATAGTCTTATTCGCATTATCGGTGCGAGTTTTAACGGTTTCAAAAATTCGCGTTTTTTAGCACGTCAATTAGCAACGCGGGATTTGCGGGCACAGTATCGACAGTCATTCTTAGGGTTTTTCTGGGCATTTGCTCCCATATTAATTAATGCTGCGGTGTGGATAGTGTTGCGTGGCACCGGCACAGTTCAGCTCGCTGAAACACCGATTTCTTATCCATTGTATGTTGTTGTCGGTACTACATTGTGGACGATTTTTACGGAATGTTTGTCCGCCCCAATTTTGGCAGTTAACGGAAACAAATCAATTATTACAAAAATAAATTTTGATAAAGAGGCTTTAATTACTTTAAGTATTATTAAAGTAAGCGTTAATTCATTGATTAAATTTAGTTTAGTTATAGCTTTACTACTGTACTACTCACCGGCCATCAGTTCATCACTGCTGTTTTTTGTACCGTTATTTCTACTATCGGTGCTTTTCTTTCTTAGTATAGGTGTATTATTAACACCAATCGGTGTATTGTATCAGGATATAGGGCGTGCGATTCCGATGACGATGCAGGTCCTGATGTATGTAACACCTGTTGTTTATATGATGCCGGAATCGGGTTGGATGCGAACCATCATGACTTACAATCCATTGACCTATATCGTTACGGATATTCGCAACACGCTAACAGGATTGCCTGTTGAGCATTGGTCAGTGCATATAGGAATTGGTGTTACCGGTTTATTATTGGCACTTTTGGCGCTGGTGGTGTATAGAATTAGTGTTCCGATTATCACTGAACGAATGAGCTCGTAATAGTATGGAGACGACTTTAATTAAAGTAAATCAGGTATCCAAAAAGTTCTCAAAGGACTTGAAGCGAAGTTTGTATTACGGACTCGTGGATGTGTTTTCGGGAGTAATTGGGCGTAACGGTTCGGGCGCATTGCGTAAAGATGAATTCTGGGCGGTACGTGATGTTAGTTTTGAAGTTAAACGTGGAGAGTGCTTAGGTTTAATTGGACATAACGGAGCAGGAAAGAGCACACTGCTAAAAATGTTGAACGGACTTATCGTTCCGGATGAAGGTAGGATTGAAATGCATGGAAAAATTGGTGCATTGATAGAATTAGGTGCCGGATTTAATCCCATTCTTACCGGAAGAGAGAATATTTATAACAATGCGGCAGTTATTGGTTTCAGTAAAAAAGAGGTAGATGCAAAACTGGACAGCATTATAGAATTTGCGGAGTTGCGTGAATTTATTGATATGCCTGTACAGAATTACAGTTCCGGCATGAAAGTGCGATTAGGATTTGCGGTGGCGGCACAAATGGAGCCGGATATTTTAATTATTGATGAAGTGTTAGCCGTGGGTGATTTAGGTTTTCGTGTAAAATGTATTAACCGCATTAACGAGTTGATGAAAAAAACGGCAGTGATATTCGTGTCACATGCTATGACTCAGGTTTCTGCGATTTGTAACCGAATTATCTTAATGGATAAAGGTTCTGTACAATTTAACGGAACTGATATCGGTAAAGGTATCGAACACTATTTACTGAAGTTTGACCATAGCGACAATCAAATTATAGGTAATGGCAGCGTTGTTTTAAAAGATGTTCAGTTGATTTCAGCCGGTGGTGCTGCTACAAATGCTGCCGTGATCGATTGGGGAGAACAACTTACCGTTAAATTGGCACTTCAAGTAGATTCGAAGATTAAGCATGTGAAGTTGAGATTGGGCGTATTTAATACAGAATATCGCCTTTTAGCGGAAGTTGATTCGGAGCAAACCGGTAAAACCTATTCTAATAACCATGGTGTAATTGCAGTATCGGTTGATATCGGATCGCTCAATCTGAGACAAGGTCGATACGCGATTCATTTACATGTGATTGATGCCGATACGAAGGAAAAGTATTTGCGTCAAACTGATGTAGCCCATTTCGTGGTGAATGCTCCGCTATCGGTGGGTGCAGATTTTTTACTTCCCTCAAACTGGCGTTAGTATGGACAAGGTCGGTGAGGTTAAGCGTATCGAATTTAAAACACGACGAGAGTTATACGACTTTGTTGACACGCTATATCTCACTTTGCGTAATGAATTAAAATTCCCGAATGGAGAAAACTGGTGGCCCTTGTTACGAATTCGTTTGGTGTATCGGTTGTTAATGGTTACTGAAGTTAATTATACCCGGTTAAACAAGAGTTATACAGTAAATGATCCACGTGTGCAGCCGAATGTATGGAAGCGAATCAAGCACAAGATTGATTTTTATAAGATTAAAAGAACCACACAAAAGTTAATGGTTACCTGTGATGCCGAATGGTGCGTTGCAGGATTTGCAGAACATTATTACAATGCGGATGAAGGTATCAGAAACTTATATTTATCTCCATTTGAAAACTTGTTGAACCGGCAATGTATATCTTATGAAAAATGGTTGTTTACCAATGAAGCCGGTCGTAAAACAGAAGGTGTATTAAATGCAGTTTATCGGTTATGGCTAAAGTATTACCGGTTGGAATTTAATACCACTGCAACACGTAATAATTGGTTTGAGTTGTTTGATCGGAATACGAGAATTATTGAAAACTACTTAGCGGGTTTTGGTATTTATAAAGACACATTTGACTGCTCAGTTTTGACAGTAGTGCAACGGGAATATTTGCCCCATTATTGGGCATTTCGGAATACTTTGCGACAAAGCGGAATTAAGAAGATATGGATGTATTCTTATTACGATTTCTATTTGATGATGCTGACTAAAGCCGCTCATGATTGCAACATTAAGGTATATGAATACCAGCATAGCGCACAAGGCGATAACCATTTTGCATATTCTAAGTTAGTCGGTGTTAGCGGCGCACTTCCTTTTTTCCCGGATGTCTACGTTGTTTGGGATAATGTGGCCGGAAAGTACATCAAGGAGAACATGTGTAATGAAGAATACAGACCTGAAATCGTAGAAGGAGGTAATCTGGCGGTCGCAGAAGATGGAATTAAATACATGTACAAGTCCGTTACCGCTTCACAAGCAGTGCTGATTACGTTGCAAGGTTATTGGTTGCCGGATTATGTGGAAAATGCGATTAAAGAATCTCACAATATCACTTGGTACATCCGTTTTCACCCGCGTTATCCTTTCGACAGAGAAAAGGGAGAAGCGTTGCATGCAGCATTTCCGCAAAAGGTGGAAATTATAAATTCAAATTCCCGGTCGATTCCGCATTTGCTCACTGAGGTGCTATTGCATGTAACAGATAGTTCCGGCGGGGCATTGGAAGCGGAGTATTTTTTCACACCAACGTTGATAATCGGTAAAAACGGCACTATCACTTATGCCACACAAATTCAGCGAAAAACAATGCACGAAGCACTTGACGCCGTTACTTTTAATAAATTGTTGCAGCAACGAGTTGATTTGAATAAAACGCAGTCATGGCAGGAAACTATTGAACTTCACACACAACAGTACAATAAAATTCAAAATATTATCAGATTGTTATGAAATGGTTGGCTCGATGGAAGTTGAAAAAAGGCGCTCAACTTAATTTTAATCAAACAACAGCGCTGTTAGGTGAAGTGCTTGGTACACGTATCAATTCAGGTCCTTTTGCCGGCATGAATTACATCGATGTAGCGAACGGAAGTGTGTGGTGGGCAAAAATTATCGGTACCTACGAATGTGAGCTCGAGCCGGTCATGAATGAGGTGTTTTCACGTAAATATGATGTAATTATTGACGTGGGTTGTGCTGAAGGCTATTATGCCGTGGGTTTGGCTTACAAAACTAACGCAGTGGTGCATGCGTTTGATATTAATCCGGACGCGTTGATCAATGTAAAGCGTTTAGCAGAACTCAATAAGTTAACTTCACGAGTACATGTAAGTGGGAAATTTGATCCGTCCATGTTGAATCAATTTCAAAATCAAAAGGTATTCCTGATTTGTGATATTGAAGGTGCAGAAAAAGATTTGTTGGATCCGGAGGTATATCCTCAATTAAGAGAGGTTGATGTTCTTGTTGAAGTTCATGACGGACATGAACAGGGAGAAATCGATCAAGTGTTGCGAACTCGTTTTGACAAAACCCATGAAATCCGACAAATAGTTTATAATCGAAATCATCCTTCCAGAAGAAGTGCATTGCCGGATGTTGCTGCGCGGCATGTGGTGAAGTCGTTAACGGAGGAAGGTCGTAAATTGGGTGTTACCTGGTTATATCTGAAACGTCGATGAGCTTGAAATCGATTCTGTTTTTTTCACACGATTCCCATTTGTTTGGCGCAACGCGTTCCATGTTGGAACTGGCCGTTGGTCTTAAGCAGCAAGGGGTAAATGTGTCTTTGGTTTTTCCGGAAACTGGGGAGGCAACAAAATTTTGCAAGACCCAAGGGATGGATTTCGAAGTAATCTATCATGAAGTAATGGTATTTCGTCCCCGGAAAAAGGATCGGTTATTAAGAACATTTTTCACCAACAAGAGGGCGTCGAGCAGTATTTTAGGTATAATCAAGCGGCTTTCTCCGGACGTCGTGTATGTAAATACCGGTGTACGTTTTTATCCTTTGTTCTGCGCTGTTCAATTGGGCATTCCCGTAGTTCTGCATTTAAGAGAATTTGGAAAGGAAGATTACGGATTGGAGCACATGCGTAGTGGTTATTGGTTTCACAAGGCCTTGCGACAAGCTTCAGCAGTATTGTTTAATTCTGATGTGCTGCTTCAATTTTTCAACAAGCAGTATCCGTTTATTTCCTCAAAGTCTCACATTGTATATAATGGAGTTACCGCTCCGGTAGTGGAAAGGAATGTTGTTGCATCCGAAGGTGATTTGCATATCGGTATTGTTGGTGTATTGAAACAACACAAGGGGCAGGCTATTGCAATAGAGTCCATTGCACTACTGCGTCAACAAGGCATACCGGCGCATTTACATATTTATGGTGTCGGTCCGGATGAACGTGATTTCAAGACGTTGGCAAGTGATTTAAACATCAAAGACCATGTGGATTTTCATGGTTTTGTGACGAACAATTCTGTTATCTATAATCAATGTGAGGTAGTTGTGGTGTGCGCCGAATTTGAAGCATTCGGGCGAGTTACAGTGGAGACACTGCTTGGACATAGAGTAGTATTCGGCAGAAATTCAGGAGGTACGGCAGAAATTCTAAAGAATTTTCCTGAACTGTTATTTGATGGAAGCACCCACGCATTGTGTCAGAAGTTAAAGCAATATTATCTGGAGCCTTCTTCATTTGATACTGTTTCAACGCAGGCACAGTCGTTCGTCCAACAGCATTTTTCTATTGAATCAAGCGTAGCTAAATTTATAACAGTAGCAAAAAGTATAACTTAGTCCACTGTAGGTAAATCTTTATGGCGTCATCCTTAAAATATTATACTTCTAAGCTGTCCAGGATAATTAAAGAAATTGGGCTGAAGAAAAATTCCGGATACTGTCCGGTCTGCGAATCGAAGACCGTTTTTGTGGAGTATAGTGATTGGCTGCGACGCGATTATCGATGTCGGAATTGTGGCACAATGCCTCGCAATCGGGCTATGAAAGTGGCTATAAATACCTTTATGCCCGATTGGAGAAATCAGATTGTTCATGAATCATCACCGAGTGGTTCATCAAGTTATTACATGCGTAAAAGTTGTCCAGGGTACAGCACATCTCAATTTTTTGCGGATGTGCCTCGAGGTGTAATGAAAGGAAAGCATAGATCAGAAGATTTAACGCAGCTGACTTTCGAAAATGAGTCTATTGATTTATTGCTTACTTGTGATGTTTTTGAGCATGTATTTCATGCCGAGATAGCTTTTGCAGAAGTGGCCAGAGTGCTTAAACCCGGTGGTAAGCATATTTTTTCGATTCCGTGGAATTCGAAATTGATTAAAACAGAGAAGCGGGCGGAACTTAATCCTGATGGTTCAATTACGTATTTGAAAGAACCTGAATATCATAAAAATCCTGTGGATGAAAAGGGTGCATTGGTAACTTACGATTGGGGACGGGATATTGGTGATATCATTTATCGTTCGAGTGGATTAACAACCACTATCTTCAGGATACGCGATCGTTCGTTGGGAATTGACGGTTCCTATATTGAAATATTTGTGAGCAGTAAATAAAATGAGTACATCCCACATACGACCAATTGCAATTTACTTGCCGCAGTTTCATCCTGTGCCCGAGAACGACGAGTGGTGGGGAAAGGGTTTTACGGAATGGACGAATGTTACTAAAGCCCGCCCCTTGTTTAAAGGTCATTATCAGCCACGATTACCGGCAGATTTCGGTTTTTACGATTTGCGTGTTATTGATACATTGATCGAGCAAGCCGCGATGGCTAGTGCTTACGGGATTTATGGGTTCAGTTTTTATCATTATTGGTTTCATGGTAAACGGTTGTTGCATGAGCCGGTAGATTTAATATTAAAATCAAAGCAGCCTGATTTCCCGTTTTTACTTTTTTGGGCGAACGAGTCGTGGTCGCGCAGATGGTTGGGAGATGAAAAAGAAGTGTTGATCGGGCAGCATTATAGCACAGAAGATGATCGCGCACATGCGGAATGGTTGTGTCAAAATGTATTTTCCGATTCACGATACATTAAAGTGAACGGTAAACCGGTATTCGTGGTCTATCGTCCATTCAATTTGCCGGATGTTCCTCAGTTTATAGCAACATTTCGGGAAGTAGCAGAAAAACACGGTTTTCCCGGGGTGTATTTGGTTGGATGTAATGCGCATTCATCATCTCAATTACATTTATTTGATAATATTTTACATTTTGAACCACAACTGGGAATATTAAAAGATGCGTTTCATGATGATTGGAAATGGTCGCGATACACATCGAACTGGTTCAATTTCGGTGTAAGGGACGGCAAGTTGAAATTGTATGATTACAATAAGGTGAAGAAACAACTCATGAACAGGACTCTGAAGCGCAAATTTATTCCGTGCCCGTTTGTAGGATGGGACAATTCTGCGCGGCGTGGGGAAAAAGGAGTGGTGATGTTAAATCAAAATGCTAAAATGTTTGGAGAGTCGTTGAAATGGGCTAAAAATGCTGTTCAACAATTTCCTGAGCAAGAACAGATGGTTTTTATCAATGCCTGGAATGAATGGGCAGAAGGGAATCATTTGGAACCTTGTTTGAATTATGGTCACCAATATTTGGAACAGGTAAAAAAGATATTCGTTGAAAACGCTTAGGCCTCTTGCTATATACTTGCCGCAATTTCATCCCATTCCCGAAAATAATGAATGGTGGGGAAAAGGTTTTACGGAATGGCGTAATGTGACCAAATGCACGCCACGATTTCAAGGACATTATCAGCCGCATTTGCCTGCTGATATTGGATTTTACGACTTACGTTTACATACTACATTAATCGAACAAGCCAAATTGGCCAAAGAATACGGCATTGAAGGATTCTGTTTTTATCATTATTGGTTTAACGGACGACGTGTTTTGGAAACTCCCGTGGATAATATGCTCGCTGCAGGCACACCCGATTTCCCATTTTGTTTGTGTTGGGCCAACGAAAACTGGACACGGCGCTGGGATGGTATGGAAGGCGAGATATTGTTGAAACAAGAGTACAGTGACGACGACGATCGGGCACATATTTCAGCATTGAAGAAGTATTTTCAGGATTCGAGGTACATCCGTGTTGACGGAAAGCCCGTTTTTATTGTTTATCGGCCATCCTTATTTCCTGACATTAGAAAGACAACGGAGACATGGCGAGCAGAATGTCGTAACAACGGTGTAGGTGAAATCTACCTGATGTACATGCAATCGTTTAAAAATTACGAAGATCCTGCTGTAATGGGATTTGATGCAGCTGTGGAATTTCAACCTGACTTTTGGAATTTTCCCGAACCAACGCACGAATTTGATCAGCAAGAATCCTATTTCAAGCGCTTATTTTATAATAAAGAGACAGCGAGGGTAAAAAATCGTCATGATCGTATTTTCACATATGATGCGGTAATGAAACGTATGATGCAGCGAGAGAAGCCTCCATATAAACGTTATCCGGGTGTTTTTCCGATGTGGGATAATGCAGCGCGCAGAGAGAAAGGAGCGACTATTATTCATGGTTCGGAGCCGCAGTTATATGAAAAGTGGTTGAAAGATATAGTTGCGAATTTTAAACCATACTCCGGTGATGAAAATTTTATTTTTATCAATGCCTGGAATGAGTGGGCAGAAGGTAATCATTTGGAACCTTGTCAGAAGTGGGGAAGAGCGTATCTGGAAGCAACTCAGAGATCTTTAACGGATCAATAATTTTAATTATTTCAGAAAATATTTAGTTATGAATTTTCCTAATTT
>CALJIF010000036.1 GCA_937974275.1 uncultured Flavobacteriales bacterium
TAGAACACCGCGATCTAATCCTGCAACATACACCAATATGTTCAGTGATATACGCAGTTTATTTGCCGAATTACCCGAAGCAAAAATTCGAGGTTATAAACCCGGACGCTTTTCCTTCAACGTAAAAGGCGGACGTTGCGAAACTTGTCAAGGCGCAGGATTAAAAACCATTGAGATGAATTTCCTACCGGATGTTTATGTACACTGTGAAGCATGTAACGGTAAGAGATATAATCGCGAAACATTGGACATTCGCTATAAAGGCAAATCGATTAGCGATGTTTTAAACATGACAATTGAACAAGCGGTTGAATTTTTCGAAAACCAACCTTTCATATTGCAACGTGTACAAGCTTTGTATGAAGTAGGACTTGGATACATCACATTGGGCCAGCAAAGCACAACGCTTTCAGGAGGAGAAGCTCAGCGTGTGAAATTGGCTACAGAGTTGGCGCGTAAGCAAACCGGAAAAACATTGTACATTCTGGATGAGCCAACAACAGGTTTACACTTCGAGGATATTCGCATATTATTGGAAGTGTTACAGCGTTTGGTTGATCAGGGCAATACCGTAATTGTGATTGAGCACAATATGGATATAATTAAAGTTGCTGATCACATCATTGATCTCGGACCTGAAGGAGGAAAAGGCGGCGGGCAAATTCTTGCTACGGGAACACCCGAACAAGTGGCTAAACATCCGACAAGTTTCACTTCGCATTTCCTTCGCGAAGAACTAAAGGCTTAAGTTTGGAACGTATATTGCAGCACTACATTAAAACTAGTATATGACTAACGAGGATAAGATTAGAAGAGCATTTGAAAATAAAGATTGGAATGAAATTAAAGCCGGCGACTCCTGGCAGATTTTCAAAATCATGTCCGAATTTGTGGAAGGGTTTGAGAAGATGGCTAAAATCGGACCTTGTGTGTCGATATTCGGTTCTGCGCGCACTAAACCGGACAATCCATACTACTTACTGGCAGAAGAAATTGCTTTGAAGTTGACCAAGGAAGGTTACGGAATTATCTCCGGTGGTGGTCCCGGAATAATGGAAGCTGCCAACAAAGGTGCTAAATCGGGTGGCGGAAAATCCGTCGGACTCAATATTCGTTTACCGTTCGAGCAATCTGGTAATATTTACATCGACCCTGACAAGTCGCTCGTCTTCGATTATTTCTTTGTCCGTAAAACCATTTTCCTCAAATACTCGCAAGGATTTGTTGCAATGCCCGGAGGATTTGGAACATTGGATGAATTATTTGAAGCATTAACATTGGTTCAAACTTCGAAAATTGCACACTTCCCGGTGGTGTTGGTTGGAAGTTCATATTGGGGAGGTTTGTTAGATTGGATCAAACAAACATTATTGGAGAAAGAAAAAAATATCAGCCCCGGTGATCTGGATTTGTTTCATGTTGTCGATACAGCCGACGAAGCAGTTCGTATCATTACCGATTTCTACTCGAAATACAACTTGAAGCCGAACTTCTAAGCAACTAACAATGGTTTGTTAAGAAGTCGATTTGTAGCATTCTACAACAAACAAACCGCTCTATAACGCTGAAACGCTTTATTCATAAGTATTTCAGCGTTTTTAGCTACGCCCTGTCAACATCACCCTGTTTACAACTGCAACTACATACAACCCTTAATGCGTAAGCCTTCTGATAGTTTTGTTCAAGGAGCATACCCTGAACCCTATGAACAAAACGCGCTATCAGACTTTAATTACCACAATTACCATTGTGGGGATTGTAGGCTATTCCGACTTGCGCGCACAGGACAAAATTGATGGTCCCTTTTTTAGTGCAGGCATTTCAACTTTTAGCGGATTAACAGATGTAAATCCTCAACTGTTCGGAGGCGGTAATTTCAGAATTGGTTACCACGCCAAATTCGAACATCGTATCAACGATTGGTTTGGTGCAGGATTAACAGGCTCGTTCGGGAAACTTTCCGGACAAGATCGCACAATTGGATTAAATAGAAACTTTCAGACCAATTTGCTGAACGCTTCACTTTATGGTGTTGTTTATTTTGCCAATGATCAATGGATGAGCAGGAAGGCGCCGTTTCAACCATATGTTGCTTTAGGCTTCTCCTATTTTCAGTTTGATCCTTATTCTGATTTGCGCGATAAGAATAATTTGATCTATCACTATTGGTCAGACGGAACCATACGTGACACGGACGAAGCGTCGGGTAATTTTCTTACACCTCAGCTTACACGCGATTATGTGTACGAAACTCGTCTCACCGACTCTTCCGATAATTATGCGCGTTACTCGTTCGCACTTCCATTAACTGTGGGCGGACGTTTTGCTATAACCAGAAGCTTCGGTGCTGAAGTATCCATTACGTACAACTTGGCATTCACGGATCGTATCGATCATTACACCGGCGGAGGCAATGACAGCTGGATGAATTTCGGATTTGGGTTGTATTATAAAGTGGATAAGCAGAAGGAAAAGCAACGAGCAAAAGAAGAAGAAGCGCTGTGGAAAGAAGAGGAAGAACAAGCTAAACGTGAAGAACAAGCTCGCAAGGAACAAGAGAAGAATAAATCTTCCAAAACTGATTCCACTACGACCAATTGTATGCCTGCTGAATTTGTAAGTGCCGATTATAACAAGGATTGCAAAATAACAGCAGACGAAATTAATCGTGTAATCGATTCTTTCTTCGATGGAGAAACTGATTGGACCGTTGATAAAATCAATCGACTGATAGATTACTTCTTTGAACAATAAACCGGAATAGAAAAGTATATGATTCGACCACTGATTCTAATTGCACAAGTATTGTTCGGCTTTCTGGCCGCGTGGTTTTCAAACACACCAACGGCTGAAGTTAAAGCTCCTGCAAGTGTTGAGCCGGGGACTTCATTCACGGTTGAAGTGAAAATTAATCCTAATGGTGTTGAAGATTTTATGCGTTATGCGATGACCTTACCGGAAGGTTGGTCTGCTGAGGAGATCAAAAACGATGGCGCTACTTTCTTGTTTCAGCAACAAAGTGCCCGTTTTGTTTGGTCACGCGTGGAAGGTCGCAAGGAACTCAATATTTCATTTAAGGTAAATGTGCCTGCTAATGCCTCCGGAGAAATAGAATTAACGCACAAAATTTCTCATGCGGTAGATAATTTACCAAGTCATGTGCCATTAACTCCATTAAAAATTAAAGTGGGTTCAGGTACAGCATCAAACAATACGCCTGTTGCACCGGTAACTACAACACCTCCTGCAGACACGCTGGAACCGCAGCCGACTCAAGTAACAGCTTATCGCTCCATTTCAGAAATTCAAAAAGGTGAATATTTGGTAGATATTACATTAACTAAAGGCGAAATCAAAAATTTCGCAAAAATTCAGGATTCCCTCCCTGCCGGCATTACAGCACGCGCAGAGAAGAAAACCGGAAGCGATTTTGAATTTAAAAACGGGGTAGTAAAATTTACCTGGTTCCAAATTCCTGCTGCTAACATGATTAATGTTCAATATGTGATTGTTGTTGATCCGGATGTAGATGGCATACAAACTATTAATGGTTTCTTTTCATACGTTGAGCAAGACAAAGGACGCTTGTTGAATATCGAGCCAACTAAATTTACTGTTGTTGCGAATCCTGCATTAACTCAAAACGCTACACCTGACAATACTTCACCCAATAACACTACTACCACAGGAAATGACAATTCAGGCGGTGGTACTGATGCGGGAAATAAGACAACAAACACTACAACAGGAAATACAAATACGCAACCGACAACTAATCCTGTTGTAACTACACCAACAACATCCGGCAATGGAAATACTTCAACCAACCCGACAACAACACCAACAACTCAAAACAATCCGGTAACAACTACTACTCCAACAACAACAGCCAATTCAGATAATTCAAATTCCAATAATTCCGGTAACGGTTCATTAAGCGCCGGTAACAAAACTTCATCAGCAGGTGTAGTATATCGCGTTCAGATAGCTGCAATGTCTCGTCGTGTTCCTGTATCATATTATCAAAGCACTTACAGCCTCAGTGAAACCATCAACCTCGAACAAATTGATGGTTTGCACAAGTACACCGTTGGTAATTTTAACGAATATCAAAG
Source organism: uncultured Flavobacteriales bacterium (assembly GCA_937974275.1). GTDB lineage: Bacteria > Bacteroidota > Bacteroidia > Palsa-965 > Palsa-965. The sequence goes on from CALJIF010000036.1 coordinate 4,116, forward strand.
CGCACGTGATCATCGCGAGGCCGTTAAAAACAAAGGTGTTCAGGGGCCATTTATTGCTGCATACAGCAATGGTAAGCGCATTACGGTGCAAGAAGCCCTTATGATCAGCAGCCAAAAATGGGTTCGCTAGTCATAAATGACGAATTATGTTAAATTTGTTAGGTATGAGAAGAAGTATTTTAACGTGTTGTATTGCGTTTATTGGAGCGCTGCTTTCGGCTCAAACCGATACAGCAGATGTCGCGCCTACTTTATCATACCCAACAGACACAACGCCCAAACCTGCACCTAAACCATTTGTATTTAAACCAACACTGGGTTTAGGCGTTGGCACATTCTCGTTTTTCGGTGATGTATATTCTAAGAATCTGGCCAATTTTCAGGTTGCAAATATTGGTTACGAATTATCCATTTCACAGAAAATAGCACCCGGCTTACGTTTTGGCTTTTATACATTATTCGGTAATATGGAAGCTAACGAACGATTACTTACTCGTAATGTAAATTTCAGAAGTCAGATTCGTGTTGGTGGTGGTCACTTAGAATACAACTTCGATCAATTGCTTAAACCAAACCGAAATATATCTCCTTGGATTTCTGTTGGGTTCGAGTCATTTGAATTTTTGAGTAAAGCGGATCTATACGATCGTAACGGATTGATGTATCACTATTGGTCTGATGGATCCATTCGCAGCATGCCCGAGAATCATCCGTTCGCATGGCAGGCGTCATTCTTGCAACGTGATTACGTATACGAGTCTGATGTACGTGAATTAAATGTGGACGGCTTCGGCAAATATCCTGAACGTTCATGGGCTGTTCCTGTAGGTGTTGGATTCAATATGCACATCAGCGAAAAGTGGGATGCCCGAATTGGTGCTACCATCCACTTCACATTCACCGATTATGTTGATGGCATTACAGAAAATAGTGTTGGCACACGCGCCGGAAATTCGAAGAACGATCATTTCGTGATGTCGGCATTTTCTATTCGTTACAATTTGACAGGACCTAATTCCACCATGGATGAAAACGGTAACGATCCTTACGAGAATGTGGATTATCTGGCAATGGATAAAGATGATTACGATGGTGATGGCGTAATCGATTTTAATGATTCCTGCGGAGAAACTCCTAAAGGTGTGCCCGTTGATGCTAAAGGATGTCCTTTGGATGCTGATGGCGATTTAACTGCCGATTATCGTGACGATGAAGCAGGCACTCCGACGACATTAATTGCAGACGAATTTGGTGTTGGCTTAACCGACTCGATGATCTTATACAAGTGGGAACGTTACATGGATTCCACAGGTAAGTTCGCTCCAACTGTTGTTATTAATTCTAATGAAGGAAAGACAGGAACAGCCCCCGGAGACAAAAAAACGTACATGGTACTTTTGGGTAAATACAATTCCGGGATTTCCAATGCACAGATGATGAAGTTCCTCAGTGTACCGGATATTGCGACTTTCCCGCAAAGCGATTCATCAACCGTTTATACGGCAGGAAAATTCGGTGATATGCGTGAGGCTGAGAAACGCAGAAAACAACTGGAAGCTGATGGATTTAACAAACCTGTGATTGTTTATAGAAGTGCTGATGGAAAGTTTGTAGAGGTTAATGATGTCTTCGTAAACAATAGCGGAGGAACTTCTAATAACGGAAACAACACTTCAGGAAATAACAATAGTGGAAATAACGGTGGAAATAACTCTACCGCCGGAAATAATTCAGGAAATAATTCAGGTAACAACAATTCAGGTAACAATACATCGGGAAATAACTCCGGAAACAATTCTAATGCAGGAAATAACACCGCCGGAAATAATTCGGGTAACAATAACTCCGGTAATTCCAACAGTGGTGGTACTACTAACGCTACACCGACCGGTCCCACCGGAGAAGGCGTTGTGTTGCGAGTGCAACTGGGCGCTTACAGCCGACCATTACCGAAGAGCGTATTTAAAGATGTACCTGATTTGATTGAGGTAAGAACAGAAGACGGATTGTACAAATACATGACAGGCTCATTCACGAACTTCCAGGATGCCATCAATCACAAAATAGCAATGGAGCAACGCGGATATAAAGGCGCGTTTGTTACCGCCTATAAGAATGGTAAGCGAATTCCTTTGTCAGAGGCAGGTGCTGTATATGTGAAAGCAGAACCGGAAGATTTAAACGAGAATAAAGTTGGTGGAACCGATGTGAAATCAATGGTGGAATACCGTGTACAACTTGGCGTTTATAAAAATGAACCTAGTGAAGCAGATAAACAAAAGTTAAACGGTGTTCAAGGCGTTCAGCGTGGAACAACTCCACAAGGCTTAATCCGTTATACGGTGGGAAGCAGTTCTGATTTTGCGCAAGTAAATGCATTGAAAGAACAGTTACGTGCTGCAGGATTCCCGGATGCCTTTATTATTGCTTTCTTCAAAGGAGAACCTATTTCGGTTCCTGAAGCGAGAGAACTGCAGAAATAATCTGGCACTGAATTTGTCTTACAAGTATTAAACTTATTGCTATGAAAACAGTTTACACCATACTACTCCTGGCAGCAGGACTCTTTGTATCCGCTGATGTATTGGCACAGGATCCTCCCAAGAAAAAAAGTCAGAAGAAAAAAGAGCAATCTGAAACTCCGATAGCTATTGACGAACCGGGACAACCGGGGACAACCGATAAGGACAAGGCCAAACCAAAACAAGAGGCTCCGAAAGAGAAAAAGGATGAGACTCCTGCTCCCACGCAGAAAACCCAAGAAGCACCTGCTCCACCCGCACCACCCATCGCAATTGATGAGCCCGGGCAACCTAGCGAAAAAGGAAAATCAGGAGAAGTAAAACCAAATACCAAATCAGACTCATTACCCAGACCACCGCAAGGTGTAGAACGTCCTAAAGACGAATAAAAAAAGCCTCCTTAGGGAGGCTTTTTAATTAATGATATTTGAAATTCAAATAGTACGGATCATCAAAACAGACTGCATCTTCCGGAACTAAAACTCGATTTCCTCTACAAACGTTATCTGATGTTCTTTCAGTTCTTTCAAAATCGGTTCGTACAATTCTTTATGAACCGGAACTACAACTCCTCGTTTTGAAATTTTATTGTTCAATAACAAACGAACTGCAATTGCAGCCGGCAAGCCAACTGTTGCAGCCATGGCAGTTTCTGTTTGATTCTTTCCGATAACAACTAGCGAAGAGCGGAGCGTTTGCTTTTTGTCATTAATGCTGTATTCGAAAATATGCTGCATGACAACCATATCCTTATCCGCGGCCTCTAACTTCCATTTGCGCTCAAGAAGTTCCTGCACAATTTGCGCCGGAGATGCGTGTTCCAAAGGAATATAGTCATTGCCCAGTAATCCTGTCCACAAAAGTTTCTGCATGGCCGGATCATCTTCTCTGATATGACACAATGCTGCAATTCGTTTTTGTAAGGAACCTTCGCCGGATGGAAGCAATGATTCCACAAACTCTGCATATGTCAACTTATTCGCTTGCTGAATTTTGAACGAATCATCTGTTAATCCAATTGTAACCAGCAGATGCCAGGCTTTACAATATCCCGGATAACGTAACGTTCCGCGTAACATGGTTGGAATATTTTGAATACCGTAAACACTTCTGTACGACAGCGAATCCCTGTTCGCATAGGCATCAAATTCTCCATGACCTTTAACCGTTATCGTAGCGTGTGATGCAAACAGACGACTATACGGCAGATAACGTAATTTCCCGTTTTCAATATATTGAGCTGTCCCCTGCCCTGCCAATATAACATTTCGCGGATTCCATGAAAACTTGTAGCCCCAAGGATTAGTATTTGATTCCGGAGCTACCAAACCGCCGCAATAGGAATAAAATGCTGTTAACTTCCCGCCCTGTGCTTCAATCTTGTGGATAATCTCCATCGCCGACATGTGATCAATACCCGGATCAAGTCCTATTTCATTCAAGAGTAACACATCATTACGAACAGCTTCCTCATGCAATGCTTTCATTTCTTCTGAAACATAAGACGCTGTAACCAAATGCTTCTTCAGGCGAACACAATCTTTAGCCACAGCACCGTGCATAAAAGCCGGCAGCATAGAAATTACAACATCCGCACCCCAAATTTCCTGCTCTCGTTGTTGAGCGTCTTCAATATTGAAGTAAAATGCATCTGCAGATGGATGTTCGTTTGTTTTCTGTTGAGCGAGTTTAATGTCCATATCACCCACACGCACCTTCCATTGCTCCTGTTGAGCATGCGTTAAGAGATAATTGATCAATACCGATGAGGAACGTCCGGCGCCTATTACTAAAATTGTTTTCATCAGCGCGAAATTAGACAAGTATCTCTAAATACTATGCAGCAAATATCCCGTCTTCATCGCCAAATTCGGGAAACTGCCCTGTTAAGGTTATATTTGAGTCAGTAAGTGATAAAACTTTGCAGCAATGAAAGAAGGAATAATTGCAGGTGCCGTTTTAATAAGTTTATCTATCATTCTTGGAGCCTTTGCTGCTCACGGTTTGGAAAAACATCTCGATTCGGGTTTGATGACCGAACGTATGATGAAAAATTTTGAAACAGGAGCTCGTTACCAAATGTATGCGGGTATAGGAATGATTTTGATGGCCCTATTGCAGGGAGCTTTTCCCGCTCTAAACATAACACCATGGACCTATCGATTGCTGTTAGCAGGTGCAATTCTGTTTTCCGGATCATTATATTTATTAAGTACTCGTGATGTTATTGGATTACAATCGTGGAAATGGCTGGGACCGATAACACCACTCGGAGGATTATGCATGATAGCAGGATGGTTAGTCCTTATAGTTCAAATCATAAAGGCAAAATGAGAACCTTCACAATTGCTGTATGTTTAACTGTTTTCAACGTTGGTTTATTCAGCCAATGCAGCGACGTTCAGCAATTCAACGCTACCCAACAACAACAACTTTCGGCAACATTTAGTTTCTTACAAACCTCGCTTCGACAAAAAGATCTAAACGCTATTGATTCTATTTCGCAAGTTGGTAAAATGCAAATGGGCTCGGAAGCGGGTCAACCCGAATCGCCCACAGCATTTTATAATATTTCCTCCAACACGACATGGTTATCCACCAATAACGCGCTTTTGTTATCAAGAGCATTGATAGCCACCGACAGTGCCGTGTATGCTCAAATTTGGAAGGCGTGTAAAGGCATGGCTCCACCGACTTTTCTTCCGCATTCCATTCCATTGCGTAGCGGTGCCGAAGTATGTATCGGACTGTTGAGGATAAGTGCGGCGGAAACAGATCTTGCCCGCAAAACGGCTTACTATAATTGGGCCAAGCAAGGCCTGGATTCACTGCTCACCATGCAATTGAGTTATGGTGCATTTCCATTTCCCGACCTACGACCATACAACGACCCGATATTTACTCCCATCATCAATAATTATTTACAATCGATCGGTGCCGATTCAGTAAATGTGTTGCAAAATGGCTGGATTATCAGTGATCGCGGAACCGGAGAATTTAAGTTCGATGCCGGTGTTATTGGAGGTGCATTCGCTGAAGCTTATTTGTTTACCGGCGATACCAATTACAGAAACGCAGCAATTCTTGCATCGCACTATCTCGACAGCCTGAACTACAATACGAATTACAACTACAATACCTTTCAGTCGTATGGAGTTTCCATGGGAGCAACTTTGCAAGCAGTTAATACCAATCAATTCTTGGCGGTCGATTCGATTTTGCGGTATAGCGTTGTTCCCGGTCAAATTCCTTCCGGAATGTGGATGGATGGACATAACGCGAAACCGGTCTATCATGCGATTATTGTGCATAATGTTTCCACAACGCTACAGCTCTTACCAAACGGCCTTCCATGGCGGGATACGGCAATTTACATGTTACGCAAAGCACTTCGCGCCGATCTCAATTTGTTTTATGCCTGCGATGCTGCTCACGGTTTCGATAGTTGGCTGCGCGCATGGCGTTGTGATACGTCCATCATACCGATAACACTTCATGACTCCATTAGCGACGTCATCGGAATGCATATTAACCAGGCCGCTTTAAATGGTCGTTTCCTGGATGTTTACACTATGGGATTATACCTTGATGTACAAATGAATCTTGTATCTACTGAGACAAGCACAACATCGCCACGAATCAATCTCTTTCCCAATCCCGGAACCGATGCATTGCACGTTACAGGATTGCCTCAAGAATGCGCAATCTCGATTTTTGATATGAGCGGCAAGTGTGTTTACACCGGCGATAACCTGTCTGACACCATGGTTTTACAAACTACGTCATGGAATGCAGGACTATATGTAATTCACATCCGGACTAAAGGGCAACAAGTCAGCACAAAGTGGCTCAAGCTCTAACATTAGGTGACCATAGTCACTGTACGACTCATCTTATTGTCTGAACTTTGTACCATAAAACGAAAATCTATGTTCGGACTTCTGAAAAAACTAATGGGAATGAGCGTTCCCGAAGAAATACTAAAAGCAGATAACTTGATGGTTATCGATGTGCGCACTCCGGGTGAATATAAATCGGGGCATATCCCGGGTTCAATTAACATTCCGCTCAACACGCTGGATAGTCAGTTGAAGAAAATCGGGAAAGGACCTGTAGTGTTGTGTTGTGCTTCGGGCACACGATCAGGAATGGGTGTGAGCACACTTAAATCAAAAGGTTTAACACAAGTATACAATGGAGGAAGCTGGACTTCACTTCAACGTGACCTTGAAAAACTTGGATAATTATGTCAGACTTTAAAACACTGATCAATTCCGGTAAACCCGTATTGGTCGATTTCTTTGCCGAATGGTGCGGGCCGTGTAAAGCCATGTCTCCGGTATTGAATGACTTATCTTCTCGCGTTGGCGACAATGCACATATTTTGAAAGTAGACGTTGACAAGAATCAACAGGCTGCAGCCGCATTTGGTATTCGCGCCGTGCCAACACTATTGCTATTTAAAAATGGAGAAGTCGTATGGCGCCACTCCGGAATGGCCGGTGCTGCGGAGTTACAGCAAATTATTCAATCGCATCAGTAATACCCTTAATTTCGTATTATGAAACAACTATTTCTTGCAATTCCGTTTGTAGCAATCGTATTGGTAGCCTGCGGACAGACGAATAAAGGCGGTTTAAACCAAACTGTTGCACCTGCGCGCTTTCAGGCTTTGATTGATTCATTGCCCAATGAACAGTTAGTGGACGTGCGAACACCGGGAGAATTCAACGGTGGCTTCATTGCCAACGCCATGAATATGGATTGGAACGGCCCCGACTTCAAGATGCAAGCAGCGAACTTAAAAAAAGATCAACCCGTAATGGTATATTGCTTAAGCGGTGGCCGCAGCGCGTCGGCTGTTTCCTGGTTACGCGAAAACGGGTTTAAGCAAGTTATTGAATTGCAGGGCGGCGTAAGAAACTGGTCCAATTCAGGAATGGCATTAGTAACATCAGGAGCTACAGCAACGCCTAAAGCTACCGTAATCACTACCGCAATGTATAATGATACCATTAACAGCGGCGTCGTTCTTGTAGATTTTACTGCGGTATGGTGTGGTCCGTGCAAAATTTTAGGTCCACGTTTGGATCAGCTGTCAGAAGAAATGAAAGGACAGTTTACATTAGTTAAAGTTGATGTAGACCGCGATTCAGAGGTTGCGAATTACATGAACATTAGTGCTATGCCGACCTTGGTTTTGTATAAAGATGGTAAAGTGTTGTGGCGCAATGAAGGATTGGTAGAGAAAGAATTAGTTAAACAGAAAATTCAATCTGCACTTTAATATTTTTAGCCATGCAGAAATTTAAATATGCGATTGCAGGTGTGATTATTCTTGCCATTGCCACTTTTTCGTACAGTTGGAAAACGTCGGTCAATGAAGGAAAAAACGAACACCGAATTGTGTTTCAATTGACATCAGGAGATACAATGGTGCACAAACAGTTAATGAAACAACTGGGCAATATTACAAGCGTATCACCTACCACTAAAATTGAAGTAGTTTGTCACGGAGCCGGACTTGATATGATCACCGAAGGCAAAACTATTGTTAAAGAAAAGGTTCAGGCACACGCCGCAAAAGGGATTCAATTCAATGCATGTGAATTTTCATTGAAGGAACGCAAAGTTGAACGAAGCCTTATTTTGGACGGCATGGGCTTTGTACCTGCCGGCATCATTGAAATTGTGAAGCGTCAGGAAGAAGGCTGGTCGTATATTAAAGCGGGATAGTTTTTGTCGGTCTAAGTTAATGATCGAAGTAAAATAACAACTCCGTAGCCAAATAAAATAAATGCCGACAACAAAAAAAGCGAACAAAAACTGTTCGCTTTTTTATTGAAATCAATACTGTTTGTTACTTCTTCTTCTTGTCTTTCTGACTTCCAACGAAATCGAAGTGGCGCTTCAACTTGCCTTTCTTGGACAATTCAATAGAACCTTCGATACCGTAACCATCAACAGTTCCTACAACTTTAACGGTTTCTTCCATTTTGTTGGTGAACTCGCCTTCAAACTCGACATAAATCATATCGATATCTTCATTATCATCACTACCTTCCTGCGTATAGACAGAATCTATCTTCAACTCAATCGGAATCGCATCGGCACCCATTTCCACCTTAGCAGTCTTTGACTTGAACTTTCCTCCTTTGAATGAAATTTCATCCTGATCGGGTTTTCCGGACTTGCCTTTTTTCACTTCTGTGGTAGTTACTTTATACAACTTGCCTTCCAATGAAGTGGTATCTTTTCCTTTAAATGCGAATGAGCACAACAATAGCGTTACTGCGCCTATCATCACTACTCCTGAAAATGGTTTCATAGTTTTGGGTGTATTGGTGGACAAATTTAACTTTTCATTCCATATATCGAAAAAACTGTGCCGAAGTTCTTCTCCTTAACGGTTATTGTAACTTTGTCGCATGTTTAATGCCCCTTTAGCGGAACGTCTGCGCCCCAAAACACTTGATCAATACATCGGTCAACAACATCTCGTTGGCACGGATGGCGTTATTCGACGGGCATTAGAATCAGGTTTGCTGCACTCCATGATTTTTTGGGGACCACCCGGAGTAGGGAAAACTACATTGGCCAATATTATTTCCAATACGCTGAAACGTCCATTTTATGCACTAAGTGCAATTAACTCGGGCGTAAAAGATATTCGGGAAGTGATTGACAAAGCAAAAGAGAACAGCCTGTTCAACACACAAACACCGGTTTTATTCATCGATGAAATTCACCGCTTCAGCAAAGCACAACAAGATTCATTGTTAGGAGCAGTAGAAAAAGGCTGGATCACGTTAATTGGCGCCACGACCGAGAATCCTTCATTTGAAGTTATTCCCGCTTTGCTTTCCAGATGTCAGGTGTACATTTTAAAAAATTTAAATGAACACGATCTGGAAGCCTTATTGCAACAGGCTATTCGAGATGACGATTATATTCGTTCACGTCAAGTGCAAATACGGGAATATGAAGCGTTGTTCCGCATTTCCGGTGGTGATGCACGTAAGTTGTTAAACGTATTCGAACTGGTGGTCAAAAGTTTTCCTGCCGGTGCATCTTGTGCAATTACCAACGATTATGTGATGCAGCAAGTACAGCAAAATATTGCGCTATACGATAAATCGGGAGAACAGCATTATGACATCATCAGTGCAATGATTAAATCTGTTCGAGGATCAGATCCAAATGGAGCTGTGTATTGGCTGGCACGTATGCTCGCCGGTGGAGAAGATCCCTTGTTTATTGCACGTCGGCTGATCATTTTAGCATCGGAAGATATCGGTAATGCCAATCCCAACGCGTTATTGATGGCGAATAACTGCTTTCAGGCAGTAAATGTTATCGGCATGCCGGAAGCACGTATTATTCTGAGTCAATGCGTTACCTATTTGGCCTGTAGCGCTAAAAGCAATGCGGCTTATGCAGCAATCGGTAAAGCGCTGGAAGCAGTTGAACAAACGGGAAATCAACCGGTACCTTTGCATTTACGAAATGCACCTACTGCATTAATGAAGGACATCGGCTACGGTTCAGATTATCGTTATGCTCACGCCTATGATGGCAATTTTGTAGCACAGGAATTTTTACCGGAGGTACTTAGCGGGTCGGTGTTTTATGATCCGGGGCAAAATGCGCGTGAAAATGAACTGCGAGCCTTCCTCAAATCACGTTGGAAGGAGAAATACGGTTATTGATTACGGCAGATCTTCGTGATGTTCTACTTCTTGAGGAACATAGAAAGGTTCGTACACAAACATGTACACCAATCCTGTTACAAAACCGCCAATAGCCTGTTCTATCGCTTGCCAAACTACATCCATTACAATAAATTTCAGATCGAGTTCTTTATTGTAAGTGACGCCAATAACCAAAGCCAACACGTAAACGGCAACACCGGTAATCACGCCGGCAACGGGTCCTCGAAGCAAGGGATGCCTGCCAACACGATCCAATTGAGGAGCAATAAATAATCGTCCTAATACAGCTCCGATCATTAGATACGCCACGGCAGCCGCACCCAGAAAAATCCCTAACGGATATTGTATCAGTTGATAATCGTTCAGAAACAAACCGTGCCAGCAATACGACAAGCCGTACATCACGATTGCTGAAGCTAAAAGAGAAATAAAATATCGCTTGCCGTATTTACGCATAAAGCACAAATTTAACGTGTTTCTGAAAAATAGGTTGCATTTCATTCGGTTAACGCGTAAGATTTTCTGATAATGGGCATTTACAACGACGTAGGATGACTTATCTTAGTATCCTATGAAAACAAAAGGAATGTTATGGACATTAATACTGGTTTGTGCAGTGATGTTCTATTCCTGTAAAAGAGAAGCTCCTTGGTGGGAAGTGGATATTACAGCACCTGTGTTATCCGGATCGTTATCATTGAACAATCTTGCTACAGATTCAATACTTACGGCAGACGCAGATGGCACTGTGCGCGTAAGCTGGATTACGGAATTTCCAGGATTATCTGATCCTGCTTTGTACGAAATTCCGGATACATCCATTCTGTATAGCTACAATGTACCGTTCGGAAATTTCACGTTTAATCCCGGCGATTTTATTACACCAAGTAATCTGGATCAATCCTCGCTGAATGTTTCGACCATTCAGCTGGCCTCTGCAACTTTGCGCGACGGAAAGATCTTAGCACGAATTCAAAATGATGTAACCCGCCGAATTCTGGTGCGTTTCGAAATTCCCGGCGCTGTGCGTAATTCAGTTCCTTTCGACACCACATTTATAGTTCCTGCCGCACCATCCGGAACTGTTTCTTTTGTTCAGTTTGCGACCATCAACATGGCCGGTTATGTAATAGATTTTACGGGCGTGGCCGGGGATCGTGTGAATACGATTACAACACGGTTTACCGCACAAATTGATCCGACAGAAACAGGAAGTGCACAAGTTACTAATGTTGATTCCGTCGCAATTTTAATGACTTATCAAGATTTACAGCCGGAATACATTCGCGGGTATTTCGGAAATCAGATTCTGCAACTGGGACCGGAAGAATCTACATTAAGCGCTTTTCAAAATATTGCGGGTGGCTCTCTCCTGCTTGATTCATTAACCATGACGCTTGATGTCAAGAATTATGTGGGAATGGACGCACGCATGACGATCAACAACATTTGGTCCCGCAATTCAATTAACAACAATGCGGTATACCTCACACATCCGTTAATTGGCGCACCTGTAAACCTGACGCGTGCAACGTATTCTTTTGCGTGGCCTCCCGTTATTCCTCAAACATATTCGTGGACATTTGATAACGCCAATTCTAATGTAAAAGCACTAGCAGAAAATCTCCCAAACAGTTTAGGCTACGATATCAAATTGGAAACAAATCCTTTGGGTAACATTTCAGGCAATAATGATTTCCTGTTTGTGGATTACAGTCTGGATGCCCAATTAAAGCTTGATTTACCGATGAAATTTGCAGCTAATGATATTCGATTAACCGATACATTGACCACCAACTTTGCCGACTTTGAAAATCGTGATCAAATACAAAAAGGGAAATTGTATTTGCACACATGGAACTCGTTCCCTTTAAATGCTACGGTACAATTGTATCTGCTGGATGCAGCAGGAAATATTACCGATTCACTCGCCGTGAGTAACAGTACCATACAGGCAGCTCCTTCAACTATTGTAAATGGTTATTTAACCTCAACAGGAAACTCGAATTCACTTATCGTTTTTGATTTGAACGAGACGCTGACCAATCGTTTATTATACACCGATCGCATGTTGATTCGTGTTCGTTTCGATTCCAACAGTTATCCTCAACTGGTTCGCATTACAAATACGAATCGTATCGACTTCAAGATCACCACTGATTTTACTTACAGCACAAAAGCAGAATGATACGAGCGATATATTTCGGAGTAACTTTATTATTCACGGTACAACTTGTAGCGCAGGATCAACGTGCGGTTTGGGATATTCCGACCTTACAAAACGACACTTCTAAGTATTCCTGGTTGTGCACGGCAGAGAGTAATTTTTTCGTCGGAAGCGCTTCACTGACTAATGGGTTCATCAATACGTTATACCTCGGCGGGTTTATTGACAATGAAATGAAATCACAGCAGTATGATCGGTTATCCGAAAAAAATGTCGTGGGTGCTGCAGCCGGAATGCGTTTCGGTGGTCAATGGCGAGATAAGAACAAACCGATAACACATATTACCTGGGCCGATCGTCGACTGATTTTTAACGGCAGTTTCCCTCCCGATGCGCTGCGTTTAGCAATGGACGGGAACCAATCGTTTAAAGGAAGTACCGCTAATGCAGATCGAACTCGTTTCGACTACTTTTCCTTCACCACATTCGGATACGGACAAGAAAGATCAGTATTCAACAATCGTTTGCAAATACAATGGAATGCGGGATTAATACTCGGCCATCAATACAGTTCAGTACAACTGAACAAGGCCCGCATTCACACCGACAATCTTGGACTCTTCGTAGATATGGATGTTGAAGGTACATTCCGCACTTCTGATACTGCTGCAAAGAAACTTACGGATATCAACGGAACCGGCATCACAACCGGATTGCGTATCAGCGGCAACTGGGGCAGCACAACAAAGTTTGGTTGGTGGGCAGGTGTCCAGGATGCGGGAATTATCAGTTGGAATAATAAAGGCTACGTGTATAGCGTGGATACCAGCTACACTTTTACCGGTATTATTCTTCCGAATGATTTTTTAAATAGCGAAAACGTGATTGAAACTCCTGCGGCAGATTCATTTTACACCATTTCATCGGGCAGCACCTACACAGGTGTATTACCGTTAAATGTTTGCGGCGGTTTACAAGCGCGCTTCGCTAATGGTTGGTACAATGCCGTTCAAATTCATTGGTGGAACACCAACCCTGAACAACCTATGATTCGTATTCACACCGGTTGGATGAATAACGCCGGAACATTCAGTGCCGTTTCAGGTATCAGTTATGGTGGATATGCTGCTTTACAGGTTCCTGTATCATTGCGATTTACGCTAGCAAAAAAAATCATCACAGGTATTCATTGCGATAATATCATGGCATTTGCGAGCACTGCGTCAACAGGACAAGGAGCTTATGTTCAACTTGCTTATCGATTCTAGTATGAGAAATTATATCACATTAATACTTGCGATTGCATCAATAGCCTTAAGTGCACAAAGCACCATTCAATTTCGTCAGATCTATGGAACGAATGGTACTGAATTCGGCTACTCTGTAAAGAGCTGTCCGGATCAGGGATATATACTGGCAGGATCAACAAGTTCAAGTAACGTGACCGATGGTTATCTGGTTCGCGTGGATTCGTTTGGTCTTGTAATGTGGAGTAAAACGTACGGATGGGAAAATATTGATGTGATAAGAAGTATCAGAATTTTGCCGGACTCCGGATACATCATGGCCGGTTTTACCAACAGTAAAGGAAATGGCGCTTATGATGGTTGGTTAATGCGCACCAATAAAAATGGAGATACTTTATGGAATTCCTTCTTTGGTGGAACTGACTGGGATTTGTTTTATGACGTGTATCAAACCTATGATAGTGGTTTTGTGTTAACCGGAGGAACCTGGAGTTTCGGAAATGGTGCCGAAGATTTATGGGTAGTTAAGACGGATAAGAACGGTCAGCTACTTTGGTCAAAAACCTACGGAGGAACCAAACAAGACCAGGGACGTGGAGTGATTGAAACACGCGATTCGTTAATTGCAGTGGCGGGCTTCAGTTACAGCCAATCCGACACCTTAGGCGACTCGTGGATCTTAAGGATGGATCAGAATGGTGACACTTTATGGACCAAGTCAATTCCTGCATTCAGCAACGTTCAAGATGAAGCACGCGGAATTTGCCAAGTGTACGCAGACTTGGTTGTATGCGGCATTAATAAAACAACTGGAGGAGTGAATAATGGGTACGCATATGCCATGGATTTTTCGGGGGCTTATCGTTACGATTTAGCTTTTGGGAACGCTACCACCAATCTGGAGACTAACGCGGTTATTGAATCTAAACAAGGTGGATTGGCGTTAACCGGAAAAACAAGTCTGGTGGATCAAAACGGTGACTTTCACTTTTTTCAGGCTGCAAATTGGTTTGCTACGAATTATGGGACATTGGAACCTGATGAAGCATTTAGCATTGACAATACACAGGACAGTGGCTATGTAATGCTTGGATTTACTGAAGGTCACAACAGTTTTCTACCCAATATGTACCTTATAAAAGTGGATAAATACGGTGCTGCGATAAATGTATTGGATATCCGTGAACAGGAAATGACAGGGAATATGAGCATTTTTCCTAACCCGGCAAATGAAGTCTTGATGGTGCGATCGGATAACGAATCCACTTTCTCTGCGTTACTAATTGATATGAACGGAAAACAAATTCAAAGTGCGAACACAACCTCTTCAGCCCTATCAATGGAAGTTGTAACGCTTCCAAACGGACTTTATTTATTGCAACTGATTAATGAAGATGGTTTATTGATCGGAACTAAAAAGGTCCTTATTCAGCACTAGCGCACATTTGGGCAACCAAGCCTTCTACCGGTGATTGATAAAATTCAGCAGTAGTTATGCCGTGTTCAGCAAGAACTTCGCTAATCATTATCCTGAAGTGAAACCCGATTGAGCCTGAAATTGCAATAGGAAGTTTAGCGATGTTTGGATATTTCAGTAACTGATATTGACAAAACAATTCAAACTGCGTATGTGCGATCTTACAAATTTCAGCAATATGTATATGGCCGTGAACAAATCTTGCGAACGAAGCCAGATATCGATTCGGGAAAGGTTGACGATATACATGCTCCAAAACACTTTCGCGTTTCATATCAAACGTCTCATGCATTTCATCCATAACTTCTTGAGGAAGCAATCCGTTGTAATAAGCATGTAATAAAGCTTTTCCTAATGAAGCTCCACTACCTTCATCGCCCAGTATGTATCCCAGTGAAGGAACTTTATCAATCAGCTTTCCGTTTTCGAAATAACCGGAATTAGCTCCTGTTCCCAGTATTGCTGCTACTCCGGTTCGCTGCATCAAACAACCGTCAACAACAGCCTGCAAGTCGTCAAATACAAGTACATCCGGAATTCCCGTGTGCTGCAACAGATTTTGAACATGCGGAATTTTATGCGGTGTGCAACCGGCTCCATAAAACGCCAACGATTTGATTTCGCCGTATTGCGTCGACTCAGCAAATACAGTGCGGACAATTTCAACAAACTCTTGATCGCTTATTTGAAAAGGATTTAAACCGGTAGTATGTGTTTTAAAAACCACCTCATTTCCCAAAATGCCCACCCATTCTGTTTTGGTTGAACCACTATCTGCAACTAAACGAATCATGGATTCAAACATACGCGAAGTATAGTTGCGGACAAAGAAAAAGCGAAGCGGGTGAGCTTCGCTGATTCCAAACCATGAACTAAACCAAATTAGTTGGTGCTAAACAAGAAGTGATTAGGAGAAACAATGCCGTTTTTAATCGCGAACATCACTAATCCCGCAGTGTTGTTTACTCCCAGCTTAGCCATAATATTTTTACGGTGTGTAGTAACCGTATGAGAACTCAAAAAGAGTAAATCAGCAATTTCTTTGTTTGTCAATCCCTCTGCGACATAACGAATGATTTCGGCTTCACGCGCAGATAGCTTGATACCGTCACAGGAAATTTCGGCTCCAATCTGAATTTCATCAACGCTTTGCATCACCTCATTCACAATCTTACCGCAGTAAAACTTTTCTCCTTTATGTGCCGCCTGAATAGCATCCACAATTTCTTCCCGCTCACATTCACGCAAAACATAAGAGTTTACGCCGGCTTCAACCGCTTCACTGAACGAACGTTTTCTCGGCATATCAGTAATAGCTAAAATTCCGCATTTCGGCTTTTCCTGACGAACCATCCGAACCGCATCCATTCCGAAGTCCGCACTTAAGTGATCCATTACCACCACATCAAATTCATGATTGATAACCGCTAATTCAAGCTCCGCGTAATTTTTACAAATTCCGGCAAAAGCAAGCCCGGGAATCTCTGCAATCATGCATTGTAATCCTTTTCCGGATAAATAATTAGGGTCGGCAATGAGAACTTTTAAGGCCATAATTTTATTTAGACTTATTTCAAATAAGATGGTTCAAAGGTAATATCCGAACTGAAAAATGCAAGAAAAAATTGTGGAATGTTTTACACTTCCTTACGTTGAGGAATTGAAACAATGGTTCCTTCTTCAGCGCATAAAGTATTGTTAAAGAATTGCTTACACTCTTCTAACAAAACATTTACATCAGTATACCTCACGGAAAAATGACCGATCAATAACTGACGAACATCAGCTTTTGCAGCCACCTCGCCGGCTTCCCGGGCCGTTGTATGAAACGTCTGTTCTGCACGTTGAAGCAGCTCATGCAAAAAGGTCGCCTCGTGGTACAAAAGATCCACACCTCTCACCGCCTCTATCACCGATTCGCTATAACGTGTATCGGAACAAAACGCGTACTGCCGGGCAATGGGTCGACCGTTTGTTAAACGACTCGCCGGAATGATGGTTCCATCCTCCAGAACAGCATCATTCCCTTTTCGAATTTCCTGGAACTGTGCTACGGGAATCTTATAATACGTTAGTTGCGTTTTATTCAAACTGTACATTTTGTCTTTTTCTCTGAACAAAAATCCGCAACAGTGAATGCGATGATTTAACGGAATGGTAGTTACCGTTACATTACCGTCATCTAATAACACTTCGGAAACGTCGCTGCGATGAGCTGTCCAAATGATGGGGTAATTTAAAACCGTTCCTGAAAGCTGCAATTGCAATTCAATAATTTCCTTCAATCCGGGCGGATGATAGATGTGCAACTCGTTTTTTCTTCCCAGCAAATGCAATGATGAGATCAAACCCATTAAACCGAGATAATGATCTCCGTGTAAATGGCTGATGAAAATATGATTGATACGCTGAAACTTTAAACGGTAACGGCGCAACTGTATCTGTGTACCTTCTCCGCAATCGATTAAATAAAACCGCTCAGCCACGTTAAGTAACTGAGCGGTAGGATATCTTTTTGAAGTTGGCGTAGCAGAACTGCTACCTAATACATGAACGTCAAACTTACTACCCATTATTAGTGAGTAACGGTCATACGACGGGTAACAATTTGATCACCCATTTTAAATGAGTACATGTAAACACCTGCAGGTAATATTGAGGTATCCATGGTGAATTTGTTTAAACCGCGTTCTGCGTTCAATTTGGACTTCTTTACAACAGCGCCAACCATATTGTACATGGTAAATTCAACTTCACCTCCGTTTGGAGTTGTATAACGAAACTCGGTACGAAAGTCGGCAGGATTTGGAGCATTCTGCGCAGATCCAAATGTGAAATTCTGAACCGCCGGGCTTAATGAAGTTGCGTTTTGAATATGTACTCTGTAACCTGTCCACGTAGCAGGGAAAGCTGTAGGGACGTTAAATACCAAAACAATCGCAGTAAAATACACCGTGATTGGATAAACGCCGTCATTATTTGGCCCGCCTGTTTCTTGTCCAGCAGTTGGATTTCCGGACAATCCTACGCAACCATAGCCACCACCGGGAATAACTCCGTTGGTTGGATTGGGCATATAAGTAAATCCTGCAGGCAAGCCTACAACACTATCAATCGTAAAATCCTGAAAAGGAAAGGTCCCCAAAGATGTCGTTGTGTCCTGCAAAACATGTAACTGCAAGTCTGTAACGTATGGTGTCCCAACGTAGGCAATAGGCAAGTTCTGTATTGTATCGGGCACTATACCATAATCGTTAGGGCCGGCGAAGACACTTTGATTAATTACACATTGTGAACTAGCGCCTAATGAAAGTAACAAGCCGCTAACGATAACGTAAAATTTCTTCATGGAGGTTGGTTTTGGATTAATCAGTATTACCGGATTCTACATCTTCTGCAACAACGCGGTCAATAGCGTGCGGAAGCGATTCGGTAATGATAAGAATACTGTCGAGTTGAGAAATTGAAATCAGCTTTTTTACTGTTTCCTGCAAGCCGGTTAATACAAGAACGCCGTTAGCATTTTTGCACAAACGGTTCGCGACAAGAATTGCGGATAACCCGGATGAATCGCAGTAACGCGTTTCAGATAAATCGATAATTAGATTACGCGTACCATCTGAATTCAACATTACCAATTCCGATTTCAAAGCCGGAGCCACCAAAGTGTCCAACTTATCCGCCTGAATTCGGATTAGGGAATAACGATCGCTTTTTTCAACATTAAACGGCATACTCATAGCTACAAAGTTAAAAGAAGAATCGAATCCTGAAAGGTTTTAGTTGTCTGTTCTGCCTGCCAATAAATACAGCACGGCCATACGCACCGCAACTCCATTTTCTACCTGATCCAGAATAATGCTTTGAGGGGAATCCGCTACTTCGGAAGTAATTTCAACTCCGCGATTAATCGGCCCCGGATGCATAATGACAATTTCTTTACCGATCGATTTCAGCAACGGCATGTCAAGCCCGTATTGCATGGTGTATTCACGAAGAGAAGGGAAGTATTTGATATCCTGGCGCTCCAGTTGAATGCGCAGCATATTGGCTACATCGCACCATTCGAGCGCCTTTCGTAAATCAAATTCCACTTTTACTCCCAAATCTCCGATGTAACGAGGCATCAATGTTCTGGGACCACACACCATCACCTCTGCACCTAATTTTTGAAGACAAAAAATATTACTCAATGCCACACGCGAATGCAGAATATCACCCACAATCACCACCTTTTTCCCGCGAACACTTCCCAATCGGGATTGAATAGAAAACGCATCCAGCAAGGCTTGTGTTGGATGTTCGTGCGCACCGTCTCCCGCATTTACAATTTTTGCATCAATATGATTCGCCAGAAATACACACGCTCCCGGATTGGGATGGCGCATCACCACCATATCCACTTTCATGGCTAAGATGTTGTTTACCGTATCAATCAGCGTTTCGCCTTTCTTTACGGACGACTGTGCCGCAGAGAAATTAATCGTATCCGCAGAAAGTCGTTTTTCCGCGAGTTCAAATGAAATCCTTGTACGAGTAGAGTTTTCGAAGAAGAGATTGGCAATCGTGATATCGCGCAGTGAAGGAACTTTCTTGATTGGTCGGTTAATGACATCTCTGAATTGCTCGGCGGTAGATAAAATAAGCTCGATGTCTTCGGTAGTTAATGATTTTATACCGAGTAAATGTTTGACACTGAGCTTCTTTTTCATAGCACTATTGCGTTAATAACCAAACCTTGTCTTCACCTTCAGTTTCTTTCCAGTTCACGATAACACGCTCGCTGGCAACAGTATCCACACGCTTCCCAACGTATTTTGCTTGTATTGGAACATGGCGACTGAATCGACGATCAATCAACACCAGCAATTCTACATCTGTGGGACGACCAAAAGCCAACATGGCATCTAATCCCGCACGAATGGTACGTCCTGTGAAAAGTACATCGTCAATGAGGACAACGTTTTTATCTTCAATAATAAAATCAATGCTGGTGGTGTTGGGTACTAAATCTTTCTTCCGGAAATCATCACGATAAAAAGTGACATCAAGTTCCCCCAATTTAATATCATCCACACCCAAAATTTGTTGCAACTCCTTATGAATGCGGCGCGCCATGTAAATTCCCCGGGGTTGTAAACCCAGAATTACTGTTTCTCTGAAAGTATCGTGAACTTCAATTAACTCGTGGCAAAGACGCTTAATGGTAATGTCGAGTTGTTGAGGATTCAGAATCAGCCTTGGCGTCATATCTGAGCGTCAAAGTTAAACAAATCTGCTTAAGGTGAAAGTAGAAGTTCATTTAGTTATTGACAAGAAATCCTAAGGATTATCTCAAACGTTCGCCGGTAAAGCGATCCAGCTTAATCGTATCTCTGCGCTCTTTACGTCCGCGAATGGGCAAATCCACAAAATGAACTTCCTTTTCATACACCAACGGTACGTCGAACTTGTGAAAGCGCTTTTTTATGGGCTCATATAAACTGTCTGCCTTCCAAACGTAAGTTCCTTCCAGCATGTTCATCTTGCCAACCAAACCCAAAGCAGTAACATATGCATAAACGGAATCCACCACCGGAGGTCCAGGATTTGGACCGTGATATTTTATTTTCCATTCAGGTTGCGTCGATCCGTTATTATACAAGGCAAAATAGGTGTTCACGCCCAAATGATCTGTTTCCTGCCAAACCACGTAATGTTGCTGATTCAACGGATAAATAAACAAACGATCCACCATGAATTCAGCACGAATATCCAGTACCGGAATTAAGGATTTTGTTGTACTATCATTACGAACAATTTTGCCTTTATAAGAAGCCACATATTGATTGCCATTGATGACAACATATCCATCTTCATAAGGTGTTGTGGCTTTTCGACTGAACTCGTACATCTTCGGTAAATTCAGCGACTTGGGAAGTTCTTTCTTTACGGGTACGCTCACCTTAACCGGCTGTGGTTGATCTCCACAACTGCTTATCATGATGAATGAAAATACGAATACCGCGCAAAACCGAATCATGAACGCAAAAATACGTCAATTGTCTTACCGCTGATTATCGCGATGAATTTGAGTGGCACCACGATATTGCAGAAAGCGCCCTTTGATGTATACCGCCAACTGATAATCCGTATACGTTTTCAGCATTTCATCAGGAATATTCAAATACGTGATGAATTGTTCAAATTCTTCTTGTTTTAAATCAATAAGACCAACCATCACATACAAATGCAGTAATCCGGTAAGCACTTCCCGCTTCTTATCCTCATTTTCCAAACGTGCTACCAATGCCCGCGATTTTCCTTCACGACTGAAGCGTTCGTACAAATAAGTTATCGGACTATTCACTGCATCGGCCATTCCGTAAGTTGTTGTAGTACGCTGAACACCTAAAGCTTCGCGGGATTTGCGCAACTGTTCCAAATCGGGTGGTGAATAAACCGTAACAGGAGCCAATGCATTTACTTTCATTTTCAAATAAACTTTCCTGGTATACGTGGTGATAGCTGTTGATGAGTCTTTGAAACAAAACTTCATCATTTCATATCCGCCCGATGTGACAAGAAACGTATCCGTGCGTTCGCCCGAAACGGTAAATTGTGCACCCGGCAAATAGGTATGACCCATTCCTGTGCGCTTGTTCACCACAATAGCAGTAAGGCTTGTAGTGGAATCGTTGCGATCATATACAAATCCGGTAAACGTAATGCCTGTCGAAGTTTGACCAAAGACAAAACCCGACAACATGATGAGCACGCCAATGAGTATTACCGCTTTTTTAACCATTTGTATGTCCTTCCCGGCATTCCCGAATTGGTCTTGCGCTTGGCGCGTGCGTTTCGCTTTTCCTCAGAAACGAATGACGACAACTTATATTGTAAACCGAGCTGAAAACTGGTATCCGAAATACTCAGCAAATCGCCGTTTTCGGAAGTAAATCGCAATTTGAAATCGCCGTAAACAACAAACGGACCTTTCAGTGCCTGTGTAAAACCGCATCCGATATTGGCTGCAATCCACTGCTGACGTAACACCATGCCGAAGTAATATTTGCTGTTATCATTCAAATTCGGTCCCACGTATGTTCCTCTCCAATTCAAATAACTGGCACCGAAAATCGCGCGAAAATACGTATTGCTTTCACCGGCACGCATCACCAGATTGGTATTCAAGTCAATGTTGTAGGCATGTACGTCATCCAATGCGTAATTGCCGTTGTGTGGAAAATGGTAGATAAAATCACCGGTAATACGAACCCATGGGCTTGCGTAATACGCTATACCGCCTACTAATCCCGGACGATAATCCGCACGAATGAGTTTACGGTTATTAATTACGGCATGCGAATAACCTGCTGTGGCGTACCAGCCGGGTTTAAATACAGCAAGGCTGTTAGGATTTATTCCAACTACCACATCCTGAGCAACACCGGTTCTCAGAATCAACATCAACAGCGTAAGGGCCAAAAATCGCATAGGTAAAGTTACGTTTCTTGCTTCCATGTGCAACAATTAACTGTTAAGCGGGTGTATTGATTTGACAAGTGTTAACATTTCGGGCCATCTGACCGGAATTCGGATTCAAGTCGAAATGCACAGAAATTCCTGTGAATTCATAAAAAAAACTATTTTTGTTCATTAACTAAGTAAGCATTTATGAAAAACCAGTTGAAGCCTTTTGCGCTTTTGCTCCCTGCTGCGGCATTGGTATTCACCATGTCTTCTTGCGGAGGCGATAATAATGACACACCACCTGCTGACACATTAGCTGCAGACACTGTGGAAGCTCCGACACAGAACATGGAATTTGCCCGTGTTCCGTCTCCGGCAGAAATGTTCATTTTCATGAAAGGATTGGGAAGTGCAACCGGCAATGCGGATGTGCTGAACCCTGTGGACAATGAAAAAAATTACGCGAGCAAAAAAGCACAGGCATTGAACTTAGGTGTTTATTCCGCCGACTTGCTCTATTGTTCAACGTTTGAAGTGTCCAATAAAGTGGTAGGTTACTTTGGGGTTTGTATGCGCATGGGTGAAAAACTTCAGGTGGCAACAAACCTTACTGACAAGGATAAAGAACGCATCAACAAGAATACCGGCAACTCCGATTCTTTAATCGCTGTGTCTAACGACTTGTATTTATCTTCCTTCCAGAATTTAGAGCAAAACGATCGTGGTGCAGATTTGTGCCTCATGTTAGCAGGTGGTTGGGTAGAAAGTCTTCACCTGATGAACACCATGGTTAAAGATTTTGACAAGGATAAAGCCGTCGCTGTTAAAGTAGCTGAGCAGAAAATGTCGTTAAGTAATTTGGTGGAATACATGACGCAATATGAAAGTAATGCGGATGTGGCATCAGTTTTGCAACAGCTCAACGGGTTGAAAACATTGTTTGACGGTTTGACACAAAATGCAGCAACCGGTGGTATGAAAACCAACGACAAAGGCAAGAAAGTGTTAGGCGGTGGTTCACAAATCGACATCACTAAAGATCAGTTCAATGCGATCAGCGCCAAGACAAAAGAAATTCGTGATTCATTTATTAACGCGCAGTAATAACAAATAATAAACCCTCAGGAACTATGAAAAAAGTGATCTCCGGTTTGATGATGTTGGCAATGATCAGCTTGCATCTTCCGCTTAATTCTCAGGCACCTTGCGTGATGTTTCACCGCACCAGCTGCGGCAGTATGGCTTCCGAAGAAGGATTTATGTACAACTCACAATCCAAGAGCGGTTTATTTGCTCCGGGAACAACTTCTAAATTGAAGTGTATATTTTATTCCGGTTTGGATTATTCTATCACGATTTGTGCTGATAAACTTTTAGGTGATGGCATTCAGTTTACTTTAACTGATGCAGCTTCAGGCGAATTGTTGTATGACAACGCTACGGACAACAAAATTCCTCACATGGAGTTTTCTTGCGAAACCACACGTAACATGGTAATCACGGTTACAGTTCCGGGCGCAGGAATCAAAAAAGGTAAGTCTGCTGATGGTGGATGTTTAGGAATTCTGATCGAACAGAAGAAAACACCAAAAGTTGGTTTCTAATCTTATGTGTTAAAATACAGAGCCCTCGCAAAAATGCGGGGGCTTTTTGTTTTCTTTGCTTTCCTTAATTCCTTAACACTATGAAAAAATTAATTGGCGGTGCAGGCATTGCAATTGCTGTTGTTGTGCTTTTAGCTGCAGGTGACGACAAAAAGAAAAAATGGGACGTCAACAATCCTCCCGGGGAATACAAAGAAGTTTCAATTACCGTAAACGAAGGAACATGGATGAATCTGGATGTTAGTCCGGATGGAAAAACCATAGCTTTCGATTTGCTGGGAGATATTTATACCATTCCGATTTCCGGTGGTACTGCAACGCCAATAATTACCGGTCATGCGTGGCAGGTGCAGCCGCGCTTTAGCCCCGATGGAAAGAAGATACTTTTCACAAGCGATGAAGGTGGCGGTGATAATATCTGGATGATGGATGCAGATGGGAAAAATGCAAAGCAAATCACCACGGAAAAATTTCGTTTGCTGAACAATGCCACATGGATGCCGGACGGACAGTATTTCATTGCCCGTAAACACTTCACCTCTACCCGCTCTTTAGGTGCAGGTGAAATGTGGATGTATCACATTACAGGTGGCGAAGGAATTCAATTAACAAAAAGAAAGAATTCGCAACAGGACGTGAATGAACCAACCGTTGCTCCTGATGGCAGTGCATTGTACTTCAGCGAAGACATGTATCCGGGTGGATATTTTCAGTACAACAAAGATCCGAACAGCCAAATTTTTGTGGTGCGTCGCTATGATTTAAAAACAGGAGAACTGGAAAATATTACCGGTGGTCCGGGAAGTGCGTGTCGTCCTCAAATTTCGCGCGATGGCAAACATCTCGCATTCGTTCGTCGTGTGCGGGAACAATCGGTTTTGTTTTTGCGTGATATGGCAACCGGTGAAGAATGGCCCATTTTTGACGGCTTAGCGAAAGATCAAATGGAAGCATGGACCATTTTCGGTTCATACACCGGATTCAACTGGACGCCTGATAACAAACATATTGTCATCTGGGCGAAAGGTAAGTTGAAGAAAATTGAAGTGGCTTCGCAAAAAGTAGAAGATGTTCCGTTTACGGTAAACAGCAAGCACCGTATCTACAAAGCATTGCGCTTTAAACAAGATGTCGCTCCCGAGAAGTTTACTGCAAAAATGATTCGTCATGCTGTTACATCTCCTGATGGAAAAACACTCGTTTTCAATGCAGCCGGATTCTTGTACAAAAAGTCATTACCTAACGGAACACCTGAACGTTTAACATCAGGAACTGATTTCGAATTCGAACCAGCATTCAATAAAGACGGCAGCAAACTGACTTTCGTTTCATGGAATGATGAATTAACGGGAGCTGTGATGGTAATTGACATGAAAGTGGCAAAAGCAAAACCTGTAAAAGTCACACAGGAAAAAGGAATTTTCCGCACACCTTCATTCTCTCCCGACAGCAAGACAATTGCATTTTGGAAAGAAGAAGGAAACGATCATCAGGGAACAGCGTTTTCGGTAAAGCCGGGTATTTATACAGTTCCTGCTACGGGTGGTGCTGCAACATTCCACTTTAACAATTATGCACAACGCCCGATGTTTAGTGCTGACGGTAAAGAGTTACTGTATTATGTGGATGCCGGCGAAAAGACCTTGAATGCATTTCATCTGGAACAAAAATCACATCGTACGATTGCATCATCGCAATACGCCTGGGAAATATTACCAAGTCCCGATAACAAGTGGATTGCATTCCGCGAACTGTTCAAAGTATATGTGTGTGCTTTCCCGACAACAGGTAAAACTTTGGAGCTAAGTAAAGATATGGGACAAGTTCCCGTTGCTTGTGTAACTAAAGATGCGGGACAAAGTGTGCATTGGAGCAGCGACAGCAAACAGCTGAACTGGACCATGGGCGAAAAATATTTCTCGCGTACCATTCAACACACCTTCGAATTCGTTCCGGGTGCTCCGGATTCGTTACCGGGACTCGATTCTGTGGGAATCAGCATCAATTTGCAACTGACCACAGATCGTCCGAAAGGTGTAATAGCGATGACTAATGCGCGCATCATTACCGTGAACAAAAACAATGAAGTAATTGAGAACGGAGTTGTTGTCGTAACCGATAATAGAATTACTGCTGTTGGAAAAACAGGTGAAGTACAGATTCCTGCGAACGCAAAAGTGATTGACTGCGCAGGAAAAACAATTATGCCGGGCATAGTTGATGTGCATGCGCATTTGGGAACTTTCCGTCACGGCATCAGTCCGCAAAAGCAATGGAGTTATTACACCAACCTAGCTTATGGAGTAACTACCACACACGATCCGTCGTCGAACACCGAAATGGTTTTCTCGCAAAGCGAAATGGTGAAGGCCGGTCACATGGTTGGACCTCGTGTATACTCTACCGGATGGATTTTGTACGGAGCTGAAGCTGAGTTTAAAGCCGTAATCAATAATTATGACGACGCCAAAACAGCAGTATTCCGTAATCAAAGTACGGGAGCATTTAGCGTAAAAAGTTACAATCAACCGCGTCGTGATCAGCGACAACAAGTGATTCATGCTGCGCGCAATCTCAATATGATGGTGGTTCCTGAAGGTGGATCCTTCTTCTATCACAACATGACGCAGATTCTTGATGGACATACTGGTATTGAACACAACATTCCGATCGCACCTGTTTATGATGATGTCATCAAGTTATGGAGTGCATCAGAAACCGGTTATACGCCAACACTTATTGTTGCATACGGTGCCGTAAACGGAGAAAATTATTTTTACCAGAAGAACAATGTTTGGGAAGATGAGAAGTTGCTTCGCTTCTACCCTCGCGGAATGATTGATTCCCGCGCACGTCATCGTACCATGATTCCGGACAATGAATATCAGAATGGTCATATGCTGATTGCACAATCATGTAAAAAATTGTCTGATGCCGGCGTTAAGGTGAATCTTGGTGCACACGGACAAATTCAGGGCATAGGCGCTCATTGGGAGTTGTGGATGTTAGCACAAGGTGGTATGAGTCCGCTGGAAGCCATTCGTTGTGCAACGATGAACGGTGCTTGGTACATTGGACTGGATCACGATCTGGGATCTATCGAAAACGGTAAGTTGGCAGACATCATTGTTCTGGATAAAAACCCGTTGGAGGATATTAAGAACACCAACAGCGTGCGTTACACCATGATGAACGGTCGTTTGTTTGATGCCGAAAACATGAATGAAGTGGGCAATTACGACAAGAAGCGTACAAAATTCTGGTGGGAAAGTGCGCGTTACAATGCGAATTACAAATTCCACGAGGAAACCCATTCATTTATGCACGATTATTGCGAAATGGATGATTAAATCGTTCAAAACTTAATCATTTGCAAGGGGACGGTTTCGCAGGAAGTCGTCCCCTTATTGTAATTTCGCAAGTATGAAACAAACCGTGTTCATGATTTTAATGTTGAGTTCGTTACTGATGGTGGGTCAGGAACGCGCGCCGGTGCAAGCGCAACCGGATTCCACGTTGAAAGCGTATAAAGATTCATTACAACATATTGTAACCTATCACAAAAATGGTGGCATAAACGAAGATTATTACAAGTCTTCTAACGGTGATAAAATCGGATCGTACAAACGTTACACCCGTTACGGCAAGTTGTACATCACGGGTAAGTACAATGAAGGCATGCCTGCAGGAGTTTGGTATTACTACTCTGCGGACACTTCGGGAAAACTGGTACAGGCTTTAGATTTCGATAAGCACAAAGAACTTTATGTGGACTCACTTCGCGTTCCGCAATTGTTTTGTGGGCCCCGTTTTTTCGGTGGGAATATGATTCAAATGGATTATATCCAAAAACGGTTGCGTACTGATTTTACTGCTGAAGAACGCGAAAAATATAAAGGTCAATCTTTCACGGTATCATATACAGTTGACGCAACAACATTAAAACCAATTCTCATTACGCCGGATCAAACCTATTTGTCACCCGACATGGCGAAACGGTTTATTCAAATCGTGAAAGACATGCCGGCTTATTTGCCTCCCGTATGTCGTCCGGGATCAGAACCGGTTTGGAGAACAAATGTGGTTTTCTATTTTCCGTAGTGCAGGACATTAACCACATATTAAAAACATATTGGGGCTACGATCAATTCCGACCGCTGCAGGAAGATATTGTTCGAAGAATTCTTGAAGGTAAAGACACCTTGGCATTGCTTCCAACCGGAGGCGGTAAATCAATATGCTTCCAGGTTCCTGCATTAGCGATGGATGGTATTTGTATTGTCGTGTCGCCGCTTATTGCGTTAATGCAGGATCAGGTTCAAAACCTTGTGCGTCGTGGTATTAAAGCAGTGGCTATTACCGGCGGCATGAGTAAAAAAGAAATTGATGTGGCCTTCGACAATTGTGTTTACGGGCAAATCAAGTTTCTGTATTTATCGCCGGAACGCTTGCAAACGGAACTAGCGCGTGTGCGAATTGCGCGCATGAAAGTAAATTTCTTTGCAGTTGATGAAGCACATTGTATTTCGCAATGGGGCTACGACTTTCGTCCACCATATTCACAAATTGCAGAAATACGCGAATTACACCCCAACGCACCGGTGCTCGCACTTACGGCTACCGCAACACCGCAAGTTGCGCAAGATATTATGCAGCGACTCGCGTTTAAGAACGGACAAGTTATTCAATCGTCTTTTCGTCGCGATAATCTGGCCTACGTTGTGCGTGAAACTGATGATAAACTCGGGCAATTACTTAAAGTTGCAAAAGCGGTAAAAGGCTCCGGTGTTGTATATGTGCGCAATCGCAGAAAAACGGGAGAGATCGCGTTATTTCTTCATCAGCAAGGAATTCCTGCTACGTTCTATCATGCAGGATTGCCCGCTGCAGAGCGCGCTTCACGACAACAATTGTGGTTGGATAATGCAGCACAAGTGATGGTAGCCACCAATGCATTCGGAATGGGTATTGACAAACCCGATGTTCGTTTTGTTGCACACATGGATTTGCCCGACAGTCCTGAAGCGTACTTTCAGGAAGCAGGGCGCGGTGGTCGTGACGGAAAAGATGCCGGCGCAATTCTATTCTGGCATAAGCGCGATTTGGATGAATTGCAAAAGCAACTGGAACAATCATTTCCGCCAATAGATGAAATTCGAAAAGTGTATCAGGCTATCGGCAATTTGTATCAAATTCCGGTAAGCAGCGGCTTTGGACAAACTGTGGTGTTCGACATGAAACACTTGTGTGATACGTACAAATTAGATCCGATACTTGTTTTTCATTCGATGAAAACGTTGGAACGCGAAGGCTACATTACGTTCACCGATGCTATTTATCAGCCTTCACGAGTAATGATTACCGTTAGTAAAGAAGAATTGTATCGTTACGAAGTGGCACATCCCGAACACGAGCAGTTCATCAAGTTAATTCTACGCATGTACGGTGGCATGTTCGAAGGATTTGTGCGCATTAAGGAATCTGAAATAGCACCACGACTCAATACTAACGAATTGAAGGTAGCCGCTATTTTCAATGACCTGATGAAAAAAGATTTGCTGCATTACCAGCCGCAAACCGATCGACCTTTATTAACTTTCACGGCTCCTCGCGCCGATGCCAAGTCATTGTATATCGCACCGGAAAACTTAGCCTTACTGCGAAAAACTGCGCAGTCGCGCATTGATGCCATGTCCCTGTTTGTGCAAGACACGACTACTTGTCGTCAACAGAAATTGTTGGCTTATTTCGGGGAACAGGATGCACCGGTCTGCGGCAAATGTGATGTCTGCAAAAAGAAAACAGAATCGGAACGCAAACAAATACGCGTTCAACTACGCGATGACATTTTGAATACCATCGCACAACAGCAGCTTACACTCAACGATTTCAAAATACACTTTCCTTCTGTGGAAGAGAAAGAACTATCCTTTGTACTTCGTCAGTTGTTGGATCAGGGAATTATCAAGTTCAATCAGCAACGACAATTAATACTCGCTAACAATGGCTGAGCCTCTCAAAAATTTATTAAGTCGTGAATTTGTAAATAAGTTAGCACGTGATATTCGAAAAACCGGGAAGAAATTCGATGATGCGTCGTTCGTTAAAACAACTTTAAAAGACTGGAATCAACTCGAGTTAAAAGACCGCACCAATCGCATTGCTCACGGTTTCCATACATGTATTCCCGGTAACTATGAGCAACAACTTCAGGTTTTGTTATCCGTTCATGATTCGTACAAAGGATTACCCGCATTCGTATTTCCTGCCTTCGTAGAGCATTACGGCATTGATTTCCCGGAAGCTT
>CALJIF010000037.1 GCA_937974275.1 uncultured Flavobacteriales bacterium
TTCCTTCTTCAGGAATATAAATGCCGGGCTCGCAGGTAAACACCATGCCTTCCGTGAATTTACGGTAACGACTGCCCACATCATGCACATCAAGCCCCAAATAATGCGAAGTGCCGTGCATAAAATACTTCTTGTATGCAGGCCACGCCGGATCTTGCTTCTTAATGTCCGTCTTGTTGATCAATTTCAATTTCAACAATTCCTCTTCCATAGCAGCGCCCACTTCACGATGATATTGTTGTATTGTATTTCCTACCACCAAACGACTCATAGCAAAACGCATCACCTTCAAAACCGCATTGTACACTGCTTTCTGGCGCTTCGTGTAGTTACCGTTCACCGGAATTGTACGAGTCAAATCGCTTTGATAATTGGCATATCCAGCAGCAAAATCCAGCAACAACACATCGCCATCCTTACACACTTTATTGTTGATGTTATAATGCAATACACAGGAGTTTTTCCCCGAAGCGATAATCGGTTCGTATCCCGCAAATCCCGCACCATGACGAATAAACTCATGAGCTAATTCTGCTTCCACTTCATATTCCCACACGCCCGGTTTCACGAAACTCAGCAAACGACGGAATCCGGCTTCTGTCAAATTGCAAGCCTGTTGAATTAAATCAATTTCATATTTCGATTTGATTGCACGCAATTCATGCATGATCGGGGCGCTGCGCAAATAGGTGTGGACCGGATATGTTTCTTTGCACCACTTGTAAAAACGGGCATCACGCGTCTCCACCTCTACAACAGCACGCACATGCTCGTTGGTATTGATGTAAATATTTTGCGCTTCAACCACCAGCGAAAAAAACACTTGCTTAAACTGATGAGTCCAATATACTTTCGTTATCCCTGATACTGCAGTTGCCTGTGCTTTGGTTAACTTTTCACCTTCCCAAACCGCTATATGATCATTCGTTTCACGAACAAACAACACTTCCCGATGATCAGGATCCGGACAATCCGGGAATACCAACAAGATTGTTTCTTCCTGATCTACACCGCTCAAATAGAACAAATCATTGTTCTGACGGAACTTCATCGTACCATCTGCATTCGTCGGCTGAATATCATTAGCATTAAATACTGCGATCGACTTCGGCTGCAACTTTGCCGCATAGCGTTTACGATTATCAATAAATAACTGATTCGGAATTGGAGCGTATCTCATAAGTTTAATCTTGTTCGTTCCAAATATACAGGCTTTAACACCGAGTGTAGCACAAAAAGGTCGCTATATTTAGAATCATTTTTAATAAGTGCGATCGAATTCGGGTTTTATCAACTTTTCATCACTTTTCTTGTTGTTATAATGCTTGATAAATTTGTATAAACAAGCATAGTCGATACATTTGTGCCCGTCGCACTATAAAGCGAAATGATAGTTTAACTGTTAACCTATGAACAAATTTTTGACCTCTTCTCTTGGGAAAAAGACAGTGATGGCTGCAACAGGTTTATTCCTGTGCCTCTTCCTGCTGGAACACTTGTACACCAACCTGCACATTTATTTTGGTGACGGTGGTGAAAAGTTTAATGAAGCATCACACAACATGGTCACCAGCATCATTATTCGAATCATCGAAGTAGTGTTGTTTCTGGCTATCGTTTTACACGTGGCGCAAGCTATTCTTCTTACCAAAGAAAATAAGAACGCCCGTCCTATCGGATACGCGAACAACTCCGGTGTTTCAAAAAACAGCTCCTGGTTTTCCCGCAATATGGGATTAACCGGTTCTGTAATTTTCTTCTTCATCGTGGTGCACTTGTACAATTTCTTTGTGCCTTACCGAGTAACAGGCCACGTGGTTTCTCCGGGTATCGAAGGAGAAAAGCTGGCGGAAGAAGTAGCGGAAGCATTGGGAAATCCGATTTATGCAGGATTGTATCTTATCAGCGTAACATTCTTGGCGTTTCACCTTAACCACGGTTTTCAATCTGCGTTTCATTCTTTAGGATTGAATACAAAAGGTTATGCGCCGCTCTTGAAGAAAGTAGGAACATTATTCGCCGCCCTAATTTGGGTTGGATATGCGTCATTCCCAATTCTTTTCTTCATTGCAGAGCAAATGGATTTCGATCTGTTAAATTGGAATCATTAATTCATCAGAAGTAGAACATTAGTATTTCCTTGATCATATGAGCAAAC
>CALJIF010000038.1 GCA_937974275.1 uncultured Flavobacteriales bacterium
TGCGTCACCTTGATAAAATTAGGTCGTGTTCCAATTACTAATAAAATATGCGTCCTACTCATGTAACGTCTTATTAAAAACATCAGCCAACTGCCCCGTAATCTCACGGAACGAGTATTTGGCAATATACGAATCATCCGGTCGAATGGCATTCAGAATTGCTCTGTCCTGCGCCACACGATGCATCCATTGTGCAGGTTCTTCAATTGCGCGAGCACCAAATTGCACCAGCAATCCGCTTGGTTGTAATACGTTCATTGCATCACAACTTTCGGAAAAGGCCAAAATTGGTTTACGTGCATTCAAATATTCGTATGCTTTACCGGGAATAAACAATGGCTGTCCATCTTTACCCGGACTTTCCATAGGTAGAAAAAGAATATCGCAGTGATTGGATTTCTCCAATGATTCCGCTTTACTCAAATATCCGGAAATACATACATCATCGGCAATTCCCAACGACTCTGCGAACGATTGATAACGCGGATCTATCTTGCCCCACAGTTCTATCTTCAATGCACCTTTCGGCATTCCTAATTGAAAACGTGCATGCGCGAGTGCTTTCATTAAATAAAATGCCGATCGTGTTGATGGATCAGTTGTTAAGCAACGGTATGTCCAAAACCATTGCAGCAAAGCACCTGACGAAGCCGAACCTACATCTTGATTCCATTCCAGTGATCCGGAATAACCTATAACAACGGGCGTGTTAGTATCCATTGGTAATCACGGTTATTTTTGAGGGTTCAATGAGTTGTCGCTTCAGGTATAATTCCTTGACTGCGGGTGTATTGACAATCAGTCGATCCGGTTTTGAGAAAACTTTTCGTTCAAACCTTCTGCGAAACAACCAGTGTATTTTCGACGGAAACTGCCATGCATAAGCATCTGTGTATGGATCGCGTAAATCCGCTACCCACTTCACATTCAGCGTTTGTTGCAATTTCATTCCTAACAACATTACCGAAAACGGAGCGGAAGAAGTATAAACAAGTTTGATGTTGTGTTCTCGGATCAGTTGTTGAGCAACCGGCAATGCATTTTCATTCCAATTCAACGACCATTCCCACAAACGGTGAAATCCGAAATACCAGAAGAAGCGATACAACTTCAACTCCATCATACGTTTTGCCCATACCGCAGGTTCGTTGGCAGGAATACGATGAATTAAAATGTCGTGTGGTATGCGCCCCATCAGCGATTCATCGAATTGATAGCGCCCTTGCTTAATGTCATCTTCAGTTACCGTAAGCACAATCGGCTCGTAACCAAATTCACGAAGATGACTCACAAAGGCCATACTCCGCTGAACACCCGGACCGCCGCGAGGAGGAAATTGATACGCGATGAATAATACCTTCTCCAAAACGTTTACGAATTTTTCAAAATGCGTTCGCGTAATTCGCTGGTTGACTTGCCGTGACTCCGATCCGTGTAATAAATCGGAATATTCAAATCAGCACCGGTTATGGCTTTTCCACGATAATCTTCGCCCAAGAAACGTACATCGATTTGACGGCCTTTCATCAGTTTGTAAAGTGCCTCTTCAGAATCGTAAGTAAGTACTTCATCTACAAATCGGCATGAACTTATAATTAATCGACGTTCTTCCGGTGTAAACACC
>CALJIF010000039.1 GCA_937974275.1 uncultured Flavobacteriales bacterium
CACCGTTAAAAACCGAGAAGAAACCGAACAAATGCCCCGCGTTATAAACTGTAGCTTCATCCAGTAAAATCAAATTCTGATCGGGTCCTCCGCCACGCACGTAAAATCCGGAATTACCTTCACCGGCACCTTTCACACCGGGTAATAATTGAATCGTCTTCAAGATGTCCACTTCACCCATGAATTGGGGCAGTTGTTTTACTTGTTTCATGTCCATCTGCACAGTACCCATACGCGAATCTTTCACATTTTCATCGCCCTTTTGATCTGAAATAACAACGGTTTTCAGTTCGCGTGGTTTTAGTTTAATTTCCAGATAGATATCCTTATTCAAATTGATCTGCATCGTGTCGGGCTCTAACCCGATATATGAAGCAACCAGCGTATATGTTCCCGTATCAGCTGTAATGGAGAAAAAGCCATAGCTGTTGGTTACTGTTCCCTTTAAGGGCTGACGAATGGACACGGTTGCTCCAATCAAAGCCTCACCTGAACTTTGATCTTTAACATATCCGCTTATCGTGTATTTCTTATTCTGCGCCTGCGCTGTAGAAGAAATCCCCAGCAGCACGGAAATTGAAACAAGTATTAAAAACGCGTATTTCATGGGTGTGTGTTGCATTTTATAGGGTGCAAAAGTACGCAAAAGGGTTGGTCTTAGCTGTTAACAGATGACAGGCGCTGTTGTTTCGCATTGTACAAAACAAACCCTTTTTTACCTTTGCCCACTGCTCGACGAATTCGGGTTACGAATTGTTACAGCAAAAGTTCGTTTTAATAAGAAATAGTTCGGGGTGTAGCGCAGTTGGCTAGCGTACCAGCATGGGGTGCTGGGGGTCGTGGGTTCGAGTCCCGCCACCCCGACTTAATTCTTCGAGGGTTAATTCATGCAAAATTCGGGTCAAATCGCCCGCAACTCGGTATCTTCGCGTAACATGAATATTAAAAAGTGCAGTCTCCTCCTGCTGCTGTTCCTCTTTCCTGTTCTGAGCACATTTGCGCAACAGATTTCCGGCCGAGTTATTGACTTGAAAGATACCAGTGCAGTTCCGGGTGCGGTTGTTGCGTTATATGCAAGTAACGATACGAATAAAGTTATTGCAGGAACCTCAACTGATGTAGAAGGATTTTTTACGATAAAGGGTGTTGCTCGTGATACCTACAATCTCCGAATCAAGTACGTCGGTATCTCCTTTAGTAAAGAAATTGTCGTTAACGCTGATACTTTAAATCTGGGCCAAGTAATCGTTTCTACCGATGATAAATTACTGGGGGAAGTTCGTATCACGGAAACCATGATTCGGGTTCAGCAAAAAGGCGATACTACAGAAATTAATGCCAATGCATTTAAGACGAATCCGGATGCGAATGCAGAAGATTTGGTAAAAAAGATGCCCGGAGTTACTGTAGAAAATGGACAAGTAAAAGCACAAGGCGAAAACGTAACGAAGGTAACCGTGGATGGGAAGGAGTATTTTGGTGATGATGCCAATGCTGCATTGAAAAATTTGCCTGCAGAAGTGGTGGACAAAGTTCAGATTTTTGATCAGCGAAGTGATCAATCGCGCTTTACAGGTATTGATGACGGTAACACACAAAAGGTCATGAACATTGTTACCAAATCGGGGAAAGGCAATGGAGAATTTGGAAAGTTTTATGCCGGCTATGGAACCGATGATCGTTATCAGGCCGGTGTGTCTTACAATAACTTTAAAAATGCACGTCGCATCACACTCGTAGGCGGATCGAATAATATCAATCAGCAGAATTTCAGTACGCAGGATTTCATGGGAACATCAGGTGGAGGTGGACGCGGCGGTGGGCGTGGGTTTTCACGTGGTGGAAATTCCTCTGATTTCATGCAAGGGAAACAAAATGGTCTAACCCTTGCGCATGCTGCAGGAATTAATTATTCGGATAGTCTTGGCAAAAGTGGAATCATCAGTGCGAGTTACTTTTTTAATCAAACGGATAACACGGTCAACACCGATTTGTCACGCGCATTTTTTAGCGCTGAAAATAACGGGCAAACGTACGTGCAGAATAGTTTAACAGGTACAGTGAATACGAATCACCGCGCCAGTTTGCGCATGGAGTGGAATATCGATTCAATGAATACCATTGTTTTTGCTCCGCGTTTCAGTACACAGCAAAGTAATTACACGAATTCTTTTTCAGGTGTCAACGCGCTGCCTTCTGCATTAATCAGCAGCTTGCAGAATAGTCAGGAGTCGGATAATTTCTATTGGCAACTCAATGGTAATTTAACGTATCGCCGAAAGTTTAAGAAGCCGGGAAGAACCTTTACTGCCGATATCGATGGCAATGTGAACGAACGTAGCGGTGATGGTTGGTTGTATTCTTCAAATACTTTTTATCGCACTGTTGATTCTGTTGAAGTTTTGGATCAGGAGTCGAACACGTTCAGTAATGTCTACAGTGTAAGTCCAACGTTTACCTGGACGGAGAAAGCCGGAAAGAAAGGTATAATTTCTTTATCGTATAATCCAACGTTGTCGATCAATCGCTCGGATAAAGAAACTTCAAATTTTGATTCTTTACAGAATTCGTATTCATCGTTGGACAGCATATTGTCCAATCGTTTCGATAATAGAACAACGGTACAAAGTCTTGGTACAGATTATCGTTGGTCTGATGAAAAGCGTACCATCAATATCGGTTTGCGCGGGCAACAAACGGATTTATACAGCGATCAACTATTCCCGAATGAATTATCTGTTCATCGCACTTTTCGAATTCTTTTACCTACCGCAACGTTCACGTACAAGGTGGATAAGTCCATGAGCATTCGGGTGAATTATCGAACATCAACATCGTTGCCGTCAGTGTCACAATTGCAAAACGTCATCAATAACACCAATCCGCTCTCCTTGTCTATTGGTAATCCGTTATTGAAACAATCATACACGCACCGTGTATTTTCTAGAATCAGTAAAAGTGATTCAGAATCCGGGCGTAGTTTGTTCGTGATGGCCATGGGTTCATTGAACAATAATTATATCGGTAATTCGATTTGGGTAACGGGATTGGATACGACCGTATTCGGAATAAAAGTTCCTGCCGGTGGTCAACTAACAATTCCGGTAAACATTAGTGGTTACTGGTCGGCCATGACATTCGGTGTTTTCAGTACACCGATTAAAGTGATCAAATCAAACGTTAATATCAACTGGGGGTACACGTATAATAATTCTCCGGGCTTGGTAAACGGGAAGAGAAACATTACCAAAAATCAGGTGATTACGGCAGGAATGGTTATCGGTAGCAATGTGAGTGAGGATATTGATTTCACTTTAAGCTGGAATGGTAATTATAACATCGTGCAAAATTTGTTGTTGCCTCAGCAGGATAACAACTTCTTCTATCACACCTCCGGGGCAAAGTTTAATATTATTTTAATGAAGAAGCTGGTGTTCTCCGGTGAAGGAAATTACACGGTGTACACAGGGCTTGGCAGTGATTTTAATGATGATTTCCTGTTGTTGAATTCATCGATAGCTTACAAGTTTTTAAAGAAAAATGCAGCAGAAGTAAAGTTGACGGTGTTCGATATTTTGAAACAAAACACTGCGATTAACAGAACGGTGAATGAAATGTATATCGAAGACACACGTTCTGATGTGTTAACACAATATTTCATGTTAACGTTTACGTACAACTTAAGAAAGTTCAGCGGAAAAATTCCTGAAGAAGGCGCAGAAGGACGTCCTCAGGGAATGCCGCATCGTCCGCACTAAACGGTCTCCAGCGCTTTTTCATCGCCGGGTTTAGCCACGATATAATCACCGATAACGAGGTAGTCCATATCTGCACGTGCAAAAGAATGCACAGCATCTTCAGGTGTAGCCACAATTGGTTCGCCTTTAATATTAAAAGACGTATTCACCAAAACGCTATAACCCGTTTCTCTTTTGAACGCTTCCAAAAGTTGGCGCATTTCCGGATTTTCGGTTTGATTCACCGTTTGAATTCGAACGCTGTTATCAACGTGTGTAATGGAAGGCAACTTTCCTAAATACTCCGGTCGCACATTATACACTAACAACATGTATGGATTTGGGAAATCGCTATCGAAGTATTTACCGCAATCTTCTTCCAACACAATTGCTGCAAACGGACGAAATCCTTCGCGGAATTTTACGCGCGCATTCAGAATCGTCTTCATCTCTGCAACTGTCGGGTTCGCAATAATACTTCTATTGCCCAAAGCTCGCGGACCAAATTCCATCTTGCCTTGAAACCAGCCAAGAATATGCCCTTTAGCCAATTGCTTCGCAGCGAAATTGAAATGTTCTTTTGTTTTTTTGAACGGAAGTTGATGTTTCGTTAACGCAGCTTCAATGGAGGCATCATCATAGCTTGGACCTAAAAAAGCGGTGTCCATTATCCATTTACGCTTTCTTTTAAACGTACCATGATTCAACAATAATGCTGCTCCAAGTGCAGTGCCGGAATCTCCTGCTGCCGGTTGAATGAATATGTTCTTAAACATTCCTTCTTTGGCGATGAGACCATTCGTTACACTATTCAAAGCCACACCGCCGGCCATGCACAAGTTTTCCGATCCAGTTACTTTTTTCAGATGTCGTGCCATATGCAGAATCACATCTTCAACAACATGCTGTGCCGCCGCAGCCACATTTAATTCATGATCCGTCCAATCTTTTCCTTCTGTTTTTGAAGGACCGAACAGGTCGGTGAATTTTTTCGTTACACCTGATTTTCTTGTATAGTGATAACAGAAGTAGGACATGTCAAGTTGAAAGCCGCCATCATCAGTCAGTTTCACCAATTTTTTCATTTTCTGATACGCATCCGAATCGTGTTGCCCGTATGATGCAAGTCCCATCAATTTACCCGGACCCTCGATGAGTTTAAATCCGAGGTGACGCGAAACCGCCTGATAGAAAGCGCCTAATGAATAAGGTGTATCAACGGTTGATATTTTTCGAATCTCATTGCCTTTGCCATGCGCCAACATGCTGGTCGTCCATTCTCCGGCGCCATCAATCGTTAAAATTGCTGCATCTTCATAAGGAGTAGGGAAGAAGGCACTGGCTGCATGACAGAAGTGATGCTCGAGCGAATGAAATTGGAATTTGTAACCTTTAGGTGACGGAAAAAGCGACTTCAATGTTTCGGGCAATTTGCGCATATCTTTCAGGTAATTCAACATACCTAAATTCTCTTCTACACTGAAACTGCGCTGCTCACGAAGTAGTGTCGGAACTTTATCCCAAAACTTTAACAAATACACAGGAATCTTTGCATACGAAATAGAAGGCTTCCAGAAAAACGCGATGTGATCTACATCGGCAAGCGTAATATTACCGGCGTCTAAACACGCTTGTATGGCGTGTTTGGGAACACCGCCGAAATGTTTTTTTCTATTTAGGCGTTCTTCTTCAACGGCAAATACAACTTCATCATTAATCATCAATGCCGCTGCGGAATCATGTCCGTAGCAATTAAATCCTAAAACGATCATAATCTTATCTCTTGTTTTTGCCGCGTTGAGCTTCGGCTAAATTGTTTTTCGCTAATTGTGAATTTGGATCCAGCGCAACAGCTTTTTCTCCGGCGGCAATTGCTTTATCCCACAATCCAATTTTGTTCGCGGCAGCACAAATGTTGTTCCATCCTGCAAATTGGTTGGCGTCGAGTTGAGTTGCTTTCTCTGCTGCAGCAATACTGTTTTCATAATGCCCTTGATTATACCAATCCAAACTCAATTGAATATAACCGTTGTAGTTAGGTGTTTTTTCTAATTCACTTTGCTTTTCTGAGAAGTACTTGTTGAGTCGAACAGCTTCTTTGTAGTTGTTGTTTGCCAACTGATCATTCGGCTGCAATTGAACTGCTTTTTCACCTGCAGCCATCGCTTCTTTGAACTTGCCGGCCTTGTTGTACGCAGCGCATACGTTGTTCCATGCAATGCCATAATCAGGTTTAAGTTTTGTTGCTTCCAGCGCAGCTTCTGCAGATTTAATGTATTGCCCGCCTTGGTAATACGCTAAGCTGAGTTCAACATAGTTTTCAGGAGTTGGAGCCTGTTTGATTTTGTCTAAAACTATATCAATCGGTGATTTAATTTGTCCGCTTTCAAATGGAGCAAGTGCCGCTTTAATCTGCGCGTGTTCCGGACTTATTTCCAAACCGCGCATCAGCCAGGCACGTCCTTCTTCTATGCGCCCTTTTCTCAGTAAAAAGTTACCATAATGGTAATAACCTTCCGGATTGCTGGCATCTAGTTCTGTGGATCGTTTGAAATATTTTTCTGCCTCAACGTCTTCATTAATAAACGCCTTCGCAATACCCATGTTGATGTGCGCGTACATGTAGTTCGGATATATTTCCAACGATTTTTCGTAGCAAGAAATAGCTCCTTTTATATCGCCTTTGGCCATGAGCGCATTGCCGTAATTCATCCAACCACGGCCGTTTCCGGGACTTTTTTCAGTTACATCTTTCCAAAGTGTTTCTCCGCTTCCCCAAACTTCATTGCGCTGATAAGTTCCATAGCTATGTCCCATGATCACCAGTAGCACCAAGGCTATTGTAGCGCCTGTTACAACTTTTTTCCGTGCTTCCTGAACATGTTGCAATACATACACCACCAGCACACTGCCGGCAATGGTTAAACCGATAAACGGATAAAAAATTCGGTGGTCATTCAACACTTCCGCAAACGGATAAACGCTACTGGTTGGAGCGAGAGCCAGAAAAAACCATGCAATACCAAACGAAACTCCACGTAATTGCTCATGTTCCCGTAATCTCCAAACAATGTAAAACATGCCCAAAACAAATGCAGCTCCTACCATAACACGATCGTCAAAGAAATTGGTAATCAGTGTCCAGTCGGTATCAGCACTTAAATTGACAGGAATGAGCCAGGTGTTGAAATAGTGTACAATTACAAAACTCTGCGTAATGAGATAGTGATACCATTTACCACCGCCTGAAGTCCAGGTTTCCGCAGTATTGGCTTGTGCGATCATGAATAAAAAAACAGCCGCGGCAAACGCCGAAGCGACATACCACTTCGCTTTATCTTTTGTGTTCAGCTCCTTGTGGAATAACCATTCCAGTACCAACAAAATCGGGCCGACTGTTACCGCAGGTTCTTTAATCAAAAATCCAATCGCTAACGGAATTAAAAACAAGTGCCAATTTCTGTACTGACGGCCGAGCAAGTAGAACCAGATACTCAGCAGAATAAAAAACGTAGAATGTGTATCCGTACGCGCAATGATGTAATTAATGGTTTCCGCATTTGCGGTGTGCAGCATATAAAACGCAGTTCCCAGCAACGCAGCCCAAAGCATGTTTTTTCCATTAGGGAAACACCATTTCAGGAGTTGATAAAGTATTGCAAAAACTAACCAGCCGATCATGAGGTAGTTGATAAAAATACTACGGTGAAAAACCGATGAGTCCGGAGTTCCTCCACTCAGGTACGTGTCAATTGCATTAATCGTAGTAACTCCCGGGCGCCAGGCCTGGTTAGCCGGTAAACTGCTCGATGTGGCAGGATCTGTAAAATATCGTTTCCAGTTGCCAAGGTCTCGAATGGCCGCGTTGGTTTCGATAGTATGTGAATCGTCAAAGTGAAAAGGGTTGTCAAAGTGATTACTGTATACCAGAATAATTATCACTTGCAACATGACAAAGGCAATAACAAACGCTACGTTCTGTCGAAGAAATTGAATCATGTGTTTTAGGGCCTGCGGTTAAAGAGTCGAATTTAGAAATAATACCTGATGCTATCCGTAGTTAACCCAATTAGTATGTATTGAAAAGGATATCTTTGCCACGTTTTATGGCACTATTCGGAAAATCGGAGCCTGCGGAAAAGGGTGAGATGTCTTTTATGGGACATCTGGAGGCATTGCGCTGGCATTTGGTGCGAAGTGCTGCCGTAATATTCATATTCGCAGCAGTAGCATTTGCATTTCCCGAGATTCTGTTCGGAAAAATTATTTTAGGTCCCCGCGATCCTCAGTTTGTGACGTATCAAACACTTTGTAATATCTCGCAGGCGTGGAGCATGGGCGATGCATTGTGTTTTACCAAATTCGATTTTAAATTTCAGAACACGGATGTTACCGGTCAGTTTACGTTGCACATGTGGGCCGCAATAGTGGCCGGCATTATTTGCGGATTCCCGTTTTTGCTTTACGAACTGTGGAAATTCGTGAAACCGGCATTGCAAGAGAAAGAGATTAATGCTGCTCGCGGATTTATTTTTTATGCATCATGTTTGTTTTTGATGGGTGTTTGCTTCAGCTATTTTATAGTTGCTCCAATGGCCATTTACTTCTTGGGTAATTACCAGGTAGATCCGTCGATCCAGAATATTTTCACCATCGATTCGTACATCTCTGTGATGACGACATTGGTGCTGATGATGGGATTGGTTTTCGAATTGCCTATTCTTGCGTTTTTCCTAGCCAAATTCGGAATACTGACACCGGGTTTTATGCGCAAGTATCGCCGACACGCCCTTATTGTCATTCTGATCGTATCTGCAGTTATTACTCCAACTACAGACATTTTTACACAGATGTTGGTAGCCATGCCGCTGTGGGTCTTGTATGAAGCCAGTATTCTGGTTGCTGCCCGCGTGGAAAAACAACGTGCTGAACAAAACTTATAATTATGAGTGAATTAGTGAACGACTTCAATGCGTATCGTGCTAAAATGAACGAACGCATTCTTGCAGAAGATAATCTGGTGCTGAAGCGTCTGTTTAATTTGGATACAAACACGTATCAGGATGGTGCTTTGTCATCAAAGACAAAAGAAATGCTGGGGTTGGTAGCTTCAATGGTGCTGCGTTGCGATGATTGTGTAAAATATCACCTCGAAAAATGTTTCCAATTAGGAGTAACGCGTGCGGAGGTTTTTGAGATTTTCTCTGTTGCGAATATTGTTGGAGGAACCATCGTAATTCCGCATACGCGTCGCGCAGTAGAGTTTTGGGATGCATTGGAAAATCGTCAATAAGTTTTTGTTATTCCAATTGTAACACACAAAAGTTTCTGTAACTTTAAGTGTGAGTTTATCCCCCAATTTGTTTCGATTAATTAAGCTTTTTGTTTGCGTGTTTTTTGCTGTTCAAGCAAGCGCGCAAACCACTCGCATTTCCGGGAAAATTTATGATACGCAAACAAACGAGCCCATGCCGTTTGTGAATATCATTTTGGTAGGCACCAAGGTGGGCGGAATCTCTGACGTTGACGGCAATTATACTATCGTTACTGAAGTGCGGGCAGATTCGATCAAAGCCATGTATATCGGATATCAGCCGACAACACTGAAGATTGTACCGGGTAAAACGCAACAAATTAATATCGGCCTTGCGCCGAATTCTGTTCAGCTTAAAGAAGTAGTAATTCTGCCGGGCGAAAATCCGGCTATTACATTGTTGAAGAAAGTTCACGCCAATAAATACAAAAACGATAAGGAACGATTAGATGCATATCAATGCGAGATTTATAATAAACTGGAATTCGATTTAAATAACATCACAGACGACTTTAAGAAAAGTAAAGTCATGCGTCCGGTGAAATTTGTGTTTGATAACATCGATACCACCAATCCTACAGAGAAAGCGAACCTTCCCATATTTTTCAGTGAAAGTGTTTCCGAGTTTTACTATTTGAAAAACCCGAAGACTAAAAAGGAGATCATTAAAGGGTCCAAAGTCTCCGGAGTTCAGGACGCCAGCGTTTCTCAGTTTACCGGAGAGATGTATCAGAACATCAATATTTACGACAACAATATTTTACTCTTCAATAAATTGTTCGTCAGTCCTGTTTCTAACAACGGTACTTTGTTTTATAAATATTATCTGGTAGATAGTATGTACATCGGTGAACACTGGTGTTATCAAATTCAGTTTAAACCCAAACGCAAACAGGAACTATTATTTGAAGGAAATATCTGGATTGCTGATTCCAGCTTTGCCGTGAAGCAGGTACAGATGAGTGTAGTGGAAGATGCGAACCTGAATTACGTCAAGGCGTTTTATGTTATTCAGGAGTTTAGTGATGAATCGGGAAGTTGGATGTTACGCAAAGAGAAGATCATCGCGGATTTTGCAATAGCCGATAAACAAATGGGCTTTTATGGCAGAAAAACTACGTCCTACAAGAATTATAAAGTGAATGCTCCGCGTGAACAGGAGTTCTATACACGAACAGACAACTTAATTGTTGAACAAGGTGCAGAAAATCGTAACGATAGTTTTTGGGTGGCGCAACGTCATGATTCGTTAACCGGCAAAGAACAAGGCATTTACGATATGGTCGATTCCATTCAGAATTTGCCGATTTATAAAACATGGGAAGATCTGGTGATTACACTGTATTCCGGTTATAAAATTATCGGACCAATAGAATACGGACCATGGCATAAAACTGTCAGCTACAACCAAATTGAAGGCGTGCGATTGCGTGTTGGAGGTAGAACATCCAATGCTTTCAGTAAATGGGTTGAACTTAGCGGATATGCGGCATATGGTTTAA
The DNA here is from genome assembly GCA_937974275.1 of uncultured Flavobacteriales bacterium. Lineage (GTDB taxonomy): Bacteria > Bacteroidota > Bacteroidia > Palsa-965 > Palsa-965. The sequence goes on from CALJIF010000039.1 coordinate 10,554, forward strand.
CCGACCATGAATTTAAATACGGCGCTTCTTTCAAATCGTTCATCACTAAGAAGCCGCGACAAATGGTTGGCGGTACCTACAAAAACGATTACGAAATTCTGGGTTTAAGTTCCAACGCGTTCTCTAACGATAACATCATGGCGACGTTGTTCCGCAGAACTCCCTTGACCAATATGACGCGTGTTGAGCATTACGAGTTGTGGTACGAACGCGATATTCGTTCCGGACTTAATGTGCGTACATCATTCGTAAACCGAAATATGTTTCCACTCAATGGAGCTCAATTTGTTCGCCCATTACCGGACAACACTGCAGCTTTTGAGTCAGGTATTACAACAACTGAAATTCAATTGAAAGTGCGCTGGTGTCACGACGAAAAGTATGTAGAAGGTGTATTTACACGTGTGCCGGTTGGTGGTTATTGGCCCGTTGTTCAGATGAATTATACTTCAGGACTTAAAGGTGTGTTTAACAGTGAATACACGTATCAACGGTTGAGTATTAATGTGGATGACCGTGTACGGATTAATCCGATCGGTTATCTGAATTATATTTTGGAAGCCGGAAAAATTTGGGGCGTCGTGCCTTTCCCTTTAATGGTGTTGCATCCGGGGAACGAAACGTATGTGTATGATGGAACTGCTTACAACATGATGAATTACTATGAATTTGCCAGTGATCAATATGCTTCTGCAATTTTAATTCATCACTTCGATGGATTTTTTCTGAATAAAATTCCGTTGATGCGAAAGTTGAAATGGCGCGAGGTGGCGTCATTCCGTGCGCTGTATGGAACAGTTTCTCAGGTTAATCACGATGCATTGTTATTTCCTAATACCTTATTCACCTTGAACAAAGGACCATACATGGAAGCGGGAGCAGGTATTGAAAATATTTTCCGATTCTTCCGCGTTGATGCGTTCTGGCGTTTGAGTTATCTGGACCAGCCTCGTGTTAAGCCTTTCGGAATCCGCGTATCTTTACAGGTGTTATTCTGATATTGGAATTATGATTTTAGGAGCGGATCACCTGGTAAAGAAATATAAAAAGCGCACAGTCGTAAAGGATGTTTCTATACGCGTAAGACAAGGCGAGATTGTTGGGCTGTTGGGTCCGAATGGAGCAGGGAAGACCACATCATTTTACATGATTGTGGGAATGATTAAGCCGAACGAAGGGAAAATATTTTTGGATGATATTGATATTACACGCGAGCCGATGTACCGTCGGGCGCAGTTAGGTATTGGTTATCTGGCACAGGAAGCTTCTGTGTTTCGCAAGTTGTCAGTTGAAGACAACATCAAAGCAATATTGGAAATGACCAAATTGACTGCAGGGGAACAAGCCAATAAATTGGAAAGTTTGTTGGATGAATTCGGCTTGCAGCATATCCGTACAAATATGGGCGATTCACTTTCGGGTGGAGAGCGTCGTCGTACGGAAATAGCACGTGCATTGGCAACGGATCCGAAATTTATTTTGCTGGATGAACCTTTTGCAGGTGTTGATCCTATTGCGGTAGAAGATATTCAGAGTGTAGTTGCCAGCCTCAAGAGCAAGAACATCGGCATCCTGATTACAGATCACAACGTACATGAAACACTATCCATTACAGATCGTGCCTATTTATTGTTCGAAGGATCTATTCTAAAAGCAGGTACCGCTGAAGAACTCGCCGCTGATGAACAAGTGCGTCGTGTATACCTTGGTAAGAATTTCGAATTGCGTCGTCCGGGTTAGTTGCCGCTTCTCTTCTTAAAGTTAGCGCTTCCTTTTCTCAAGAAATTCGCGTACTCATTTGCATCAGGAGTATAAGGTTGTGGAGGCAACAATGTTTTTTCGTTGTGGTCTAATAACACATAAAGCGGTTGTGCATTGGAGCCGTAACGGTCAATTTGCATCTGACTCCATTTATTACCCCACGTGCGGATCTTTACACCGTCTTTAGTCGTGTATTTCTTGTCTTCCGGCAATTCTTTTTTGTCATCACAATACAAAGAAATTACAACGTAATCTTTTTGCAACTGTGTTAATACATCCGGCTCCGGCCATACGTTATCTTCCATGCGGCGACAGTTCGCGCAATTGTATCCGGTGAAGTCTACGAAAATAGGCTTGTTCACTTTCTTAGCGTAGGCTAGTCCCAAATCGTAATCGTGAAAACAATTCAGATTTAACGGACAGTGCGATGGATCAACACCTTCCGGTAACGCATCTTCACCCGATTTGCTTCCGCCTCCGCCGGCAAATGTTCCCGCGTTCTCGCTGTAATAAGCAGGTGGTAAAATGCCGCTAAGTGCACGAACAGGTGCGCCCCACATACCCGGCGTTATATATATCACGAATGAGAAGGTGATTATTGCAAACACAATGCGTGGTACACTGATGTATGGTAGATCACTATCGTGCGAGAATTTGAGTTTCCCTAACAGATAAAAACCGATTAAGCTGAAGCATACTACCCATACTGCGATAAATACCTCACGTGTTACAATGCCCCAGTGATAGGATAAATCAACGTTCGATAAGAACTTCAGCGCTAATGCAAATTCCAATAAACCCATCACTACCTTAACAGAGTTCAACCATCCGCCCGATTTTGGTAAAGAACTTAACCAACCCGGGAATAGCGCAAACAACATGAATGGTAATGCTAATGCAATGCTGAAGCCCAACATCACAAACAACGGACCCGTGATCCCGGCCTGAGTAGCTTGCACTAACGCTGTTCCAACAATCGGACCTGTACAAGAAAAGGAAACCAGAGAAAGCGTAAACGCCATGAAAAATATTCCGATCAATCCGCCTTTATCGGAAGCGGCATCCACTTTATTTACAAACGATGACGGCAATGTTATTTCGAATGCACCTAAGAACGATACACCAAAAACGATAAATACCGCGAAGAAGATCAGGTTAAACCAAATATTCGCGCTAAGCTGATTCAGCACTTGAGGGTCGCCGGTTGCAAGTGTTACCAGAAGTCCTAATGAAACATAAATTGCAACGATGGATAAACCATAAATAATCGCATCTCGAATTCCTTTCTTTCTATCCTTTGCGCGCTTCGTGAAAAAGCTTACCGTCATTGGAATCATCGGGAATACGCAAGGTGTAATCAACGCTAACAAACCACCCAAAAATCCGCCACCGAATGCGGTCCAGATACTGGAACCTTCATTAAGTGTTGCAGGCGCCGATGTTTCGGTATCTGTATCTGTTGCAGCCATTCCTGCCGATTGCGCAGTGTCAGCTGTGGTTGCATTGGTGTCTCCGGAACCGCTTCCCTGAAGTGTCGCTATTACAGCTTGTAAGCTATCGCAACATCCTGATGCCCCGTTGGAACCCGCCACAGATCCGGTTGTGCCGTTAACAGGAGTAGTTTGTCCTGTTCCTGCCGCACATGGTTTACCTTTTACCGTAAACTTAAATTGTGGTTGAGGGAAAAAGTTAACGCAAGCCCCATCGTTACACACCATTCCGTCAATTGCTCCCGTTATGGAAAATTCTTTATCCGTTTTAACGCGAATTTTTTGTTTAAAAACGGCGACGTCTTCAAAATACTTGATCACCTGATTGTCGAATACAGGTTCGGGTTTTTCAATTGGTTTGGGTTCTGATGTTTTTCCCACCAATTCATAATCTGCGCTTTTATCCCAAAGGAATTCAGTGGGTAAAGGGCCATTATCTACCGGAATTTGAGAATACAAATGCCAGCCTTTTTCTATGGTTGCTTTAAACTGCAATTCAAATTCACAATCGGAAAGTTGCTTTACCGAATACGACCACGCCACGTGCTGCTTCGGTTGAGCAAAAGCTGCTATCGTGAACAAGGCAAATACTGACAGAAATAGATACTTGGAGGAATATGCGAATCGCTTCATAATTCAGAATCAAATGAAGATCAAAAATAAGTATTATCGGTTGTGGGAGGTTGTTAAAATACCTTATTGCAAAGGAAACGTCAGAAAATGCAAAAGGGCTGCAGTTCGTGCAACCCTTCTGTAAAGTTTAATGTTATTACAATCCGCTTACGGTAATGATTACATTTTCGTCGTCCGGTTGCAAGATGTCTCCTTTTTTATTCAGCATGTAGTTTACTGATGCTTTAATTTGGAAAGGATCGGTCGTATTGATTTTAATTTTTTGGGTGTAACGAGCTTGTTTTTGAAGGCACGTAACCTCTTTGTTGTAAGAAGGCTCCATCCATTTAACATAGCTGCCCGATTCCGTCATATCTCCGATTAACTCAAAGTGCGCGGAAGGATCTACTTCAATAGATGTTGGCAGTGGACCATCAAATTCCGACATGTTTTTAGAATAGATAAACCAACCTGCAGGGATGTTGCAGGTGAAGCGAATCTCTGCTTCATTGTTAGGCAAAGCAACCACCATAGCCGACCAATCGCATTTCATGCGATCGCGTTGAACTTTAAAAGAGGTAAGTGAAAGTGTTAATGCAACAAGCATTAAGGATAAAACAAGTCGTGAACGATTTGTTCTGGTGTAGGGTTGTGACATAGTTTGTTTCCGGTTAGGACTCGTTATAACGATGTCCGACGACACAAGGTTACAAATTATTCACAAAACTTTGTTAGTGACCTTATTTAAGTCACAATTTCATGAATCCGGTTTACCGGAATCATCATACCGCTTTTCAGGATAATACGCTCCGGAGTGACCGCCCAGATGGTGGTTTCAATCATTTTTTTGCCCTCTGCGTCGCTGAAAATGATTCGTACCTTGTTTCTATCCATATTGCCAAGAACGAGTGCTCTGTTCAGCTCACTTTCACGGCGACGGCGTTCGTCCGTTGATGATAAAACCTCGGCGTTAGGAAACGTTAGTTCCCGAACCGCTTCCTTTTCTATTAGGATGGGTGAGTTAGATGTAGCGTTCATGGGTGTGTGTTTTTAAATACATTCTACGAACGCTTCGTGCTTTAGTTTCCCTCGTTTACATTTTTTTTCAATTTTCGGAGTAATTGCATTAACTCTCCGGCGCGTTGAGTGCCAATCCTGTAAATCAAACCATCATTCATTACCAACTCCACAGCTTCATGTCCGTGCGTGTAAAAGCGAATTTTACCGGACGCATGCAGGTTGTATACGGGACGATTAAGAACCGAGGCTTTAAGAATGATTTTACGAACCGATTCGACGCTGTTGAGGTCGATTCGCACTTTTCTTGATGTCCAAAGGCTTTCAAGGTATATTGCTCCGGATCGCACGGTTGTCGTAAAATGTTTTACAAACATGAGCACCACGCTAACAATAAGAATCACTAACCCTAATAAGAAGAATATCTTGCCCGAATAGTCTTCACCGGGATATTCACCCAATTGAAAAAAGTCGAGATCTACCGGTTCAGGATGTTCCGACCAGTAATAAGCCACAAAACAGAACACGGCGAGCACCAAACGACGCATTAAAGAATGGCGATTGGTGCCGGCATATTGAGTTTCCTGGAATAATATCTCCTCGTTATTCATGCAGGTATGCTTTTATTACAACTGTAGTAACATCACGATCAATTTTAACACGTTCGGCAATGCGATAGCCCGGAATCCAAACAACACCTCGTCGATCAAACAACACCGGATAGTTTGCTCTGTTCTGCTGAGGTATTTTCATTTCATTAAAAATGTCCGAGACCAATTTACTTCCTTTCAGCCCGTATGGTTCCATACGACACCCTTCACTTAAATTTCCAACGTGCAATTCGCCCGAAATTTTTGTTGCGTCCATCCATCCGCTTTGCACATCAGTTAAATCAACTTCATGAATCTGCATTTGCTCGGTTCTGATTTGAACCACTTGTTGTGATGTGGAAATTGGTTCTATGATAAACTCATTATTTCGCTTCACTACGCGATAACTCGTACTCATCACAGCCTTGTTGTTCTCAGCATCGATCAATTTCGGAAGCAACTCACATTGTGCGAAACTGAATCCCATAGGAGCAAGGAAGTGACTTAGGAAATACACGCCCTTTTCTCCGCTTCTCAAACACGCATCATTAATAATGTACACATCATGACGTTTTTCAATCCACTCTTGTTCTCTTTCTCGCAACCAATCTTCAATAATTTCAGATTCTGTGCTAATTATCTGCAAACCGCGTTTAAGCCCGTGGTGTTGATGAGGTAACACTTCGTATAACACCGGAAGCAAACGATTTCTGATTTTGTTTCTGTCGTAATCATCCGTGCGGTTGCTACTATCGGAACTCCAATTCAATTTGTGTTCATTCGCATATTCAATCAACTCTTTCTTTTCAAGCTGAAGAAACGGTCGTAGTATTTTGCCATGCACCGAACGAATGCCGTGTAACGTTTTTAAACCCCATCCGCGCAATAAGCGATAGATCACGGTTTCAACCTGATCATCAAAATGATGTGCGGTTAAAATAAATTCACAGGCGTTCTCGTGTCTCACTTGTTCCAGAAAGTCAAAACGAATTTTTCGTGCAGCGTTTTGGATGTTGGCGGTTTTTAATTCCTCAATTTGTTCCGGTGATAATCTCCTCGTGTACAAAGGAACTTGCAATCGCGCGCAAAGTTCCTCACAGAATAGTTGGTTTTCATCCGACTCAGAATTTCTTAAACCGTAATTGACGTGTGCAGCAATAATGGGCACTCCCGCATTCCGGGCAGCAACCAGTAGTACAGTAGAATCTACACCTCCACTAATGGCTGCTACGCACGGCGATTTAATTCCGCTTGTGGATTGTCTTTGCAGAAGAGTGGTGATTGCAAGTTCCGGATTCACATTGCTAAAATACTTCAATTCAAAGCACGAATCATGCTTTGCGCTTTCAGCAGACACTCTTCGTATTCTTTTTCAGGATTGCTATTAGCTGTAATTGCCGAGCCAGCATATAACTCCGCAATTTGTTTTTCGCGATCATAAACGATGGCACGAATGACTACGTTGAAGTCACAATCACCGTTGGGTTGAATGTATCCAATCGTTCCTGAATAGATGCCTCGTTGAAAATTTTCGTACTGATCAGCCAACTGCATGGCCCGTATTTTTGGTGCGCCGGTCATGGATCCCATTGGAAAAGTCGCGTGGATAATATCCTTAAACGTAACATCCGGTTTTAACTCGCAAGCTACGGTAGAAATCATCTGATGAACCGTTTTATAGCTATACACTTCGCATAATTCCGGAACATGAACAGACCCGCGTCTTGCTATGCGAGAAAGGTCATTACGAACGATGTCTACGATCATGATGTTTTCAGCGCGTTCTTTCGCGTTGGATTGTAATTCCTTCTTGTGTTGAATGTCGACTTCTTTATTCTCTGAACGAGCGGCTGTGCCTTTGATTGGCTGAGAAATCAGTGTAGAACCTGTTTTACAGATGTAACGTTCCGGACTGGCGCATAAAACAAATTGATTGTTGCGTTTATACAAACACGAAAATGGTGCTTCGGTTAGCTCCCATAGTTTGCTGAACGTTGCGTACGGATCAATTGTTCCGTTGTAACGAAACCCGATACAATAGTTGATTTCGTAGATGTCGCCTTGTTGAATATGGTTTAGCAACTTTCGGACGTTTTGCAAATATTCTTCTTTTGTTGTTAAGTCAACAATTTTTCTGCTATTCGGGTTGTCAGAATTTAATAAAGCCCTTTTACTAAGCGCGCTTATTAATTTTTTTTCAAGGGCCGGATTGGAGCTGTGCAAAATTTCAATACCATTCGATTTCAACAAGACAACCACTTCAGGTTGAAAGAAACTAAGATTCGCAAATTGAAAAGAGGATTGTTGCTTCGATTTTAACGCCTCGATTTCGTTTTTGTAATCGTAGGTAATATGCCCGAACATCCACGAATCCTGCTTTGTACCGGAAATATCATCTTTATTGTTTCCTACAGCAATCAGCCAGTCTTCATTTTTTCGCCCGACAAAAACATGTTTGTATTGATCTAACTCGAGCAAGGGTAGTGTATTCATTTAGAAGCGACTGCGTTTTGATCGGTTAGCAAATATTTGTTTCAAAGTTATTGATTTCCATATTCGTATACCTTATCTTTCCCTAGACAAATAACAAATACATCATAGTTTTTATGTTTCGTAGAATAACTGCATTAACAGCATTCTCGTGTATAATTAGTTTTTTAGGTGCTCAGAACGTTGCTATTAACGCAACCGGAGCAGCTCCTGATGCCAGCGCTATGCTGGATGTGTCTTCAACATCCACGGGTATGTTGATACCAAGAATGACTTCGGCTCAGAGAACAGCAATTGCTGCTCCGGCAACAGGTTTGTTTGTATATGATACAACTTTAGGTGCTTTTTTGTATTGGGATGGTGTTGCGTGGCGCTTGATGGCGTATTCAGGTGGTTGGCTGTTGGCCGGCAATACGGTTAACGGAACTGAGAAATTAGGTTCTTTGAATGCGCAGCCTCTTCGCGTTTATACGAACAATGTCGAGCGTATGCGTATTGCAGGAACGGGTAATGGAGAAGTAGTATTGAATCAACCGGGCGCATTCGGCTACTTTGCAGGTGATATTTTTTCTGTTTACACCAATGGTGCGAATTATGCTCTGAATGGCTATTTGTCGGGTACCGGAAACGGTGTAGCGGTGTATGGCGAAAACAATTCTACGGGTACAGCAAGTTCTGCAGGTTTATTTATTGCAACCGGTGGTGGGTACGGAGTATACGCTGATGCAACGGCTGCAAATCGCCCCGGGGTTTTGGGTGGATCCAGCGCCGCATCGGGAACAGGTGTTGTCGGCCTAGGAAATAATCTTGCAACATACTACACCCTTACTTCGGGAAGTGGTGGTGCTTTTACAGGATCACAAGTTGGAGTTTATGGCTTTGCCGGGTTAAGTGGTGCTACGGGAGGTGTTTTTGTAGGAAACAACACCACTGCAACAACGCTTTTCGGCGGTTCGGGTATTTCTGCCGTAGGGACCGCTTTTGGGGTGTTCGGTAGAGCCAATAATACGGGTAACGGTACTTGGGGTGGATACTTTACGAATGGTAGTGCTACAGATTATGCGTATGTGGGTGGACGCAATGCAGGTATTAATTACAAAATAAATGGACCCGGAACAGTTTCCACTATTGTGCGTGATACAGCTAATCGTTTGGTTAACTTATATTGTCCGGAGGCGCCTGAAGTATTGTTTCAAGATTTTGGACAGGGACAACTTGTTAACGGAAAAGCACAAATTCAGTTAGATCCGAATTTCACGAAGAACATTTTCGTTGATGAAACACACCCATTGCGTGTTATTATCCAGTTAGAAGGAGATTGTCAGGGGGTTTACGTAACGAACAAGACAGTAAATGGCTTCGAAGTTGTAGAGTTACAAGGAGGTAGTTCGAATGTGCGTTTTACTTGGTTTGTTAGCGCGAACCGCGCCGATAGTGTTGATGAAAATGGAAACGTTATATCAACCTTTAGTACAGTTCGATTCGGGCCCGCACCCGGTCCAATGCAAGAAAAAACACAACAGACTCAGCAAATAGAGAAGCCAGTTGCACCGAAGAAAGTGTCGGTGCAACCGAAATAGTTGAAATTGCGAATCTGAACAAACAATCTAAAATGCACCAACCAACTCAATTGCATAAATGAAATCATTTCTACCCCTAAATTTACTTCTGCTCTCACTTGTCGTTGGGACCGGATGGGCACAAAACGTCGCAATTAATGCAACAGGTGCAGCTCCTGCGGCCAGCGCCATGCTGGATGTTTCTTCTACAACTTCAGGAATGCTTATACCCCGAATGACGACTGCGCAACGAACGGCTATTGCCGGCCCCGTTCAAGGTTTATTGGTTTATGATACATCGTTGAATGTGTTTTACTATTATGACGGAACCATCTGGGTTCCAATTCTTGCGAATCCGTCTTCAACTACCGGAGGATGGTCGTTAACCGGCAATGCGGGAACGAATGCGGGAACGAACTTTTTGGGAACGACCGATGCTGTTGACTTAGTCATACGCACTAATAACGTAGCTCGTATGCGTATTTTAGCTGTGAACGGACGAATTGGAATCAATACAGCAGCCCCTGTTTCACAGCTTCACTCTGTTGCTGCTAACGCTGCCGGCAATACAGCCGTTACAGGTTCAATTTCTTCAGCAGGTGCAGGGCATTTGGCGTATTTCAATAACATTGCGTTAGGCGCTTATGGTACGTTACCAAGTGCGTTAGTATACGCTGACGAGTCTGCGGCAGGTAATAGTCCTTCTTTAGTTTCCCGTACCATGAATCCGGCATCGTATGCAGCTGCAATTAGCTATAGTGATATTTGGATTGCAGGATTTTACGGAGTAGATAACGCAGGAAGTACATTTAATCCCCCGGGCTTGTATGGACAGTTAAATGTCACCAACGGTGCGTTGGGTGGTTTTCAAATTGCATTGCGCGGATATATGAATCGCGGGACAACCGCAGGAAATCCCGGCTATTCGATTGGTACAAGTGGTTTTGCAATCTCCCAGAATCAAGATGCATTTGGTGTGATGGGACAAGTATATTGCGGAACTACGACCAGAGCCGGAGGTTATTTCGACGCTTCTGATTATGCCGGAGTCTTTCAATCATATGCATATGTTGGGACTACTGTTGGCGGCGTTGCCAGAAAAATAACAGGAACTGCTGCGGTAAGTGAAATTATCCCTACAGAAAATCATGGTCGGGTAATGTTGACATGTCCTGAGTCTCCGGAATATTGGTATCAGGATTACGGTACAGTGCAGTTAGTGAATGGAAAAGCCCATGTTGAGTTGGATCCCATCATGGCTGATATCGTTGTTGTGAACGACAGCAACCCGATTCGCGTTTTTTGCACACCGGTAAATATGTTATATTTCAATGGTGTTGCGGTGGTTAATCAAACTGCTACGGGGTTTGATTTAGTGGAGTTGAATGGCGGTACACACTCCGGAACGTTGGATTATCAAATTGTGGTGAAACCTAAAACAGGATACGGCGAAGGTCGTTTTCCTCAGGCTCCCGGCCCTGCTTATGCAAAAGCTGATAAAGAACCGGCAAAAGCAAAAGCGGCCAATCAGCCATCTAAACGACAGATTTTCTATTGGCCACCGGATCACGTAGTTTATGGTTATGATCCTGCTGAATTTTGCGCAATCGGAGATGTGGTTCCTGCAGGACCTCACGCAGGAAAAATTAAAGTTGGCCCGGGTCAATACAGTGATAAAATGCCGTTACAGGTGCCAAAGCGTTAACAGCACGATAAACAGATTATCTATGTTAAAAAATGCCTTTTTATTAGGTCTATCGATGTTGCCGTTGGTCGTTAGCGCTCAGGGCTTGTTGAACAATGGCGCTCGCATCGTTATGTCCGGTGCTTCGCATATTGTGGTAAACGGTGCAACAGGAAATTACTTGAGTCAGGCCGGTGGATTGATTACGCCTTCGGCCACCGGTAATATTTGGGTCGCCGGAAACTGGACGAACAACGCGGGTAACACCGGATTCAATGCTGATGCCGGAACGGTTAACTTGAATGGAGCGAATCAAAATATTGCCGGTACTGCAAGTACTACATTTTTTAATTTGAGTTTATTGGGGTCCGGCTCCAAAACGTTGAACGTTGCAACTAGTGTGGGCGGTGTTACAACAACAACAGGTGTTTTGAGTTTGGGTAGTCGCCCTTTGATTCTGAATAGCTTTATGCTGACGGTGAGAAATCCTGCTGCAGGTGCTATTACCAACACAACCGGTTATATTCAGAGTGAGACGAATGTTGCCGGGAATCCAAGTATTGTGCGTTGGAATATTGGAACAGCAACAGGTGCAAGAATAATTCCCTTTGGTACGACAAGTGCCACTTTGATTCCATTTACATATAATGCCACTGTTGCAATGGGTGCCGGAACGGATTATTTTCAAGTTGCAACACGTCCTACTGCAGCGTCTAACAATTTGCCGTGGTCAACCGGTGTTACCCACATGTTTGATCCTAATTTGAATCAGGATGGTTCCGATGAGGCAGTTATTGATCGTTGGTGGGATATCACTACTTCGGCAGCTTCAACGGCCGATGTAACTTTTTCTTACAGAGGAACAGAGAATACGATGATCGCACCTTTTCAAACAGGTTCTATCGGTGCGCAATATTGGGCTACCGCTTGGTTGCCAAATAATGCCAATATCGGTAGCGCACCTGCTGTTACAGTTGGTGTAGGAAGTGTGACTGCTCCGGGATTAGTTTTTGCCGCCGGTGCTTTTACACCAATGGTACTTTCTTCACTTGCTGCTCCATTGCCCATCGAGTTAATTAATTTCGAGTCTAAATGTCAAGACAATCAGACTGTATTAACATGGTCAACTGCAACAGAGACGAATAATTCACATTTCACGATTTGGAAAAGCAATGATGGTGTGAGCTACAGAAGCATTGGAAACATTCAGGGTGCAGGTTTCAGTTCACAAATCAGAAACTATTCTTTTGTTGATGCAGAAGCGAACACTGCCACTGTTTATTACAAACTGCAACAAACCGATTTTAACGGGCATTCCGAAGAGTTTGGTCCCATTGTCGGTGAAACCTGCGGAAACGGCGGTGATGTAGTTTATGCATTTGGTGATGGAAGTGACTTGTTTGTGCAGTTTCAATTGATGTTTGCGGGAGAATATGTGGTGGAAGTTTACGATGCCGCAGGTCGATTAATTGGTTCGGAACAAGTCAATTCTCCTGAAGGTTTTTCAACTACTAAATTAAATACGCAGGGTTGGTCGTCAGGTGTATATCTGATTCGAGTTAGCCAAGGAAATGCCCAATTGGAGAGTAAAAGAGCCGTGATAATGCGTTAATATTCAGTTTTTTGTGTATATATTTATTTCGGCAAACGGAAAAATATATGCTTATGAAACGAATACTACTTGTGGTAGTTATACCTGTATTGGCTTGCGTTAATGTATTCTCGCAAAATTCAGACTCGGTTAGAGCCCAAGAAGGAATGGAGGTTAGAGCGCTCAATACGAATGCTTTCAATCCTTATTTCACAGTTTCACCCTTTGCTGGTGAACTCAATTCTCTGGTTCCACAAGAGTTTCAAGGGCATCCTGAATTTGGTGCCATTCCGTTTAATTCGGGCTTAGATAGCGCAATAGAGTTAATTGATCAACGCACAGAATATACCCGTACTCTCGTGAAAGCCGGAACATCGGGTAAGATAACGTATACGCAAAAAGGTTATTATCCATTGCACTATAGGGATACGAGCGGGCAATGGATGACTTATGATTCACGATTGCATCCCGTTCCCAATCAACAAGGCGTTTTTGAAGCCGTTCATCAATATTCTCCAACAACCGTCAATACGGTTAATAAAAGCGCATCAATTAGAAATGGTGCTAGTGCGATTCGTTTCAATAACAATTTGGAGTTATTTTATCAGGATTCAGCAGGCAATCGTACCAGTTTAGGTATTGCGGATTGGTCCAATTATTCAGCAGGTAGTGATGGTGTACTTGTAGTTGATGCGTGGAATGGAATTGATATGCAGATTTTGGTTAGCGATGGTGCTATTAAAACGAATTATATCGTTAAGAGTCCTGTTCTTTATACCTCCGGTTTCTTTGTTTTTGTAGATAATATTGATGCAGGAACGGGCTCCACGATGCTTTTTACTTCTCCAAATTTAGATTTATGGGGAAACACGATTTCTTCGATTGATGTGATCGACAACGGCGGTAATCATAGTTTCCGAATTGGAGAAGCTTGGGGATATGATCAATCCAATAATCGCGCTCAGAATACAGCATTTGGTTACCGATTAGTTGGTAGTGATCTTGAATTACACGTGCCGGTTTCTTGGTTATCCAACCCAATCATGCAGTATCCTTTGATAATCGATCCATTGGTAAGTTCAACGGGAACTCGATTACAAGGTTCTATCGGTGGATCAGGATTAAACAATTCAGGGGCTTTTACCAATTCTTGCAATTATACTTTGGCTGTTCCAACGCCAACAAATTGTACCATCACAAATGTTTTATGGAGCTTCACATACCGTGCTCAGAATGGTGCCGTGATGTGTGAAGGTGGCTTAGATTTTTTATATGGTGCTTGTCGTAGCCCGGCAGCTGCGGGATTTTACTGGTTTTGTAATAATTGCACCTTTGCAGGTAACTGCACAGGAACTAATGTTTCAATTTTTGGTGACTTTGCAGCGTGCATTCCTGCTCCTCAATGTGCTTCGTACAATATGAACTTTACAATGCGTTTTTACGATCGTTGGGCCGGTGCTGCGTGCAGTAACACCTTTATCGCAGCCAACTCTAATTGGGTGATGACGATTGAAGGGCAGACAGTTAATCAACCCAGCGCTCCGGCGTCTTCCAATGGCACAACAATTTGTTTGGGTGCATTTACAACCTTAACTGCAAGTGGAACGTTTGGTGTTCCGGGATATACTTATCTGTGGAGTCCGGGTGGACAAACGACTCAAAGTATCACTGTTGCGCCTACAACAACTACAACGTATACGTGTACTATTACCGACGCATGTGGAGTTACTGCTGTTAATCAAGTTACGATTACGGTAAACACGGCGAATACCTTGATTCCAGCACCGACATTCTCGATTTCCCTTTCACCTGCGTCCGGAAATCCTTGTCCGGTTACCGCAACAGTGACTTATACCGGCGCGAGTAGTTATGCCGGTGGAGCAGAGCAATATCAATGGTCATTTGGTGGGGCAAGTTCTATTGCCGGAGGATCAACTTCCGGTTCGGCGAATTCTCCTCCATACGGTGGACCTTATACAGTGACGTATAACACCCCCGGTTCATATGCTCTGTCGGTAACAATAATTTCGGGAGGACAATGCGGCGTTACTACACAGGCTATTACCATTTGTGGTGTTTTACCGGTTGAGGTGTTGAACTTCGATGGAAGTCATGTAGGCAATGGTACAGTTGAATTGCATTGGTCGTCTGCATCTGAAACGAATAACTCGCATTTTGTAATAGAACGCAGTTACGATGGTGTAACATTTGAACACGTTGGCAATGTTTCTTCCAAAGCACCTAATGGAAATAGTTCCCAGCGTCTGGATTATCAAATTATGGATGAGGTAGGTGTAAAGCACTCGGTTATATACTATCGTTTGAAACAATTTGATTTTAATGGAGCTTCAGAGATAGTGGGTAATGTTTCTGTTCAGATTGATCCATTAAGAGGAAGCGTGCAAATTGTTCCGAACCCTGTAAACAATACATGTACTATTACATGGAATAGTGTTTCAAATCAGCAATACGTAATGTCAATTATTGATGCAACCGGTGCTGTTGTTCGAGAACGTACTTATGCCGGAATGGATGGCTCAACTCGTGTTGAGATTGACTTATCTGATCTTCCGACCGGTTTGTACATGACGCGAATTTCCGATGCAGGAGGTAAAGTATTCGTAAGTAAATTGTTAATTCAAAAATCTAAATAAGTTAGAATTAGTCTCAGTCAGTATTGATCGAAATAGAGATGGCTTTGGTCTAAAAACCTAAGCCATTTCTCGTTTAATGAACTAAATTTCAAACGGCAATTATTTGAATCATATGTTATCCAGAATGATAGTCGTTGCGGCTTTTGCCGTTATGGTAAATGTTTGTCTTGCTATCGCACATAATGTGGCTGCATCGCAAACGCCTGCTGCAGCTGCTCCGGGAACTTTTCAGATTGAACGTTTAGCGGCTTGCGAAATGGATTATTCTAAAAATTTCATGGATAGTATCAGTGTAGTTGTTGAACGTCATCGTCTTCCTGTTCAAATCAATTATATGCAATTGTCTAAATGTAGTCGGGTGAAGATTCTATCTCGCCTGGAAGTAGCATCCGGCGATTTTAGTCCGCTAAAACCTGAAGTTGTAGAAGTGGAGCATTTCGATATTACACAACCTTAATTCGGCAGTATACTGCAACAACTTAATGTCTTTCTTATCGCCGGATTTAATCTTTAGTTGCAGTCTTTAATATTTCAACTACTGCATCTACCCAGTAAGTTTCCGCATTTAGAGAAGGAACAAGCGTAACTTTTTCGCCACCGTGTTCGTGAAATAGCTCATCGTATTCCACACCAATTTCATGAATGGTCTCTAAACAATCCGCAACAAATGCAGGTGAGAAAACCAGCAGTTTCTTTTTGCCGGATTTTCCCAGTTCAATAATCGTTTGGTCGGAATAAGGTTGCACCCAAGGGTCGCGTCCTAAGCGCGATTGAAAGCTGATGGTGTATTTTTCTTTCGGTATGCCCAATGCAGCAGCAAGATCGTTCGCTGTTACAACACAATTTGCACGATAACAATATTTGTTGCCCTCGTGTATAGTTTCACAACATGAGTCAAATTTACATTGTCCACTGCCGAGTTTGTGGTCCGTTTTGGTAATGTGTCGTTGCGGTACGCCATGAAAACTAAAGATGACATGATCGTAATCGCTGTAACTGTAGTTAGCTGCTGTTTTAATCAATGCCTGTTTATACGACTCCAGATGATGAAAGCGGTCAATGATGTGAAGCTTCGCTTTATCCCATTTTAGTTTAGCACAGGTTTCATTAATTGCCGTTATCGTTGAACCTGTTGTAGATGATGCGTACTGGGGATACAACGGTAATGCAACAATCCGATCAACGCCGGAAGCAATTAATTTCTGAAAAGCAGATTCAAGTGAAGGTGATTGATAACGCATGCCAAGCTCAACTACAAATGATTCACCTAAAGCCTGCTGTACCTTGTTTTTTAATTCAATGCCGTACAACAACAGTGGACTTCCTTCTTTAGTCCAAATTTCGCTGTACAGTTTGGCGGATTTTGGTGCACGGAATGGTGCGATAATCAAATTCACCAGCAACCATCTCCCTACAGGATTAATGTCAATCACTTCCGGATCACTCAGAAATTCACGTAAATATTTTCGGACATCGCCTGTAGAAGGACTGTCCGGAGTTCCTAAGTTGATGAGCAGAATTCCTGTTTTCATGGTATAAAAAAGATGTGCTGCACGTGCAACACATCTTTAACAAACTCGTGTGACTTTAGTTTACATATTCAGAGCACGCTTGCCCGTTGCATCTAAACACGCCTCTTTCAAGGCTTCGCTAAATGTCGGATGTGCATGACTCATTCTGCTGATATCTTCTGCGCTGGCTCTGTATTCCATTGCTACAACAGCTTCACCGATAATATCCGCAACGCGTGGTCCAATCATGTGAACGCCGAGTATTTCATCATTCTCAGCATCTGCAAGCACTTTGATGAATCCATCGGTATCCATACTCGCACGGGCACGTCCGCTGGCTTTGAACGGAAATGCTCCCGACTTGTACTTACGACCTGCTTGCTTTAACTGTTCTTCTGTATAGCCAACACCCGCAACTTCCGGCCAGGTATAAACTACACCCGGAATCAAATTATAATTAATATGCGGATGCTGTCCTGCAATTGTTTCGGCAACAAACACACCTTCTTCTTCTGCTTTATGAGCTAACATTGCTCCTCGCACCACATCACCAATAGCGTAAATGTGAGGAACCGCTGTCTGCAAATGATCGTTAACAACAACACGGCCGCGCTCATCAGCAGTTAATCCTGCTTTGTCAAGATTTAAACCATCTGTATATGCACGACGACCAACGGATACTAAAACATAATCGCCTTTCAACTCAATTGTTTGACCTTTAGCTAAATCTTCTGCTTTAACCGTAACTTCTTTCGCTTTAGCAGCAACTTCAGTAACCTTATGGCCTAAGTAAAACTCAAGACCTTGCTTCTTCAACACTTTGAGTAATTCCGTGCCTAAAGCGCCGTCCATAGTACCAATAATTGAATTGGTAAATTCTACAACGCTAACTTTACTGCCTAAACGCGCATACACTGATCCCAATTCCAATCCGATAACTCCACCACCGATTACGATCATGTGTTTCGGAATTTCCTGAAGTGATAATGCTTCGGTAGAAGTAATCACACGCTTTTTGTCGATCGTGATACCGGGCAACGTGGAAGGTTTAGAACCCGTTGCAATGATGATGTGTTTACCTCCAATATCAGTTGTTTTACCTGTACCGTCAGTTACACGAACGGTATTCTTGTCGACAAATGAACCCATTCCTATGAATGTGGTGATTTTATTTTTCTTCATCAGGAAAGAAATTCCCTGTGAAGTTTGTTTCACCACATCCGCTTTGCGTTCTATCATCTTTTTCAAATCCACCTTAGGCTTCGATACTTCAATACCGTGCTCGGAAAAATGATGCACCGCATTGTAGTAATGCTCAGAAGAATCTAATAGTGCTTTAGATGGAATACATCCAACGTTTAAACAAGTGCCGCCTAATGCATTGTATTTTTCAATGATTGCGGTTTTAAGTCCAAGTTGAGCACAGCGAATCGCGGAAATGTATCCTCCCGGACCTGAGCCAATAACAATAACATCAAACTGATCCATAACCTCTTGGTTTTTGAAGCACAAATGTACAGGTTTTACTTGTTCTTGAAGCGTTGCAAATAGGAAAGCAAGTACAGAATTGAGCCGATAGAAATACTTGCCAATGCAATGTACAAGCAAACTATTCCGATGAAATCACCGTGCCGAGTATAAAATGTTTCCGTGGTTTGTGAAGTTAGGGTTCCTTTAATTGCTGCAGGTTGCCACCAAGAGGTAGCTTGTTCAATATCACCGCGTCTATTGATAATACAGGAAATTCCGGTGTTTGCGGAACGCGCAATACTTTTTCTGGTTTCTATGGCACGTAATCTTCCGTATAACAAATGCTGTTTGTATCCGGGAGTGTCGTCCCACCATCCATCGTTGGTGATGATGAAAATAAAATTAGCTCCGTTGCGCACGTATTCCGAAACGTAATCACCATAAATACTTTCGTAACAAATTACCGGTGCAATAACTCCGTCACCGTAGGAAGGAACAAACACGGAGCGATCTTCTTGTACTCCAAGTGAACCTTTTGTGCCTCCCATATCAATGGCCAAATCTTCCAGAAAACGCAGGTATTTTGGGAAAGGCATTTTCTCCACACCCGGAACTAATTTTGACTTGTGATATACATCCAGTTTGCCGGTGCTATCCAAATAAACTGCGGTATTGTAGTTGTCGTAATAGCCCGGTTGCATCTTTAATTTTCTCGCGGTTGCACTAAGCTTTTCGTTTTCTGCATAAAAGCGTGCAGTAGATGCACCGGTAATTATTTTCACACCGTTCATTCGTTTACTCAATTCAATTAAGCGACGAATACTGTATGAATACTGCATTTCATTCTCCCAAATATCTTCTACCAAAGCCGTTTCCGGCATTACGAGATAATCGGTTGATGTGTCTGTTTTTGCGACCGCGAGATCAGTCATTCGTTGAAGCTGTTCTTTGAAGTCGGAACTAAACTTCCGATAAGGATCAATATTAGGCTGAACTACAACAACATTAATTGATGTAGTCGGATCTTGTCGCCCTTCGAAATTGTAATACAAGAGCAATGAAAAAACTGTCGGAATAAATGCAGTCAGAATCAGACCGGATGTAATTATAATTCTTCTTTTAAAGTCGCGATAGAGCGTATTTCTGTAATAATACAAATGGAAGAGGATGACATTGATACTTAAGATCCAAAGACTGCCACCAAATACTCCCGTGAACTCATACCACTGCACCAGTTGCGGAAATGACGCGAGATTGTTGCCAAGCGTTAACCAAGGCCATGTTAAGTCCCAATCTAAATGAAGATATTCAAATGCAATCCAAACCGGAATTATGAAAATAGCATTCCACGATTTATTTATTTTTTTGCGAAGCAAGTGGTAAATCTGAAATGTAAAAGCCATCAACAATGCATTGCACAATATGGCCATTGCTGCACCACCGGCAGAAGCATAATAGATCCACCACGTCGTACCAAGATTCCAAAGAAAGAACGTGAGATAAGAATACAAAAACAGATGTTTGCTCTTGAAGCGCGTATCAGTAATGATGTGTTGTTCTAACAACAACAATGGAATCCACGCTATAAAAATCAGCGGAGAAAATCCGAAGTTTGGCCACGATACAATCAGCAAAAACGCAGCGCTTAAAGAAAGAAACAACAACTTTCTATTCATTGCTGCAAAGATATTATTGAATACGAGTTAAAACGAAGATTATCGCATGAGGTACATCTTTCCCCATCCTTGAATTATGTATGAATCAGCGCCGCTTTCGCGCTGTTCAATGGCATTCCCATTTAATCGGGTAATGACCCGATACAAATACACCCCATTTGCCAAACGATCGCCGAACTGATCCGTGCCGTCCCATGCATAAGTGGTGATGTTTCTGCCGATGCGAATGTCTCCCAATTCTTCTCGACTGATTTCCCGAACTACTTTTCCGCTAATAGTCATAATTTGAATAGTAAACACTTGAGGAACTTCACTTCCTGTTAGTGTAAATACAAACTGCGTTGACGTGGTAAACGGATTCGGATAATTAATGACGTTGGTGATAGTTGCTTTATTAATTACTTCAAACGTGATGCGGTAATCAACCAATCCTGAGTTGTTGGATGATCGGTCTTTAGCTTGTACTAAAAGCTCATACACGCCGTCTGTTTGTAATGTTGGCGTGTATAGAATTTTGCAGCTATTATTCGGTAATACAGCAGGAGTGAATTGTAGTTCGCTATTCCATGGCAATAACTCCAAATTGGACTGGTTGGGTCTGCGAATAAACACACGGAAGTCAGCAGTGTCGTTTAACGCTAAAAATTGATTTTCATCTTTTAGCGTAATAAGAATTTGAGGACGTGCGGACACGATGTCGCCATTCATGATGTGCATTCCATCAAACGTAACATCGAGTAATGGATTAATGCGATCCGTGCCGACATAAAACGGCATCATGGCAATATTATTGAAATGATGTCGTTCCGGCTGACTATTCACATTACCAACAGGATTTACTTCCATCCACAATTCGTTCAATCCGGGATAGCCTTCCGTGGAGAAATTTAAGGTTGCGGTAAAATACGTGAAGCCCGCAAATGGAGGAGCAGTTAGCTGTTGAGGCAGGTTGTGAATGTTGCCGTTACGATCTTTAATCCAATACGTGATGAGCAAGCTGTCTGAAAATGCCCATTCAGTAACGTTTCTTACCGCCATTCGCAGTTTGATGCTGTCGCCTTCCTGGATAGTGTCGTTATATAAACTAAACTCCAATGGAGGATCTAGTGCCGCGTCGGGTACCGGAGTATACAGCACATGCCAACGCTGCAATTGAGCAGGCGTACGATTCGTGTCGTCAATAGTTCTCAATATTAATTGTAATCGCGGATATGAATTAACATTCACAAGATTTCCCAAATTCAAAATATCTGTGCTGTCTTCGGGTAAACGTTGAATCATGCTCTTGTTTCCGTTATTATCGATGCCCCAGATTTCAAGTGCAACTGAATCATTGCTTGGCGTTTCATCATCCGCTTGTTTCCAGTGTAACGAGCCCCAGGCACTTGCAGGTCCAATAATTTCTGATGCAATATATCCTTCCCGCCAATTGGTTACAATTGTATCCTGAAACGTAATTACAGATTGAATATTTTGACCGATAACTTCATCTGCAGTTCCAACGGCATCTCCTTTACGTCCCCAAATAATAAATGCTGTGGTATCGGAGATATTGCCCGTGCCCACCATACCGCTTCCAATAGACTGCAAAGCATTACGCAGTCCCGTGTTATACTGACTTGCCGAGTGCAACCACTGACTGTATACTAAAACGTAATGTCCTGTTGGAATTTGGTTAATGAACGCTTCTATTGAGGCTCGCCAACTGGAATCATTATCAAAATAATCAAATGCCTGTAATGGTTGATTTGCCACACAGGCGTAGTTTCCATACACAGGATGCACGCCGGGCGAACTAACATTAAAACTCCAAGGATTCCCGCTAACAGGATCTATTACTGCAATAGAAACACCCGGAGGAGCGCAAGTAAAAATGTGTTGCGTAGCACCATTCATTTTGTACCAAACCTCATTCCAAGGCACGGTTGGCCCGTAAATGCCATTCTTCACGCTAATGGTTTTAACGTCATTCACAAAATCAAAACGTCGTTGAGGTCGATTCAATTGGACATATTGGTACGCATCATTTTTAAATTGAAAGATGTGATCTTGTCCCCAACCGGTTTGTCCATTGATATATTGAAAGGATGATTCTCTCCAAACAAAAGCATCGTTCGGTGTAATCGAATCCGGACTCACACGCCAGAAGTACACCGAGCTATCAGCAGTTAATAAAGTTGGTCGCCAGGTGACAACTCCACCGGGCGCGTTAATGACATACGTTTGTTTGAAGGGACTGTTAAATAAATCAGTTGTATCCAATTCAAAACGATACGTTCGTTGTGGTTCAAATACATTGATTGTAGAAGCTTTGAGTGTGACTGTATCGGTAGGAATTACTGCGTATGGATACGGATAGATCGGCGCAATGGCACTTCCTTTAATTAATAAATCGACGTCAGGAATGGTGTAATTATTGGTTTCGTTTAATTCAGCAACCTGTCCATAAAAGTCAACGTAAATATTAAAGCGATTTAATCCGATACCATTCTGCACATCAACAGGAACTATGAAAGAAACGGTGTCGCGATAATATGGGGCACGCACTTGTTGGAAGTAAGTTGCGGTATCACCATTGGGTAAACGACGTTGCACGCGTACCACAATGGTATCATTAATTGCTTTGCCCATATTGCTTATTACACTGTTCACAATGATGGAATCAGGATAAGTTTCCTGGTCGAAAGAAACATCGGCGTTTGTAATTACATAATCCGGTTGTTTGAAAGAATTAATTTTCACGGCAGGGTCTCCGTGCAACGTCATTTCCAAGATCGTAGACTTCATGAACAAGCTGGAAGGATTGCTGTTTTGAGCCTCCAATGCTGCTCGTTTCATGCATGTTCCAATACTGTTGCCGTATTCGGTTTGTCCAATAGCTTTATATAAACGGGAGGTATATGCATCCAGAAATCCTGCTACTCCTAAACCAACGGATGCGATGTAACCAATCGTTCCTTTGTTTTCGATTAATGTGAAGGCTTCGCTGGAACTAATTCCGGTTGAGTGTAAATCTCCGGCGTAACAGGAGTTGGCAATCAGTAAGGGATAACGATCAAAGTTGTTATATGTGGAAGGATCGTCTATACTTTGGTCAAAACCTGTTCCGGAAGCATGTCCGAAAAACGTCATGATAGACACCCCGTCTTCAATTCTTCTACGCAAGGTGTCGGACGAATTAATTTGAATCGGATTGGAACTCGTCTTTAAATAAGTTTGCACAACTCCGCCAAACGAAGTGTCTTCTATGGTTGCTTCGTACGTCTGCAAATAATATTTGAACGTATTTTGTTCTGCCGTAAACGTTCCACCTCCGAAGTGTAACACATGTTTCATCCATTCCGCAGGCGCATTGTTTTCGTATTCAATTACTTTATCCAAATACCATCGCGCTTCGATACTATCTTTTGCCGCTAATCGTCCTGTCGCGATAGCAGGTTCCCATGTTGTTCCATTCAAGCCTGCCGTAAATCCAACGTCCGTGGAAGGATAACCGTACGTGGGAACGAGACACATGGAGTAGTACGGTTGTGATCGCGATAAGTAAGTGTAATAGGATTTTCCGAAGAGGAATAAATGTCGCGGTGCTGACGGACTATTTTGAATTAAATAATCCGAAAAATTACGAATGCCGTTGGCGTGGTGATGAATACCAAAGGCAAATTGATCGTATAATTCTTCAACATTGGCCAGAATGACATGATGCGTTCCTCCTGCTATTGAAGCACGATAGTTTTGATAATCCTGAGCAACATTCCACAATTTGCGATGCGTAACAATTACAAACGAAGAATCACCGAGGTTCGCGCCATAATTCGTAAACGCGCCGTTAGCACCTGCAGGAGTCAACGAAGTAATGTTTTGAATTCCCGATTCAATAAAAACAACAAACGGTTTATCGCTACCGTTGCCGTTAGGTACTAATGCCTGAAAACCTTGAGGTCCGAAGATGGTCGGAATGCGTCGATTGCCGTATCGATCATACACGTAAACAGCGCCTGCTCCGCCCATGTTAACCATGTTGAGAAGAGAAGAACCTTGAAGTGTATTATCAGGAAGCCAACCTGCATAACGCGTTCTGCTGTCCATGTTCCAGGTATGCGGATAAGTAAGTTCCGCAAATGCAACTGCGGTACGTCCGGATGAAGCAGCCGAGGAATTGTTCAGGCTGGCAACTGCTACCTGCAATTGAGCTGCGTTTAAATCTGCTGCAGGGAAAAATTGATCATAGGTGTACACTGCGTAACCATCGTATGTGGTGTCGTAAACAGTGCTGTTATATTGCACACGAATGGTGTTTTCGTTCGCTACCGCATAATCGTTGGAGTGCGAACCAACGCGAACACGAAGACGCGCTGCAGGACCCGAAGCAAAAGCACTCGATGATATCAATGGTATGGTGGTACTTTGGCCAAAATAAAATTCGGGTCCATAAAATCCTTCTGTCGGTATATATTGCGGATCCGTAATGCCCAAGCCGTCTGTAGCGCCTTGCATGTAAATACTTCCCGCGTATATTTCTTTACTCAGAAAATAAGTTGAAGGCGTGTAAGCACTGAATGTCGTGTCTTGGTAAAAGGAGTAACGTAAGTTGTTTATTGCATTATTCCATGTCAGAAAATAAATGGCCGTATCAGAAAATAAACTGTAGTAAGGATTGAGTTGCTGCGCAACGCCGCCATACAATCCTGCGTCTGCTTCACCGCGATTTCGTTCTCCGTAAAATTCAATAAAATCACCGGTGTTAAATTGACCGTCGCTTTCACCTTCGATCCAAATGGGCTGTTCAACGCCTAAACGAAACAACTGAAAATTTCTTGGATCAATAGCACTGAGCGAACCGCCTGTTAATGCTACGCCATTGGCTAACGTCGTGGAATCTATACGGTAAACACCATCATTAACAACTTTAATTTTCAGGTAACGCTGATTGTAGTTGATCCATTCGTTTCCGAAAGGTTGAGCAAACAAACTTCCGCAAAACAGAAAACTCAATACTATCAAATAATAAGCGCGGTTACTATATCGTAACGCCTTAATTTGTCTCGTTATAAACGGACTAATTCGCTTTTTTATTGATATCGAGTCGTAAAGAGAATACATTGGAGTATAGGGCCACCGATTGATCGCCAATATCGGTTAGCGCATAATCGATAGATAGCGATTTGAATTTTACGCCAATTCCGAAATTCGGCTGGAATGTAGTAACTGATTTTCCGAAAATATCTTGAGCCTTTTGAATGTTGGTAATACCGCCCCGCAAATACACCATTTCTTTAAAGCCGGCTTCAAATCCCAGCATCGGCTCCATGCTCCAAACTCCGGTTCTCAGCATTACGTTTCTTTTTCCGTCGAAGGTATTCACCATGTCTAAAGAACCTTCCACCGAAAATAGTTGCTTACTGCCTAAAATGTACTTCTTGCTTGCACCTAAAATCATTCTAGGTAAAGTCAATTCCAACGAATTGGAAGGAATTTCATTTCCGGTTGCGGCAAAAACATCAATCATGTCTTGAGACAAATTGAAACTCCATGCGTTAAACGTAGACGTAACATCTCTTACAACCGCTCCAAATCTCCAGCCTTTCACGTCATATTGCGCACCCGCATCAATTCCAAATCCCCACGCGCCCGCGAAGTCGCCCACTTTACGACGAATAATTTTCGCATTTACACCATAGTTCAATCCTTCAATCGGTGCTTTGCGCGCATAACTCAATACGAAAGCGTAATCCTGAGAAGAGAATGTAGTAATACGATCGTAATCGATATTGCCGCCGGCATCAATAAGTTGCGTGGTATTAGGAATGTCGTCAACCGCAAAACGAATGACGCTGAAACCAAAAGAACTGCTGCTATCGATAACACCGCCAATGCCCAGATAATCGTACTTGGCAATTGACGCGAAATATTCAGAATGCATCAAGCCAACTTGCATGTTATTGCGAATGCCCATTAAACCCGCGGGATTCCAATATCCGGAAGTCACATCACGAACGGAACCTACCTGAGCATTACCCATACCTAATGCACGCGCGCCAACTCCAATCGCAAGAAATTCATTGCTGTATTTTGGAGCCTGAGCATGCAGCGTCTGAAAGGTCAGCGTTGCAACAAGCGAATAAAATAGAATACGAAGTTTCATGATAATGAGTTAAAGATAGAGCATTCAATTAACGCTTGCAACAACGAATTATTGAGGATTTTATTGCGTCAATGTGTCTAAATATTTAGCTGCATAGATGGAATACAGTAGCGCTCCTTTCACGTTGTAGTGCGCCGGATCAGCGTATAGCCTGCGGTCCTGCATGTTACCGGAAGATACAGGGTTGCCGCAGCTAATTTGTAATTGATCGCACAATACCTGAAGTTCGGCAATTCGGGCTTCATATCCCGGAAGTTGTTTCGTGTACGAAGTGTGTACCGGAGCCAGTAATACAATCAGCTGTGCCCCGTCTTTACGACACAATTCAGCCAGTTCTTGCAAAGCTGCTGTAAAATGTTCGGGTAAGCGTTTGGGATAAATATACGGTCGTAACGAGAAGAAATTGCTATCGCTCATTACTGCTTCGCACGGACTATATCCATCTTTATACTGATAATCGTACTTGCTCTTTTTGCCCGTAAATCCTCTAATCGCCGCATTTCTGTACTTATCGGAAAGATGCGACAGACTGTATGCGGCATTCCACTTGAACCCCCGAAACCTCGGATCGAGTTCGCTTAATCCCTCATACAATTTCGCATTCGACAAATACGGAAAGTAGCGTGGATAATGATAAATACTATCCGGACGATCACCCAATGAATGAATATCTGCCAATAAAATAACTTGTTTTGGTGCGGGACTATTTTCCCGAAAGGCTTCATAACATCGCGTAACCAATGGCAGCGTGGCTCCCGTCATACCGATATTATAAACTCGTGCACCTAAAAATTTTTCTAAAACAGGAGGATAGAGTTGACATTCAGCACGAGAACTCCCAACAATTAAAACATCCGTTTCATGTTTATAACTAAAGGCCGTATTCAGTTTATCGAATTCTCCTCCTTCATTGGATCGTATTCCCATATAAATTAGCTCCCTTACACCATAAAGCAGTGCAATGCAAACGCCGATATATAGGAGCAAACGTTTCATCAGAAATGGAAATAGATAAATTCTGTCGTATTAAAATTTCCTAACACGAAAATGAGTAATGTGATAACAATTTGAAGTGTTAATGCAACTGTTGGATGAGTTAACGCGAGTTGTAAAATTTGTCGTTCTTCACAGTATTCATACACAACAAAGAGCACTACACCGAGAAGTGTTAGAAGCAATGGGAATAAATCGTTCAACGTTCGAAGCTCGATGTATAATGAAGACCAATTCCAATTTCCGGTAAATAGTTGCGAATAGTATTCCGATAAATTGGTGAAGTCTGAACTGCGAAATGCAATTAAACTTAATGCGTGAAAAGTCAGCAGGTAGATCGACCCAAGAAAGGGTAATCTGATTTTATCACGTAACAGTATTTCAATAATAAACACGATACCATGAAGCGCTCCCCAAATAGCAAAATTCCATCCTGCACCGTGCCATAATCCGCTGATTAAAAATGTCAGAAAAATATTTCTAAAATGTTTGAATTGCCCGCCTCTGTTGCCTCCCAAAGGAATGTACAAATAGTCGCGGAACCAGGATGTCATACTGATATGATTCCGTTGCCAGAATTCATGCAGCGATTTGGAGAAAAACGGTCGTCTCCAATTGATCACTAAATCTTTGCCTAACCACTTCGCCACTCCTGTTGCAATGTCCGTGTATCCTGAAAAATCACAGTACACTTGGATCATGAATAGGAATGCGACAACGAATAATGTTCCTGCGGAGAAATTTTCCGGAGATGCAAAAACCGGGTTTACGAATTCAGCAAGACGATCGGCAACAACCAGTTTTTTGAAAAATCCCCACAACAGCGGCTGTATACCGGCAACAATATTTTCGCTTGTGATTCGGGGCCAATGTTGCAACTGAGTTCCCAACGTTTTGTAACGTTCAATAGGTCCTGCAACCAATTGGGGAAAGAACGAAACAAATAATCCAAATTGTATAACATCACGCTCTGCGCGCATTCCACGATACACGTCAATCGTATAACCTAATGATTGAAATGTGTAAAACGATAACCCGGCCGGAATGATGAGTCCATCCCACACGTTCCACGTTGTATCTGAAATAACTCCCGATAGAATTCCGAAGGTATTGTACACTAATGCCGAGTATTTAAATGCACACAATACACCTATATTGGTGATAATACTGACGAACAACCAAATTCGTTTCGTTTTTTGTTCTGTGCTTTGATCGATTCGAAGTGCGCTGTACCAATCAACCAGCGTTGTTGCTAGTAACAGCAATCCGTACCAGGGTGTGTGAACGGAATAAAAAAAGTAACTGGCCAACAACAATAGAATGCGCCTCCAGGCTGACGGCAGTATTTGGTAAAGCACCAATACTGCAGGCAGGAAATACACAAACTCCATGGAATTGAAGCGCATAGGGTAAAAATAGCCTTTTCAGGTCACTCCGCGCGGCTCCGTGATAATGCAGTATCTTTACCGCATGCGATTGTTTACCGTAGCTAACATTATTACGCTGGGAAATTTGTTGTGTGGTACACTGGCCATCTTTTCCATTTTTGCGGGAAATATGATTATGGCGGCGTATTTGGTACTTCTTGCTGCTGTACTCGATTTTTTTGATGGCTTTGCCGCACGAATTTTAAAGCAGCCTTCGGAAATCGGAAAGCAACTGGATTCGCTGGCCGATGTTATTTCTTTTGGTTTGGTGCCCGGAATCGCGATGTATCATTTAATTCTCCGATTTGAGATTAGTGCAGGTGTTCACGATTCTTTGCTGCCTTTTGTTGCGTTAATTATTCCGTTGTTTTCTGCGTTGCGATTGGCCAAGTTTAATGTGGATACGCGTCAATCCGATTCCTTCATTGGTGTACCGACACCTGCTAATGCCATGTTGCTGCTGAGTATTCCTTTGGTGATGGAGTTTTCTTTAGGTATTGGTTCCATGTCGGATCTTAATCACAAGGATTGGAAGATAGATCGTTTGGTGGAAGATGTGAGCATGCTGTCGTATATGTTGGCCGGGCTTTGCGTGGTATTGTCAATTTTGTTAATTGCTGAATTGCCGTTGTTTGCGTTGAAGTTTAAGTCATTCGGTTGGAAAGGAAATGAAATACGTTTTATCTTCTTAGGAATCTCATTGATAATGCTTGCTGTTCTTCAAGTAGCCGCGATTCCGATAATTATCATCGTGTATATCCTGATGTCATTTGTCAATAATTTAGTCGGTAAAAAATAATTTTACTGCCCGCAAATGCTGTAAATTTGCAGCGTTATAATCCTGATGTTATGAAGTTCAAAGCAGAAATTGATGTAATGCCGCTGAAGGCACTTTTGGATCCGCAAGGCAAAGCCGTTACCGGTTCTATGAAAAATTTAGGCCTCGCTGAAATCGAAAACGTTCGCATCGGCAAACATATTTCGCTTGAAATTGAAGCGCCGAACGAAGAAATTGCGAAAACAAAAGTGGACGAAGCTTGTCGCAAATTGCTGGCGAATCAAATCATGGAATTTTACGAATTTAAGATTACAGCACTATAACTCGTAAACCCCGATTCACGGGGTTTTTTATTTGATATCGCAGTATAATATGAAGTGGTACTCGGCTCCTGTTTCTTTGTTGGCATATTTACTGGTCGTGATATTCTTATTCTCCATGGCATGGCATTCCATTTCCGGAAATGAAATGGCTGCTTATTGGTATTATGTGCCTGCCGCTGCCGGTGGTTATTTGTTATGCGCATTTATTCTACAGTTGCTGAAATTCGATTGGGAACTGGAAGTGTTGATTCAAGTAGCATTAGTTTTAGGTCCTTTGTTGTGGTATTTAAATCAACGTGAGCCTTATCAACCACCGGTTTACGTGTTTATTGTAAAGTCGGATTATGAAGGCGAACTCCAAGTAAATTTCGCGGAGGAAAATGAATTAAAAACTCGAGTGCGTTCTGATGCGGATACATTGTATTTCGCGTTTGATGACAACGGCAAAATCCTCGTTCGTGAAGATTATAACATGGTACTGGATGCGTTGCACGATAGACTCTACACATTGAATCGCGGTGGTGTGAAAAAGAAAATTCTCACCGTGAAAGAGAATCAAACTCTTCCTTCAGATACTGTCAATACCATGGCGCGTGTGGTGAAAACCAATACAGATAAAGGTCGTATCAAATCTATTGAGCTTAAAGTAGGCAAATCATCTACTTTAAAATGATTTCGTTTTCCATAAACGAAAGCCGATAAGGCCAAGTAACACCGAATAAATTCCAATCAGATAAGGTTGCCATGCTTCCAGATCGAGCGTGTAGACGATACCGCCTAATGCTACTGCAAAACCCAATACAAGGGCGTTTGCCGAACCTGGCAATTGAGGAATTCTCGCTCGAAATGCCAGAATAGCAGGAGGTATGCTGGCCTGTAGCAAGGCAATTCCAACATACAGAAAAAGTTTACTGCGGTCGGTGAACTGAAGAAGCAGTGCAGAACTCATCAACGTCAATAACAGCACACGACTTATTCGCAGATAATCCGATAATAAACCACCACCCAATTTTCCGACAGAGGCGGCGATAGCAACGCCCCACAGCGTAATGTTATCATCCTGACTCATCAGGTGAAAAATATCCCAAATCGCAGATCGAAAAGCCACTACAAGCAATAATACAAACATGAGCACATCGTGCCATTCAGGCGCATGGTGCGAGGCCGGTGTACTTTGAGGTAGTTCGGTTTTGATATTTATGAACCACGCAATAATCCACGCTGCAGCGATAATCCAAACTGCCACTTCAGGAATAATGAAACTACCTGCAGTTAATCCTATGATGCCCGGCGCATTAAATATTCCGGAGCGTAAACCGGTATTATATTCTCCTTCCACACTCAACGCTCCTCCGCAAACATGGTATGCCGATGAAACTACTCCGGCCAGAATTACGGCAACAGTTAGGTTTAAAGACGCTAAAGGAATCAGCACCGGCATCAATAACAATACTGCACGTATCAAAACTCCCGATAAGCGATACCTGTCAATGAATAGGGCTAAGGGTAATTGCGTAGCGAACGCCAAAACCGCGTATAACGTGAAATGAACTGATGTAGTTGCACCGTCGCTTGTTCTAACGGAGTATGCCAGTAATACCGCAGCAGTAAGGTCATTTAGAAAATGGCCCGCACCCAGTAATGCAGCGTTTCGGATGTTATTGCGGCCCCCAAAAATCATCGAGACTCATTTGAATTAAACTGCCCAACAACCAACTGCTGCAATTCATGACTATCGCATATATAGCTGCACGCATGGGCGGAAACTTCCACCATAACTTTATCATTACTGCTTCGGTAAGCATAACGCCTAATTCCAGCCAGATAATATGAATAGAAGTGGTGTTGTACAGATAAGTACAAATGGGCCACGTCGTTAAGTTGATGAGTACAAGGCCGACAAATGTGTTTCGAAACGTTTCTTTACAAAGCCATGTAAACAGCAACCATTCAGTGATTAGCGTAAACAGGAAGGCCGAGTAGAACATTATTTCTTGTTTCTAAACTTCTTATAAAGCAAGACCGCAATAAAAACAACAGCTCCTATCGCTCCAACAATTAATAGAAGGAACGCAGCTAAAAATCCTAGTCCGGGGGCGTCGAGTAGCATTAGTCTTGTGGTGGTTCAGGTGCAGAACTGTACCCTACTTTTTTTGGTTTTAATGTCTTTGGGAAAATTACGTTCACCAATTCATCATCAATCGTCAGCATAGAAACTGAAATACCGTTGACAATGGTCATTGGCTTTTCGAATGCATACTTAGGTTTAAACTTCTCGTACGAACCGTCTTCCAGTTTACGATACATGGCAACGATTTTGCCTTCCTTCACTTCAACTTTTCCGGTATAACAACGCGCATCAGGGCCGCTTCTCACAGAGATAATAATATCCTCGTATGTGCCGTCTTTCACTTCTTCGGCGCCGCGCTCTTCAAATTTTTCTTCCCATTTGGTGTAGCAGTTCGAAGGCTTGGCGTCTGTGGTTTTGTTTTGTGCGAATCCAATTGCAGTTAATGCAGTAAACGCTAGTACTAGAGTAAGTTGTTTCATGCGGATGTGGTTAGTCGAGGTGTTCCCCGAAGATAGTAATATGAGTTTAACTTTTCAACATCACTTGCAGAAGCTGTGCCACTTTTCTTGCTTTGCAGTCATAAGGATAATTATTAGCGCTTTAGGCTTTAGATTTTGTAAGTACGTATTATGGGATTTGTTAAAACATTCGGATGTGCCGTACATGGCATTTCCGCAACACCAATAACGGTTGAGGTTAATATTGACGCAGGAATCAATTTCCATATTGTCGGGTTACCTGATAATGCAGTTAAAGAAAGTCAGAAGCGCATTGATGCGGCGTTGAAAATTAACGGGCTGAAAATGCCGGGAAAAAAAATCACTGTTAATCTGGCGCCTGCAGATATACGTAAGGAAGGTTCTGCATACGATTTGCCCATTGCAGTTGGAATACTGGCGGCATCGGAACAAATTCCAAACGATAAAATCAGCAACTATGTAATTATGGGCGAGTTATCCCTGGACGGTGAAATACGACCAGTTCGCGGAGCGCTGCCAATTGCATTGGAAGCTGCAGGAGCCGGATTTCAGGGATTAATATTACCCACACAAAATGCACGAGAAGCAGCAGTAGTAAATGGATTGAAGGTGTATGCGATGAGCCACATCAACGAAGTAATTCAAGCTTTTCGAACGGGTTTTCCGGAGCCTTTTGAAATTAAACTCGAAGAAGAATTCGCAACCAAAGACGAATTTGAAGCTGATTTTTCTGAAGTAAAAGGTCAGGAAAATATTAAACGCGCACTCGAAATTGCAGCAGCGGGTGGGCATAATATATTAATGATTGGTCCACCGGGTGCGGGAAAAACAATGCTGGCACGTCGTCTGGGTAGCATCTTGCCTCCAATGTCGTTATCGGAATCGTTGGAAACTACCAAGATTCATTCAGTCGCGGGCAAGTTGCCGGGTAAAGGTGGATTAGTAGTTGAGCGTCCGTTTCGTGCACCGCACCACACGATTTCAGATGTAGCATTAGTTGGAGGAGGAACAATTCCGCAACCGGGCGAAATATCGCTTGCGCACAATGGTGTCTTATTTTTAGACGAACTGCCCGAATACAAACGAACAGTGCTGGAAGTCATGCGCCAACCGCTGGAAGATCGCATCGTTACTATTTCACGTGCAAAGTTTTCTATTGCATATCCGGCAAGTTTTATGCTTGTTGCTTCTATGAATCCTTGTCCTTGCGGTTTCTATAACCATCCCGAAAAAGAATGCACATGCCAGGCCGGAGTGGTGCAGAAATATCTCAATCGACTTTCAGGTCCTTTGTTGGATCGAATTGATATTCATATTGAAGTAACTCCGGTTTCTTTTCGCGAGCTATCGGATTCACGAAAAGCAGAATCTTCCATGTCCATTCGTGAACGTGTCGTAAAAGCGCGTTCTATTCAGTCTGAACGATTTAAAAAGCACGAATCCATTCATGCCAACGCTCAAATGCAGGCAGGTATGTTGCGCACTGTTTGCCGGATTGATGATGCGTGTCATCAACTAATGAAAACTGCCATGGAGCGTTTGGGATTATCCGCTCGCGCGTACGACAGGATTCTTAAGGTTGCTCGCACTATTGCCGATCTGGATAGTTCGAATGAAATTCAACCGCAACATCTGGCGGAAGCCATTCACTTCAGAAGTTTAGATCGTTCAGGGTGGGGAGCATAAAAAAATCCCCGCCTTGAGAGCGAGGATTTTTTTGTCTTGTATGCGATTTGAATATTATTCAGCCAGAACAATGATTTTGTTCTTGAACACTTCGGCAACACCACCACTAATCGTGAATTGCTGAATCTGCTGATTAACATCCGTTACCTTGATAACACCCTTGCCCAAAGAAGAAATCATTGGAGCGTGGTTATTCATAATACCGAATTTTCCCTCGCTGCCCGGAAGTACAACAGATTTCACGTCTCCGCTGTAAACTTTCTTATCGGGTGTGATTATTTCTAAAAACATAATGTGCTGTTCAGGTAATGTTTATAATCTTAGTTAGCTTCAGCAAGTAATTTCTTGCCTTTTTCAACTGCGTCTTCGATGGTTCCTACCAAGTTAAACGCTGCTTCAGGATATTCATCTACTTCTCCGTCCATGATCATATTGAAACCTTTGATCGTGTCATCGATAGATACGAATACACCCTTAAGACCAGTAAACTGTTCTGCAACGTGGAATGGCTGTGATAAGAAACGCTGAACACGACGAGCGCGGTGTACCACCAACTTATCTTCTTCAGACAATTCATCCATACCCAAGATTGCGATGATATCCTGCAATTCCTTATAACGCTGCAACAATTGCTTCACACGCTGAGCGCAAGAGTAATGTGCATCACCAACAACAGCAGGAGTTAGAATTCGTGAAGTAGAATCCAATGGATCTACCGCAGGGTAAATACCCAACTCGGCAATCTTACGAGACAATACCGTTGTTGCATCCAAGTGAGCAAACGTCGTTGCAGGAGCAGGGTCAGTCAAGTCATCCGCAGGTACGTAAACGGCCTGTACAGATGTAATTGATCCGCTCTTTGTTGAAGTAATACGTTCCTGCATGGCACCCATCTCTGTCGCCAATGTAGGCTGATAACCTACCGCTGAAGGCATACGACCTAACAACGCGGATACCTCAGAACCTGCCTGAGTAAAACGGAAGATGTTGTCGATGAAGAACAAGATGTCTTTACCGCCACCTGAAGTGTCTCCACCACCGTCACGGAAGTATTCTGCCAATGTTAATCCGGATAAAGCCACACGTGCACGTGCACCAGGAGGTTCGTTCATTTGACCGAAGATGAAGGTCGCTTGTGAATCTTTCAATTTGTTCATGTCAACCTTGCTCAAGTCCCAACCACCTTTGTGCAACGATTCTGCAAATGCATCACCGTACTTCACAATTCCTGATTCGATCATTTCACGCAACAAGTCGTTTCCTTCACGAGTACGCTCACCAACACCTGCAAATACTGAGTAACCATCGTAACCTTTTGCAATGTTGTTGATCAACTCCTGAATCAATACGGTTTTACCTACACCGGCACCACCGAACAAACCGATCTTACCACCTTTAGAATACGGCTCGATAAGGTCGATTACTTTGATTCCTGTAAATAATACTTCTGCCGTAGTTGAAAGGTCTTCAAACTTCGGAGGATTGCGGTGAATCGCATAACCGCCATCGTTACTAACTTCTTGTAAACCGTCAATCGCTTCTCCAACTACGTTAAATAAGCGACCACGAACTTTCTCTCCGATAGGCATACGGATAGGACTTCCGGTAGAAACTACTTCCATGCCGCGAGCCATTCCATCCGTAGAATCCATTGCGATTGTACGAACTGTATCTTCTCCGATGTGCTGCTGGCACTCCAGAATTACTTTTTGTCCATTCGTTTTAGTAACCACCAGGGCGTCCAGAATGTTAGGCAGTTTACCATCATTGTTGTGGAAACTTACGTCGATTACAGGACCGATTACTTGTGCGATTTTACCTTTTTGCATGTTCTTGAGTTATATATGGGTTGTCAAAAAACCGGTGCAAAAGTAGCAAGTTTTATTCTGACAACAGGCACGCGTGTTAATAATTTCAGCACAACTTCTTCCTGATGTGCCTTTTGCCTGACGAACGTCACTTTTTTCAGCATGATCGGCTTATTTTCGCCTGTGACAAGCATACTTGTCTATTTTTGCGCCCTGTGAAAGTTTATTACAATCTGTCCGAATTTGTTCAGCCTTCTAATCCGGTGGTTACTATCGGTACGTTCGATGGTGTTCATCTCGGCCATCAAACAATACTGAAGCGACTGGTAACAGAGGCAAATGCTGTGCAAGGCGAATCGGTTTTGCTTACTTTTTACCCGCACCCGCGCATGGTGCTATTTCCGGAGCGTAAGCAGTTATTGCTGTCAACTTTGGAGGAGAAAATTGATTTATTACGCCAACAAG
This sequence comes from uncultured Flavobacteriales bacterium, assembly GCA_937974275.1. Classification (GTDB taxonomy): domain Bacteria; phylum Bacteroidota; class Bacteroidia; order Palsa-965; family Palsa-965. The sequence goes on from CALJIF010000039.1 coordinate 46,834, forward strand.
GTTTAGATCATCTCATCATACAGCCTTTTACCCGCGAGTTTTCTATGATGTCTTATGAAGAATTTGTTCGCGAAATTCTGGTGCGGCAATTGGGAGTGAAAAAACTGGTAATCGGATACGATCACCAATTTGGGAGAAACAGGGAAGGCAGTTTTGAGAATTTGCGCAAAATGGCGCCGGAACTTGGCTTCGATGTAGACGAAATTTCTGCAAAGTTGATTGACGATAATGTGATCAGCTCAACCAAGGTTCGCGAGGCTCTTGATGCAGGGCGAGTAGAGGATGCGAATGCTTTATTAGGCTATAAGTATGCTCTTTCAGGGACAGTTGTTAAAGGAAAACAACTGGGTCGTACAATCGGTTTTCCTACAGCTAACGTGGTGGTAAGTGATACGTTTAAGTTAATTCCTTCCAATGGTGTTTATGCTGTTGAAGTGCTTCATAACAATAAAGTTCATCAAGGCGTAATGAATATCGGTGTTCGTCCCACCGTTGATGGTGTAACTCGGACCAACGAAGTACACATAATGGATTTTAATTCGGATATTTATGGTGAATCATTGAAGGTTAGTTTTGTACAACGCATTCGTGATGAACTGAAATTCGATTCTTTGGAAGGATTAAAATCACAAATAAAAAAGGACGAACAAATGGCGCGATCCTTGTTATCTAAATAATATGAGCATACGATTCCTGGCAATATTGATTTTTTTCTGGTGTGGAAATGTACTTCACGCTCAGAATTTGTTGCCATTAATCGATTCCCTGACATTAGATACGATGGACGGCCACACCAGTTTGGCTGCAGCTTTGAAAGAACCGGAAAAAGTGGTGAAACTTACTTTGCGAAAAGAGAAGTTAAGTTCTTTCCCTGCTGAATTATGGAAGTTTCCGAACTTACAGTATCTCGATCTTTCCAGAAACAGTATATCCGAAATACCGGATTCTATCAGCTATTTCAAAAATCTTCAGGTACTGAAAGTGTCCCGCAACAAATTGGATTTCGTGCCGCGTGAAATAGGCGATTTGGCCCAGCTTAAAATTCTTGACCTCAGTCAAAATGAATTAGTGGCTATTCCTCCACAAATTGGCAAACTAAAAAACCTCAATTATCTGGATTTATGGGACAATAACTTGTCCATATTTCCGGAGGAATTAAAAGAGATTGCCGGAAATCTTAAAGTGTTGGATTTACGCGCTATTCTCATTAACAAATCAACACAAGAGCGTATTCGTTCCTTGCTGCCGAATACTACCATTCACATGTCTCCACCATGTAAGTGCGATCAGTAATCAGAATTTCGCATTCAGCATTATCATAAAGTTTCTTCCTGCTTGTGGATAGAAGAAGTTGTAACGTTCTTCCGCACCGCCGGCAATCCATCCGTAAGTATATCCGTTAGCGTTATACCGTAGATCCAATATATTATATACAAAAGCACTCACTGATAAGTTTTGCATCGATTTTGCTGGAATATGCCATGTAAATCGGTAATCAAGCAACGTGTAGGGGTCAATACTCCTCGATTCTTGCCCGGTATTATCCAGGAATTGTCGTCCGACATGCTTTACGATAAATCCGGTTTCGATAAGTTTTTTGTAATTGTATGTAATCGTAACCGCGCTTATGATATTTGGTGAAAATGCTATAGGAGCATTATTGTACACGATAGAATCCTGCGTAAATGTATCGTAGTTATCAATGTACTCTACAAATCGCGGAATGACGTTATTGCTGTAGGTCATGTTGCCAACAAAAGAGAGATTAGCAAATGGTTGATAGCCGCCTTCAATCTCAATTCCTCTGCGATAACTAACCGAAACATTCTGTCGCGTGTATGCGCCTACATCATTAATTTTTCCGGTTAATATCAGTTGGTTCTTGTACTGCATATTGTACAAATTAACTCCGGCGAATAACTTGTTTTTTCTATAGCGCCATCCCAGCTCGGTGTCGTAAACAGTTTCGTGTACCGGACGATTTTCCGGTGGATTGTCAGTGAAGTCATTTCTGTTCGGTTCCTTATTGCCAACACTAAACGAAGCATAGGTTTGTTGCGCATCGTTGATTTCATAAGTCAATCCTGCTTTCGGATTAAAGAAATGCAACGTTACTTCTTGCGGCAACGATTCTCCTAAAATGTTAATACCTTCAAACGTATAATTCACATAGCGATATTGCCCATCAATAAACAAGTTGAATTTATTGTTGAGCTGATAGTTCATTTTGCCGTACACATTCGCTTCTGATTTCGTAGCGGTGTTAAAGTAAAACTCAGGATTAATTAACGCCGCCGGTGGCAGATAGCGCGACCATACAATAGTTCCGTAATGATCTCCACTGTACGTGCTTGCCGCACCACCCATCGTTACTTTTACTTTTTTCGTGCTGTTGTATGTGACATTCCACGTTCCTCCGTAATACCAATTATCCAACCATAACTGTCTAATTAAATCTGTTGGAGTTGCAAGTGAAAGCGAATCGGTAAATCCATATGCTCCCAGATTGGCATCTTCTTTAAATTGTTCATAGTAACCGCGACCTTTTGTGGCGTGCAATGCAGCATTGAAATTCCATCTGTTGTTAATGCGATGAATAAACTGCAACTGATAATGATCTTGCTGATAGTTGTCCGTCTCTCCTTGGTAATACTGCAATTGTCCGTTTTCGTCAAAATATATTCCTGCAGGATTGAAAGTAACGTTGCCTGCTTTGATCGAATCTTCAGGAACTCCATACCACGCCTGATAGGTGCGCTCACGACCGGAGAAAGCGGTAAAACGAAGCAAGGAATTTTCTGTTACATACACGCCGGACGCATACCAACTTCTCAAATCGGAAGAAGCACGATCGATAAAACCATCCGAGTTCAATCGCGATAAACGAAGATCGAATGCAAACCGATTATTGATTAAACCGGTACCCGCTTTTGCAGTTGTTCTCCACGTATTAAATGATCCCGCCGAACCGATAATCTCACCGTAAGCGCGGTTATTAATTTGGTCGGTTTGCAGATTAATTGTGCCTCCGAAAGAACCTGCTCCGTTTACTGAAGTTCCTACGCCACGCTGCACCTGAATATTATCAGTGGACGAAACGAAGTCGGGCATATTTACCCAAAATACACCTTGCGATTCCGCATCGTTAAGTGGAATTCCGTTAATGCTGACATTAATTCGTGTAGCATCCGTTCCTCGAATGGTAATACCGGTATAACCAACACCATTGCCGGCATCAGATGTTGTTACCACCGAAGGCATAGTGTTCAGCAGAAACGGAATATCACGACCGGTGTTTTGCTTTGCAATATCAGCTTTACCTATTTCAGAATACGCCATGCCGGATTTCTCATTCGCACGTGTTGCAGTAATCAACACTTCTTCTTTCATGTACGCTTCGCGTTCCAGGAAAATGTCAAGCGTATTTACTTTATCAAAACAAATCGTGTCCCGACGATAACCCATTACCACCGGTATCAGGCAAAGTGGTTTTTCGGTAGAATCAGATTTGATTTCCCAAACAAAATTGCCGGCGAAATCAGTTTGTGTTTGTGTGAAGCTTCCTGCTTGTTTGATGATTGCGAAAGCCAATGGTTCCTTCGTTGTGGCATCTTTAAGCGTGCCGCGAAGTTGAAGTTGTTGTGCTGCAATTGTTGTGCAGGCAAACAGAGTTAAAAAACTCGCTACTGTTTTTTTCATTTTGTCCTTTTTGTGGATCGGACATTCCGCGACAAGGGATGCATCGTTTCATGTTCCGATCCTGGTCCCTACGCAAGCATTATCTTGTTCAGGTGTGTTCATCATTGTGTTTGGAACAATCATGAACCGGGTATGATCTCAGCCTCGTGTAAACACAAGACACCCCTTTGGATCGACGCAAAGGTATAGGAATTAACTTAAATCGGGAAAATGTTTTTGCAATGCCTGAATAGCATTATAAAGTCTCATTTCGTAACGCCCGCTAATTATTTCAAAAGGCAATTGACGAATCGTAAGTTCTTTAAGGTAGAGCTGATAAAAGTAATCACGACGTTGTGGATTAACGCGCACCGGATCAGGCACCCAAGGCAAATCATTATTCGTTAATAAATACAAGTCATATTGGTGTGCCGAAATCTGCTCTTCAATCCATGTCGGAACGGTGCGATAAATATCTTCACACCAAACCTTCGCAAGAATAAACTCTGTGTCCACAAACAATAGTTTATTCGCAAGTGCGGCCAATTCGTTTTCGTGTTCTAATTGCTTGTGTGCAATGGCAACAATATCCTCTAACGATGTTTCCTGATTGCTGTTGGCAACAAACTCGCGCGCATACTCCGGAACCCACAGCGTATTGTAACGCATAGCAAGAGAACGACACAACGTTGTTTTACCGGTGCTTTCCGCTCCAATTAAAGCTATGCGTTTGATAGTTGTCGTTTCCATGAAAGCAGTCCCGTTACACTAAGAATGGTAAAGATGAAAAATAATATGGCGAACAAATACATTTCGGGCCCTTTATGTATGTACAACATCACAGATGCGCCATCAATTATGATCCAGAAAATCCAGTTCTCAATAAAACGTTTTGTCGTTAACCAAGTCGCAACTACCGAACTAACGGCGAGGATACTATCGATATACGGATAGGTGCTCCAATTGTAGGTCGCGCTAAGGAATCCTAATGTAAATCCACCGCATAATGAAATGACCAGTGACAATTGAAGTTGGCTGCCGTTTAGGGTTCTTACGATGAAAGTATTTTTGCTTGCTTGCTCTTGTTGGAGCCACATGTACCAGCCGGAAAACCCAAGAATCACGTAAATTCCGTTCAGCACACTCTCTGCCGGTAATCCCTGGAAATAGTATTCTAACATGGCGGTTGAACTACCTGCTATTCCTGCCGGCCAGCACCACGCTTTGCCGCGAGATGCTCCAACGATGTATAAAATTGAACTCAGCGTTGAAATCCAAGACCATACGCTGGTGTGACGCACTGCATCCAATACGACTTCTGTAATCATACAGGTGTAGAAGGATTTTCGGCCAGCTTTTCTTTAATAGCAAGAAACGTAAGTAATGGATTACTTGACTTCCATATGGTCCCGTATAAAGCTATACCCGTAAATCCTAATGATTGAGATGTGGTTGCATTTTCCAGGTTTGTTCCACCTCGCGCAATAATGGGAATGCCGGAGCGCTGCAACGCGGATTGAAGGCTATGATGATTAAATCCGGCTCCGTAATTACCGCTAATACCATCGTAAATATTTCCCAAAAACGCATAACTGTAGGCTTCCTTATTTTCATATAACGAAGCCAGTTTGTGAAATGAAGTAGTAATTAAAGCTGAAGGATTTTTAAGTTTTAATGATCGCTTGTTCCACCAGGTACTCCACTTTCTTTTTCGATGTGTTCGTGTAATGTGTATGCCGCCTAAGTTGTACTTTCTTGCAAGCTTATGATGACTATGAATAACGATTCTATCGCGAAAGTGAGCCGGTATTGCTTTTATAAAATCTTCCATCTCACGCGTCCGCATCTTGGGCTTTCTCAGATGAAAAATTTCCAGCCCGTGTTCAAAAAGTGACGTCACGATAGTCGTCTCTTCAGGAACAGGTTTGGAGGATGAAATCACAATGAGTTTCATAATGGTCGAATCGCGCGAATAAATTCAGCAACCAAATTTGGTTCGTGTTCAAATATAGTTCCGCCAACCAATATGTCCGCACCGGCCTCGCAAATATTTCGAGCTTGTTCCGGTGTTGTAATTCCACCGCCTACTAATAACGGAGTGTCAATCACCGCACGTACAGCTTTAATTACTGCAGTACTCGGATGTTGTTGACCACCACTTCCGCCTTCCAAATAAATACACTTAAGTCCAAGTTGTGTCCCTGCTAATGCTGTTGCTGCTGCAATTTGGGGTTTGTCTGCCGGAATCGGAACGGTATTACTCATGTAACTTACCGCAGTAGGTTTCCCACTATCCATCAAAATGTAACCAACACTAATCACCTCTAATTTTGACTTGTGAATTAGAGGTGCCGCTAAAACATGTTGACCTATCAATAATTCAGGATTACGTCCCGATATTAAACTCAGCAACAACAAACCATCAGCATTGTTGCAAATCTGAGAAGGGTTGCCCGGAAACAAAATCACGGGCTTGCGACATGCTTTTTTTATAAATTCAACTACTGATCGTGTATTGTTTTCTTCCAGTAACGTACCCCCAACAAGAAAAGCGTCAGGTAATTCGTTTTCAGGCAGCTGTACGATGCTTTCAAGATGCCCTGTTTTGTCCGGATCTACGAGTACAAAAAGTTGTTTTCGCTGCTGTTTTTTCGCTTTGAGTATCTCTTCGTAAATCATACAGGCAAAGTATAAGCTAAGCAATAGTCATCGTTAAGCATAAATCGAACCTCTCGTTTCAGAAAACCGGCATTACTATCAATCACCACCGGTACAATCCCTTCATCGTGTAACGGAAGTTCTTTTACGAAAATATGACTCTTTAGAAACATGTCTTCACGCCCCACAACTTTAAACGAAGATTCTTTAATGCACCACATTTTCAACGCGAGTTCTTCTGTCCATTTTTCACAGAAGATTATTTCGTCGTCATTTAAAAACTTTCTTAAAACCTTTAGTGCTTTCGAATTACTGAGTTCGATATCAATCCCGCACATTGAATGGCTGAAATATGCTCCGAAATATGTACCGGAATGTGTAAAACTAACGTGCTGTCCATTACTTAATATTGGCTTACCACTAGCGTTGTAATTCAAAGAAACACCGGGGAAATGCTGTTCAACTAATATTCGCTGCAAATAATAATGTTGGAGCCGATGTTCCGCACTGTACTCGTTACCCGGCGAAATCACTTTACCTGCAAGTGCATCATGTACAGCAAGCTCTTCCGATGGTTCGGATACGTTCCAGATGTAAATGCAGGACGACGTGTCCGGATGTAGTGTCTGAGCCAACGGCATGGCGCAAAATACAGCATTTTAATCGTTTCGGATCATAATTTGGGTAATACCCTGAATTAAAGTACCTTTGCACTCCTAAAATAAATCGTTATCACATGAGCAATACTGCTGTTCAAAAGTACATTCCTTACAAAGTGAAGGATATTTCCCTGGCAGAGTGGGGAAGAAAAGAAATTAAGTTGGCGGAAGCTGAAATGCCCGGTTTGATGTCCATCCGCAAAGAGTATGGCGCACAAAAACCTTTAAAAGGTGCACGTATTGCAGGTTGTCTGCACATGACTATTCAAACTGCTGTCTTAATCGAAACATTAGTTGAATTAGGTGCTGAAGTTACCTGGTCGTCTTGCAACATTTTCTCAACACAGGATCATGCTGCTGCTGCTATCGCTGCCGCAGGTATTTCTGTGTATGCATGGAAAGGAATGACCAACGAAGAATTCGATTGGTGCATAGAACAAACATTGTGGTTTGGTGAAGATCGCAAACCGTTGAACATGATTTTGGACGACGGTGGTGATTTAACAAACATGGTGTTCGACCAGTATCCTGAATTGGCTGCCGGAATCCGCGGCTTGTCTGAAGAAACTACAACCGGTGTGCATCGTTTATACGAGCGTATGCGCAAAGGAACATTATTGGTGCCGGCAATCAACATCAACGACTCAGTTACCAAATCAAAATTTGATAACAAGTACGGTTGTCGTGAATCGTTGGTTGACGCTATTCGTCGTGCTACTGATGTGATGTTGGCAGGTAAAGTTGCCGTTGTTGCCGGTTACGGTGATGTTGGTAAAGGTTCTGCTCAATCATTAAGCAGTCAGGGTGTACGTGTTATTGTTACTGAAATCGATCCGATCTGCGCATTGCAGGCTGCTATGGATGGTTACGAAGTGAAAAAGATGGACGACGCTGTAAAACGCGCTGACATCATCGTAACAGCAACTGGTAATAAAGATATCGTTGTTGAGCGTCACTTCCGCGCCATGAAGCACAATGCCATCGTTTGTAACATCGGTCACTTCGATACTGAAATCGATATGGCTTGGTTGAATAAGAATTACGGATCATCTAAAGATGAAATCAAACCTCAGGTAGACAAGTATACCGTTGACGGAAAAGACATCATCGTTCTTGCTGAAGGTCGTTTGGTAAACTTAGGTTGTGCTACAGGACACCCATCTTTCGTGATGTCTAATTCATTTACCAACCAGACATTAGCGCAGTTGGAATTGTGGATGAATTCGGATAAGTACGAGAAGAAAGTGTACACGCTTCCAAAGCATTTGGATGAAAAAGTAGCGATGTTACACCTTGAGAAAATCGGCGTTGAGCTGGATGTATTATCATCTGATCAGGCTGAATATATTGGTGTTGCGGTAAACGGTCCGTTCAAGCCGGAGCATTATCGTTACTAATCTTAAGCAGATTGATAGCATAAAAAAATCCTCCGCATCAGGAGGATTTTTTTTGTTTAGTTGGTTACTCGCACCATTGTACCATCAAACACGGTTCGATATTGTTTCATTGGAACCAATGCCGGTGTTTGCAAAGTAGATCCATCCAGCAATTGAAATTTACTGCCGCAGCTTTCATCAACGGCAATAATATTGTTGGACGTATCAACTACGATCAGACTGGTTGGTTCTTCTACTTTGTACGGACAAGCGCGATCATAAGCCATAAATTCATTTTGTGATTTACGATACACAAGCACGCCCCGATAGCCTCCTGAAAAATACTTCCATCCACCGATATTCGTCAACTCGATATTTTGTGGATCCGATAGATATATCCTTAAGTCAACAAATGCAGGCGGAACGCCTTGTTGCTCTTCCTTGCAGGAAACAAACATCCACATCAGCAATAGTAATGCAATAGGCTTCGTTATTGTCATGTAGTAAAGATAAATGAACCTGCCGGGAAATAACGATATCATGGTGCGATTATTGTAATGTCAATATGTAAGTTTGTGGTATGAGATTCAGAAACGCATTTCGCATTTTGTTTTTAACGCTGAGCATCATGTTTGCCGCGTCTTCATTTGCACAGGATAACGGTGGCGGCGGTAAAGACAACGGTGAACAAAAAGCACCTACATCTCGAGCGGAGCGTAAAAAAGCTAAGGCAGAGTGGAAGAAGCAGCGTAAAAAGGAAATGTCTGATGCAAAAGCAAAGAAAGAATACCACAAGAAATACAACACCAAGAAAACGCGCAAACGCATGAAAAAAACTGCAAAGAAGGCCAAAATGGTGAACGAAAATAAGCGCGAATTTTTTGTTAAACGTTGGTTTAAGAAGCTAAAGAAATAGTTTTCCAGTTATCGCCGTTTTGCTGCCACATGGCTCCAATTTTCTACCGTTAAATAGAAACGAATAACTTTTTGAGATTTCTTAACGTTTTCATCATACATTAGCGAAACGTTCTTTGATGTCATTCTGAAGTCAATGACATAACCCGGAAGAAATTCCGAACCCGGTAACCGCAAGGTTGCGTTCGATACCTGATCCGTTTCGAATACCACTGCTCACATCCCCCCGGCAGGAGGTTATTAAGTAAGTTAGTTTGTTTAGTTTTTTCAATACTTTGATTGCTGATAATCAATGTGTTGAATCTTTGTTTTGGACGTGTTAAATTTTATTAAAAGTAAATTTGCAGGTCAAAAATAAAACTCTCTATATTTACCGACTTCAATTGCACGACCAATTAAAATTTAACACACGAAACAGAACCATTATGCTGCGAAAAATTTACGTTGCAATTGCCTTCGTGTTGGCAAGTGTATCGTTCGCCGTCGCTCAGAGCGGCGGTGCGATTAAAGGAAAGCTCGTCGATAAAGCGACGAAAGAGGGGATACCGTTTGCGGTTATTACCTGTTCTCTAAATGGTGTAAACGCCGGTGGGGCCACTACGGATCTCAACGGTGAGTTTATGTTGAAGCCACTCTCTGCGGGTAGCTACAACGTAAAAGCACAATACACCGGTTACCAACCTACCGAAATGAAAGGTATCATGGTTGGCGAATTGAAAACTACGTATATCACCATTGAAATGAATGCTACCAGCGTTCAGTTGAATGACGTGGTAATCGTAGAATACAAGGAGCCACTCATCGACCCGGATACGAAGTCAGGTGGAACTGTAACACGTGAAGAATTCTTGGCGATGCCTTCGAAAAACATCAACTCAGTAGCTTCTACTACTGCGGGTGTTTATCAAAGTGATGAAGGCCGAGGTTTGAACATGCGTGGTCAGCGTTCCGACGGTACTGCGTATTTCATCGACGGTCAGCGTGTAATAGGTTCGCCGAACATGCCTCAGCAGTCTATCGAACAAGTAAGCGTGATCACCGGTGGTGTTCCTGCTCAGTTCGGTGATGCGACAGGTGGTGTAATCAACATTACTACGCGCGGTCCTCAGAGCCAGTATTTCGGTGGTGTGGAATTAATCACTTCAGAAGTTCTCGACGACTACGGATACAATTTCGTAGGTTTCAGTGTTGGTGGACCAATCTGGATGAAGAAGGATTCCGTGAACGGCAATAAGCCGGTTCTTGGTTTCATCTTATCGGGTGAAGGTGTTTTGGAAAAAGACCCGAATCCATCAGCTATTGGTACATATAAAGTAAACGACGATAAGCTTCGTGATTTGGAAGCTAACCCTTTGCGTCCGGCTCCAAACGGCGCAGGTTTCGTTCGTAACGCTGAATTCGTAACAATGGGTGATTTGGAAAAAATCCCAGCACGTCAGAATGTTTCTACTCGCGCTTTACGTCTTAACGCAAAAATCGATTTCAAACCAACCGATAACCTGAACATCACATTCGGTGGTTCTATAGATTACGGGACTAATTACGGTTACGTATATGAATATGCGTTGTTTAACCCAAGCAACAACCCTACCACTACAGATAATACCTGGCGTGTATATGCGCGTTTGACGCAGCGTTTCGGCTCTAATGATCCGAAATCTTCTTCTAACATTAAGAATGCATACTATACATTACAAGTGGGTTATACCCAGTTCAAGTCTGTAACTGAAGATGATTCACACCGTGACCGTGTATTTGATTACGGTTATGTTGGTACTTTCAATCAATACAAGCGTCGTGCATTCGCTCCCGGCACTGTTGTTATCAACGGTGATACTTTGAGCGGGTATGTTCAGACTGCTTTCGCTGATTCAGCATTAACCTTCCAGCCATATTACTTAAATGAAAATGGTGAGCAGGTTAATCCGAATCCTTTGATGGCCAACTACACTGATTACGTATTCGATAACTTCGGTTCTCAGGTGGTTAACGGTGATCAGGTGTTGGCAAACTTAGGTTTGTTGAACGGTTATCGTCCATCTAACGTATACTCCTTGTGGTATAACACCGGTCGTCAGTATAACGGATATCAGATTCAGGACAATACGCAATTCCGTGTGTTCACAATGTTCTCTGCTGACGTTAAGAATCACGCTATTCAGGTTGGTTTCGAATTTGAGCAACGCGCTGAACGTGCTTATTCATTAAGCCCGTTAGATCTTTGGATTCGTATGCGTCAATTGGCGAACTTCCACTTAACTCAGTTGGATGTTGCTAATCCACAGCAGGTAGATTTCGGTACTTACGATGCCTTCTTATATGATCGTTTTTATGACGGTAGCCAGCAACGTTATTTCGATAAGCAGTTGCGTGCTAAATTAGGTTTAGCTGAAAACAGCACCGATTGGATCGATATCGATTCTTATTCGCCTGATTTCTTCTCTGTAGATATGTTCAGCGCTGACGACTTATTGTTGGACGGTTCAAACATCGTTTCTTATTATGGTTACGATCACACCGGTAAGCGCATGAAGGCAAGTGATAACCCATCTTTCGACGATTTCTTTACACGTCAGGAAAATGGTGTGTTTACACGCTCAATCGGTGCTTTCCGCCCAATCTACATGGCAGGATTTATCCAGGACAAGTTTGACTTCAAAGATTTGAAGTTTAACGTAGGTTTGCGTGTTGACCGTTTCGATGCTAACCAGCAGGTATTGAAGGACAAGTACTTGTTCTATGAAGCAAAAACTGTAGGTGAAGTAGGTAACTTCTCACACCCTGATAACATGGGCGATGACTATGTGGTTTATGTTAATGATGCTAACAACCCAACAGGTGTAGTTGGTTACCGTAACGGAGACAAGTGGTACAATGCTCAGGGTAACGAAATTCAGGATCCTGCGGTATTGGCGCAGGCTACTACTACCGGTCGTATCACTCCATACTTGGTTGATCCTACTCAGACTGCAGTAACATCAAAAGCATTTAAAGATTACGATCCTCAGTTGATCTTCATGCCACGTATCGCGTTCGCATTCCCGATATCTGATGAGGCCAACTTCTTCGCTCACTACGACGTATTGACTCAGCGTCCTACAACAGGTTATCGTTTGGATCCGATCCAGTACTACTACATTCAGAACCGCGTTGGATTGTTCAACAACAACCCGGATTTGAAACCACAACGTACTACTGACTACGAATTAGGTTTCACTCAGACCTTGTCAGCTCGTAAGAATGCAGCTATTACATTAACGGCATTCTATCGTGAAATGCGTAACATGATTCAGGCTGTAGCTGTTAACTACGCTTATCCTGTTAACTACTTCACATTTGGTAACATCGACTTCGGTACCGTTAAAGGTTTCACTGTAGCGTATGACTTGCGTCGTACAGGCGGTGTTCAGTTGACAGCAAGCTATACCTTGCAGTTCGCAGATGGTACAGGTTCCGGTGCTACAGAAGCTGCTAACTTGATCAACTCCGGTCAGCCTAACTTGAGAACAACTATTCCGTTGGATTTCGATCAGCGTCATGCAATCGTTGCTAACGTTGATTACCGTTTCGGTTCAGGTCAAAACTACACAGGTCCGGTTTGGACACGGAAGAACGGTAAGTCTGTTCGTGTGTTCGACAACGTTGGTGCTAACTTAGTATTCCGTGCAGGTTCAGGCACACCTTACACGAAGCAGTCTAACCCAACTCCTGAAGCGCAGTTCGGTATTGCTACGCGTCAAAACTTGGACGGTTCTGTTAACGGTTCTCGTTTGCCTTGGCAGTATCGTATGGACTTGCGTATCGACAAGAACGTTGAGTTGTCATGGGGTGGAACACCTGAAGGTGATGGCCGCAAGATGGCTAACCTGAACATTTATTTGCAGGTGTTGAACGTGTTGAACACTCGTAACGTATTAAACGTTTACCGTTACACCGGTAACGCGAATGATGACGGTTACCTGGCTGCAGCACAAACTCAGCAGATCATCAATGCTCAGAACGATCCGACTTCATTCATGGATTTGTATACAGTAAAAGTGAATAATCCTTCGAACTACAGCATCCCTCGCCGTATTCGTTTGGGTGTAATGCTAGATTTCTAAACAGGAACGCGTGATTGATCCCAATACAGAAATTCAGTTAGTAAGAAACAAAAAAGGAAGTAAAATGAAAATCAAGCGTAATCTTCATGTTTGGTCTCTCACAGCGGCGATGGCATTAACTGTCGCTGCATCTGCAAGAGAGAATGGAGCGTCCGGGGGACGTAGACCAAATGGTAGTATGCGTGTCACTACTCAAGATCAGTTAGCTGCATCTTGTACGCCGGCAACGGCTAAAACCGACTTGGAAATCAATAACGTTCGTACAACGATTATGACCGGCGGTGATATGTGGTGGGACTTGAACAATGCCAAGTACGAAGTTCCTAAGGGTAGTAAGGCGCACTCTGTGTTTGCCGGAGCTCTTTGGATTGGTGGTTTAGATGCGGGTGGACAGTTGAAAGTTGCTGCAATGACTTACCGTCAGACCGGTAACGACTTCTGGCCGGGTCCGTTGGATACGACGACTGTATCTATTGATGGTGCAGTTTGTAATAGCTACGACCGCCACTGGAAAATTACCCGTAAAGAAGTAGAAGATTTCTACTCTTACACTTTAGGACAGGGTCCTTCAGGGTATACTGTGCCTCTGGTTATTCAGAACTGGCCCGGTAACGGTGATGCGGCATTTGGACAAGGTAAATACCTGGCTCCATTCGTGGACGTAAACGGCGACGGTTTCTACGATTACACTGCGGGTGATTACCCTGCATTTGATGTGGCGGGTAATTTAGGTTGCTCTAAGAATCAGATCTATGGTGACCAGTGTTTATGGTGGGTGTTTAACGATAAAGGTAACGTACACTCTGAATCAGGTGCACAGGCGATTGGTTTGGAAATTCATGCGCAAGCTTTCGCTTTCTCTACGAACGATGAAATCAACAACATGACGTTCTATTCGTATAAGATTATCAACCGTTCTACAGTATCGATGAACAACACTTATTTCGGTCAGTGGACTGACGCAGATTTGGGTGATTATTTGGACGACTATGTAGGTTGCGACGTTGGTCGTGGTTTGGGTTATACGTATAACGGAGATGCAAACGACGGTGCTTCTGCACAACCAACTTTAGGTACTTATGGTGCAAATCCTCCTGCAATTGGAATGGACTTTTTCGAAGGTCCTTTGGCAGACCCAGGTGACGGTATCGATAACGATAGAGATGGTCAAGAAGATGAGGTTGGTGAACAGATTATTATGTCGAAGTTCGTTTACTATAATAACGATTTTACAATTATAGGCAATCCAGAAAATGCGACACATTTTTACAATTACTTGTCAGGTTTTTGGAAGGATGGCTCACCTTTAACGTATGGCGGAAACGCATACGGTGGTTCTTTGGTATGTGATTTTATGTTCCCGGGAAATTCGGATCCACTTGGATGGGGAACTAACTTTGTACCTCAGTCTCCATGGGATGAGGCTTCTGTAGGTAACACTCCTGCTGACCGTCGTATGTTGCAATCTGCAGGTCCGTTTACATTGCAGCCGGGTGCAGTTAACTTCATCACTGTAGGTGCTGTTTGGGCACGTGCAGCGAGTGGTGGTCCAGCGGCTTCTGTTGCATTGATGCGTGTAACAGACGATAAAGCACAGCGCTTGTTTGACAACTGTTTCCGTACGTTGGACGGTCCTGACGCTCCTGATATGACCATCCAAGAGTTGGATAAAGAATTGTTGATTTATTTGTCTAACAAAGAGACGGGTAACAACTACCTGAATAGTTACGAAGCATTTGATCCGGGTATCGTTTATAGCAACGTTGCTCCGGGTATTGATACTACTTACAACTTCGAAGGATATCAAATCTTCCAGTTGAAAGATGCGACCGTGACTACTGCCGACTTGTACAATCCTGACAAAGCCCGTTTGGTTTATCAGTGCGACGTTAAGAATGGTGTAACTAACTTGGTTAACCGCGAATTTGATCAGGCATTGAATGCAGACGTTCCAAAGGATATGACCTTGCAGGCGAACGACGAAGGAATCTTCAATTCCTTCCAGATCACTGAAGATGCTTTTGCAACAGGAGATCGTCGTTTGATTAACCACAAGACCTATTATTATATGGCTGTTTCGTACGCTCATAATAATTATATCCAATACTCTGACGTGAGCTTCGATCCTTTGAATGCAACTTCACCTTCTAACATCGGTCAAAAGAAGCCTTACTTAGCAGGTCGTCGTAACATTAAGGTGTACACTGCGATTCCTCACATCCCATCTCCTGAAGCCGGTGGAACCAACCAACAGGCGGCTTACGGCTCAGGTCCAAAGTTGACTCGCTTGGAAGGATCAGGTAATGGACAGAATGCATTAGAATTGACACAATCTTCTATCGATGCGATTCTGAATGCAACAACCGTTAACAACGGAGGAACAAGTCGCGTTGATCAGATTACTTATGAGAATGGTGCAGGTCCTGTGAATATCAAAGTAATTGATCCGTTGAATGTTCCTGAAGGTGAATTCACTATTCAGATCATCAACAACCCGAATAACCGTCCGGTCGTTATTGACACTGCGCGTTGGGTATTAACACAAACGTCTCCTGTATCTCGTTCATGGAGTTCAGATACTACCTTGAACATTTATAGCACTTATTTTAATGAACAGATTATCCCTGAATTGGGTATGTCGGTTACTTTGGCACAGGTGAATCCTCCTGGCTTTACAAGTGGTCAGCAGGTGAATCCGATTCAGAATGGTTTGCTGGGATCTTCAATCACGTTCGCAGATCCTACTAAGGATTGGTTGACAGGAATTCAGGATGACGACAGTAACTCTGAATACAACTGGATTCGTGGTGGTACTACAACGGGTACGGGCGTGTGCGTTGCTGAGTTCAACGACCGTTCTATTGGTCCAAACTTTATTGATCCGGACGCTCAGTACGAAAAAGTAGTTAATGGAACTTGGGGGCCTTATCGTTTGGTTGCGGACAACATTTCTCCAACTGCCACACAACCGTGTTATGCATTTGGTCCGGGTTTCCCGAACGCTACTACAACTGCAGCAAATCGTTTTGACAACGTTTCCAGCATTGATGTAGTATTCACCAATGATCGTTCGAAGTGGTCACGTGTTCCCGTATTTGAAGTTGGACCAAACCCACAATTGAACCAAGGATTAACACAAGCGTTCTTCGTACGTAACTCACCTTCTGTGGACAAATATGGTCGCACGGGTGATGGTGTAGTATCGAACGATCCGAATGATGCGGACTTCATTTCTGCTACTGGAATGAGCTGGTTCCCGGGTTACGTAATTAACGTTGAAACCGGTGAGCGATTGAACATGGCATTTGCAGAAAACTCTGCAATGGTTGCTGAACGTGGTCGCGATATGTTGTGGAACCCGACTTCTACTGAAACAGGAAACTTGTTTGAATCTCGTTGGGGTGGTTTACACTACATCTACGTATTTGGCCACAACGGTAACGGACGTTTCCCTTCAGGACCACTGGTAAATGAATTACGTGACGTTCCGGCATACGATTGCGGTCAGATGATCATGAAGATCATGACTTCGTCCGCTGCTGCTACCGAGCGCACAGAGGTGTTCCGTGATGCTATGTGGGTAAATATTCCAATGTTGGACGAAGAGTTTTCGACCTGGAATTTCGGAAATGGCTATCAGTCTGATCCGGTATTACCAACCGATGTGAAGGTTAAGATTCGTGTGGCTCGTCCATATAAGAAATACTTGACAGGTATTCATCAGGTTAATGCGAACAGCCCGCTTTTGGCTACAGACTCTGTGGCTAATCCTCAGAACGGTAACAACCCGATGTACTCATTCAATACTAACGATCTTAAAGTTCAGACTGCAAATCTTGATGCAGCGAAGAATGCGTTGGATTTGATTAATGTGGTACCTAACCCGTACTATGCATATTCTGAGTACGAGCGTAATCAGTTGGATAATCGTGTGAAGTTTACCAACCTTCCTGAAAAGTGTACAATTCGTATTTACACTGTAAACGGAACTATGGTACGTCGTATCACAAAGGATTCACCGCAAACATTTGTAGACTGGGATTTGAAAAACCAGGCTAACATTCCTGTAGCTAGTGGCTTGTACATTGTACACGTTGAAGTTCCGGGTGTAGGTGAGAAGATTCTGAAGTGGTTTGGCGTAATGCGTCCTGCTGATTTGGATGCGTATTAATAGAACATTGCAAGTATTGATTTAGAAAGTTCTGATCATGAAAAGACAACATAAAGTTTTAATTCCAATCGTAGCCTGCGGACTGATGCTCTCAACAGCATCAGTTCTGAAGGCGGGAAATAAGGATCGTGCCGGACAGGCCGGTGCAACAGAATTGTTGATCAATCCTTACGCACGAAATTCAGGATGGGCAGGTGCGAACCACGCAGGTGCACGCGGCTTAGAAGCGATGTACATGAACGTTGCAGGTACTGCGTTTACAACACGAACTGAAATGATGTTCTGCCGCACAAACTGGTTGGTGGGTACAGGTATTAATATCAATTCATTCGGCTTCACGCAGCGTGTGGGCGAAACCGGTGTGATCGGATTGGGTGTAATGTCCATGGATTTCGGTGAAATTCCGATTACAACGGTAGATCTTCCGGAAGGTGGAATCGGTACGTTCAATCCAACGTTTACAAATATTGGATTGTCATACGCGAAAGGATTTTCCGAAAACATTTACGGCGGTATCGTTGTGAAAGGTATTTCTCAGGCTATCGCTGACGTTGCGGCGCGCGGCTTGGCTTTGGATGCAGGTATTCAGTACGTAACAGGTAAATACGAGCATATCAAGTTTGGTATTTCCTTGCGTAACGTAGGCCCGCGTATGAAGTTTACCGGTGACGGTTTGAGTTTCCGTGGCGTTTCTCCTAGCGGTAACTATGCTATGAGTCTTGAGCAGCGTTCACAGGACTTCGATCTTCCTACACAGGTTAACATTGCCGGTTCTTATGATTTGTATTTTTCACAGGATAGCGCTTCTATGAAAAATCATCGTTTGACTATGGCAGGAACTTTCACCTCGAACTCGTTCTCTAAAGATCAGTTCCGAGTAGGTGCTGAATATGCATGGAAATCGATGTTGATGGTACGTGCGGGTTATGATTACGAAGAAGGTATTACTTCCGACGATAATCGTACGACTGCATTTACAGGTCCATCATTTGGTGCTACTGTAGAATTGCCTTTTGGTAAGAAGGGTTCAACATTCGGTGTTGATTATTCTTACCGTACAACAAATCCATTCTCAGGCGTACACAGCTTCGGCGTTCGTTTGAGTCTGTAAGGAAAGTATAATAACTTTTATTAAATTTGTAGGAGAAGTCCCGGTTATGCCGGGACTTCTTTTCTGTTAACTAATTCGCATAAACTATGGGACAGATCAATTACGTTACCGAGGAAGGTCTTAAGAAATTGCAGGAAGAATTGCACTACTTGAAGACTAAAGAGCGTCCAAGTATTTCGGCTCAGATAGCAGAAGCGCGAGACAAAGGTGATTTATCGGAGAACGCGGAGTATGATGCTGCTAAAGAAGCTCAAGGATTGCTTGAAATGAAAATCGCGAAGATGGAAGAGTTGTTGAGCAATACGCGCATCGTAGATGAATCGCAATTGGATACATCGCGCGTTTACATTTTATGCAAAGTCACTATCAAGAACGTTAAAACGGGCGCGAAGATGTCATATACACTCGTTCCGGAAAATGAGGCAGACTTAAAGACCGGAAGAATTTCTGTGAATTCACCCATTGCGAAAGGATTGTTGGGTAAGGAAGTTGGTGATGTTACAGATGTTGTAGTTCCTTCCGGGACGATGAAGTTTGAAATTCTTGAAATTTCACGTTAATGGCGAGCATATTTACCAAAATCATTAACGGTGATTTACCGTCGTTTAAGGTTGCGGAAAACGAACGTTGTCTTGCGTTTCTGGACGTATTTCCACTAGTCGAAGGACATGTATTGGTCGTTCCTAAAAAGGAAGTAGATCGCATTTATGATCTTCCTGCAGAGGATTACGCCGAGTTGTTTCGCTTCAGTAAAGTAATTGCAGGCGCGATGCAAGAGGTGTTGACCGGCAAGCGTATCGGATTTGCGGTTGTTGGTTTGGAAGTACCGCACGCACATTTGCATTTGGTTCCCATTAATACTGCCGACGACATTAATTTTACACGACCAAAAATAAAGGTCGATGAGGCGCGAATGAAAGAATTGCAGGCTTTGATAAAGGCAGCATTACCGGAAACAATTTAACTGCCTTTTACTCTTCCCGGATTACTTTTAATAAAAGCACCCCAGTCTTTCGATTTTGCGGTGGCTCCGGGCATTTTATTTTGAAAGAAATGGCACACCGCTACAGCTAATCCATCAGTAGCATCCAGATATTCCGGTTTTTCCTGAAATTTCAGAAGATTGTGGAGCATAGCAGCAACCTGCTCTTTGGAGGCATTTCCATTGCCTGTAATTGACTGTTTGATTTTACGCGGAGAATATTCGAAGACAGGAATATTTCTATTAATTGATGCTGCAATCGCAACGCCCTGTGCACGTCCTAACTTTAACATAGACTGCACATTCTTGCCAAAGAAAGGTGCTTCAATGGCAAATTCATCCGGCAAATGGAGTTCTGCCAAACGTTCCACTTCACGAAAAATTCGTTGCAGTTTTTGAGGATGATCCGCGATTTTGTCGAGCTTGAGCACGCCCATATCGAGCAGACGGATGGCATTGCCGCTTACAGCAATTACGCCGAATCCAAGAATGTTCGTTCCGGGATCTACACCAAGTATTATGCGATCGTTGTTACGACGCGAATCGTTCGCAGGAATTGCCATGTACTTTGTTACATTTACTCATCGTGACTCACATCAAACAACACGTTATCCGCTGGTTAAAGTTAGCAATAGTACTAATTGCTTCGTACTATGTGAGTACGCGTATTACACAACGTTCCGCATTATTCGCTGATTTGGTTTGCTCGCCGGGCGTTTCTGTTTTACCATTTCTACTTGTTATTTTTTTATTACCGGTGAACATTGCTTTGGAAACTTTACGGTGGAAAACTCTAGTGGCGCACATTCAGCAACTCTCATTTTTAACAGCGCTTAAAGGTGTCTTATCCGGATTTACGACAGCATTGGCTTCGCCCAATCGTATGGGGGAATTTGTTGGCCGAGTGTTATTTCTTCAGGAGCAACATCGTGTTGCTGCAGGAATTGTTTCGGGCATAGGAGGTATGCTGCAGGGCGTGATAACAGCTTTTGCAGCGTTGCCACTTTTGATTATTCATAAGAATATTTTTTACCTCATCACATCGACAGCACATTTATTGCCACTGCTTGTTATAGCAATTGTAATGCCGATGTTGGTGTTATTTATATTTCCTAAGTCGTGGTTGAACGTGGTAAAAAACGCAGCGCAGATTCCTCGTCATCGACTCTTGCGGGCTGCAGTATTGACATCGCTTCGATTTGCTGTATATACCATACAATTAGCTATTTTACTTGCTGCATTTTCTAGCTGCAGTTTTAGTGAAGCGCTGCAATGTGCAGTGTTGGTGTACTTTTTTGTTACCGTAATTCCAACATTTGCATGGACAGAAATTGTGGTTCGCGGGACCGTATCCGGTATAGTAGCCGGAGCATTAGGATTATCTGCAGAAGCCGCGATAGTTGCAGCTTCGTTATTATGGATCATAAATGTTGTGATACCTGCAGGCATAGGTGCATTATTTCTTTTGATTAATCGTGAAGGTGGTTCGGAATGATGGTAATGATTTCCATATCAATTGTGATGTTGTATCTGTTGGTTAATGCGCCGGCTTTTCTGATGCGACGAACTGTGGTGACAGCTACGGATGATAACGAAAATATTGAAGTAAGTGTAGTTGTTGCTGTACGCAATGAAGAACAACATGTGAATCCACTCATTCGGAATCTGATGCAACAGAATTATCACAACAAGGAAATAATTGTTGTTAATGATCATTCTACTGATGGAACAGCGCGGGAATTATTAAAATTTCACGGCACAGAAGGAATTACAATTCTTCATTTGCAAGAGGGAATAACAGGGAAGAAGTCCGCTATCCGTCACGGAGAACAGATTGCCCGAGGAAAGATTATTGTGGTAACCGATGCCGATGTGGTGCATCCGCAAGGCTGGCTGAAACGAATAGTAAATTGTAATGCAGGTAGCGATCAGTTGTACGGCGGTGCTGTTTTATGCGATGCAGGTAAAGGAACATTCATCGAGCAAATGCAACAACTCGAGTTTGCAGCAATAGTGCGACTCAATGCCGGTTATAGCAATTTGTATCAACCGATAAGTATGAATGCCGCGAATATGGCGTATTCCCATGCATTGAGCACTCGTTTGAATGATACAGATGCGGGTGCTTTCCCCGGAGGAGATGACATTTTTAAACTTATTTCAGCAGCGCAACAGGGGGTAAATTCTGTATTTGATACTGAAAATCCGGTTTATATAGCCCCGGAAACAACCTGGCAATCATTTGTTAATCAACGGAAACGTTGGATTTCAAAGGCTCGGGCTTATCCTGCAGGATTTATGAGTCTGATCACTGCAATTATTGGAGCGGGGCATATTTTGCAGGTATTCTTCCTTCCATTAATGTTCATTTTGAGTGGAGACATCTATTACATCGGGTTGTGGTTGGTGAAGTATGTAATCGATGTTTTGTTGTTATCTTTAGCTGCATTTGAAACACGTCCTTCACCGGGATTTTTTTCTGTTTTACGTGTCGCATTGGTTTATCCGTTTTTAGCGGTTTATATCGGCGTCACGGCATTGACGGGAAGTTATCATTGGAAAGATCGTGAGTACAAACGTTAAAATGGCAACCAAGAAGTCCAATTCCTTAACGGCCTTTGCGTGGCAACGTTTAAAACGTAACAAGCCCGCTATGTTTGGTATTATTACCATTGCGGTGACGATGGTAATTGCGATGTTGGGTTATTTAATAACACCCGATTCATCGCCTGATGCTTCCACACACATTGAAGAGATCAGCATTCAAAAACCAGGTTTTGAATGCAAGTTGATTGCGTTGAAGAAAAACAATCCCGCATCTGATGGGAATTTTTTCAGCACGATGTTATTCGGGAAGCCCGGAGATTATGAGTATCACGCCTATAAGTTTTATCGATTC
Organism: uncultured Flavobacteriales bacterium; assembly: GCA_937974275.1. Classification (GTDB taxonomy): domain Bacteria; phylum Bacteroidota; class Bacteroidia; order Palsa-965; family Palsa-965. Next base: position 69,386 of record CALJIF010000039.1, read on the forward strand.
GAAAAAAACGATATTCTTTGGGAAGAATATCACGAAAATGCAGGCGTAGGAAAGATTTGGAGATATAATCTGGCCGATGCGTTATACGCTATCAATCCGGCATTTCCTGTTGTCAATGATACGGTTAACGGTTACGTGGAATTCTATGCGTATGGCGAAACCCGTAAAATTCACAAGACCGTGCAGGAATTGCGCGAGGAAATGAAAGCCAATATCATTGATAAGTCATTTATTTTGGGTACTGATCATTTCGGTCGTGATTTGTTGAGCCGCTTGATGATCGGATCGCGCATTTCACTATTTGTAGGATTGATTTCGGTTGGAATTTCCATTGTTATCGGAGTTTTGATGGGCGCACTAGCCGGTTTCTTCAGAGGTTGGGTTGATGATCTGATAATGTGGTTTATAAATGTTGTTTGGTCGATTCCTACATTGTTGCTCGTTGTAGCAATTACGTTGGTTTTGGGTAAAGGCATCTTTCCGATTTTCGTTGCTGTCGGATTAACCATGTGGGTGGAAACGGCACGTGTAGTGCGTGGACAAATACTCAGTGTGCGTGAGAAAGAATTTATTGAAGCTGGACGAGCTTTGGGTTATCGTAACAGTCGAATTATATGGAAGCACGTTTTGCCTAACGTAATGGGGCCTGTTATTGTAATTTCGGCGAACAACTTTGCATCAGCTATTTTGATTGAAGCCGGTTTAAGTTATTTGGGCATCGGAGTACAGCGACCAACTCCATCGTGGGGAATGATGATCAGCGAGTACAAAGGTTACATTTTAACGGGCGATGCATATTTGGCGGTCCTTCCCGGCATTGCAATTATGATTGTGGTATTAGCATTCATGTTATTAGGTAACGGTTTGCGTGATGCAATTGACACGAAGATGTCAGATGAAGATCGCATCATGACGTGATTTGTGAATAAATCGCTTTGTGTTGAAAGCAGCTTTTTTGCTACATTAGCGCAACACACACACACCGAGTAATCGGAATAATTTACAACACACTATGCACATAGCAGTAGCCGGAAATATCGGTTCGGGAAAAACTACGCTGACCACGTTATTGTCGAAACATTACGGGTGGCATGCACATTACGAAGATGCGGATGAAAATCCTTATTTGACGGACTTCTACGAGGACATGCAGCGTTGGTCGTTTAATCTTCAGATTTACTTTTTAAATAGTCGTTTCGCGCAACAATTGGATATTCGCAAGTCGGGGAAAGCGGTTATTCAGGATCGTACGATATATGAGGACGCGCACATTTTTGCACCGAACTTGCATTCAATGGGTCTAATGACTACACGTGATTTCGAAAATTATTTTTCGTTGTTCCGTCTCATGGAATCATTGATACAAGCTCCGGATCTGTTGATCTATTTGCGTGCATCGGTTCCAACGTTGGTAGCTCAAATTCAAAAGCGTGGCCGTGAATACGAAAATGCCATTCGTATTGATTATTTGAAGCGCCTCAACGAACGTTATGAAGCCTGGATTTCTACGTATGAATCCGGCAAGTTACTGGTGATTGATGTAGACGAAAATAAGTTTTCGGAAAACCCTGAGCATCTTGGCGAAATTATCCGAAAGATTGACGCCGAAATCAACGGTTTATTTTAAATGAGAGAGCAACGAAAGTTGCTCTTTTTTATTGTCTGCATTTTCAGGAATTGCATTCCAGGAAATCGAAATTCAAGACTGTTGTGCGTGTGGAAAATGCAACGGTGTTAAAAATTTGTAGCACCCTATTAATCAGCAATTTTATTATTGTTAACAGACCTTGTATTCGCGGAAGGATGTTTTTACTTCGTGAAGTGCGTATGATTCGAAAATCTCCGTTTTCTGCGTCACTTTCCGTTTCGGTGTTCATTATACCGACAATCGCAAAACCCTAATTTCTGCTACCATGAAAAACGCCACATTACACCCATCCCACGATCAGTCCACAGTATTAAAAATGTACAAGAAGGCTCGTTATTTGCAGCCGTTCTACTTCTACGGTTCCCGGTGGAATGTTACTGCATCGAAGTATCACATCTGTGAAATCAAGAACCAGAAAGCAATTCGCGAGTTGCTGCAAAAATACCCGGCTGATCAATATTATACCGTTTATTCTTCATCTATTGATGTTCGATTCGGGCGCAGAGCAATTAATTCGGCTTACGTGGAAATTGCACCATATATCGCGGTGTATTACAATTCCGGATATGATGATGTGAAAGGAATTCAGATTCTGTATCATCCAAGAGCGGATCACGCAGTAATTGATGAATTGCTCGTTTGGCTGGAGCAGTATAAAGTGGATGAAGAAACCGGAGCAACGATAAATCTGTTGCAGGAAGCTACTTTCGGTGGTTTGGAATTAAGTCCGTATCGAATTAAAGAACCTTCTGTGGATATACACAAGCATTACAACGATGATTTTGCTCCTTGGCACGAGAGGATTCTGGAACGTCTGAATACGCCTGATGATAAGGGTTTGGTGTTATTGCACGGAAAACCGGGGACGGGAAAAACTACTTATCTCCGTTATCTCGCCGGATTAGTAAAGAAGCGCGTGATCTTTCTTTCGCCTGATATGGTACAACGATTGGGCACTCCGAATTTTACATCGCTGATGAAAGGTTATGAAAATTCTATAATAATTATTGAGGATGCGGAAGAGGTTGTTATGGATAGGAATGCAGGAGGAAATCACGCTATATCTAACCTGCTGAACATGACCGATGGTTTGCTAGCTGATTGTTTTAAAATGCAATTTGTGTGTACGTTTAATACGCCGTTGGCAACATTGGATAAGGCATTATTACGAAAAGGGCGTTTGATCGCGCGTTATGAGTTTAATGAACTCGAGCAAGCCAAAGTTGAGACATTGGCTATGGAACTTGGCATCGAATTGAAACAACCGAAACCGATGGTACTAACGGATGTGTTTAATTACGGCGAGGATACGGAATCAGATACGCCGGAGCGTGTGCTGGGTTTTATGCGAAATGTCGGATAGTTGTTGTAGAGCTGATTATTTCAAAGAGATCACACAGTAATACGTTGTCGTTATAAAATCGCGCAAAATCGGGATGTTGAGGATTTTGGGTAACGCGCGTGTTTTCAAATTGAACTTCACCTCATAGTTCGGGTTGATCATATAAAACGTTTCCTTCTCGATAGTGAAGTTGCGTTTCTTGATAATGCGTTTGAAACGATTGATAGAAATGCGCGTGTCCCACACTTCCATGAGGTTGGTGATTTTCGCTTCGCTTTCACCAAACATTTTGAGCATGCCTTTGTACATGAAACGCGGCAACAAGTGGAAGTATGGCAATTTGCGCAGGAACTTGCTTTCACAAATTTGCTGGTGACCTCCGAATGGCATGTACCACGGCGGAAATCCTAAGAAAACTTTACCACCCGGCGCCATGAAATTTTTAAGGTGTTCGAGAAATTTATCCTGATCGTAGATGTGTTCTAATGTATCTCGAAGCATGATAATGTCGAACTTCGGAAGGCTTGATAAATCGCTCTTATAAATATCTTCTGCGATGAGCTTAATGTTTTTGTTGTTCGGATGATTTTCGAAAAACTTAATTCCATTTGTGATTTTGCTCGTCGATAAGTCAATACCGTAAACCAGACAACCCATATCCACAAAAGGTTTCAGGTTACCACCTTCGCCGCTCCCGATTTCTAGAACTTTCGATTCCGGAGTAACCGGTGCTACTTCGCGAATGAATGGGATGACAAAACGTTCTGTTGTGAAACTCTGTTCCTGAAAATAACGTTCGCGGTTGGTATATCTTTCGTGCATAGTATAAACTTGATATCCGTATTTAACGACTTCAAATCAGGTCAAATCCGGCGACGTCAAAAGTACGAATTACTTGGTCATCTTTTGGATAGCCCGCTACAGTATTGCCGGTAAGGTTTTTCGTTATAGACCAGGTACCTACCAAGACACACAGAGTTATTTGCGGGAGCTATAAGAAGAAGGAAAGGCGGGGTATATTTCTCAAAGTGCCGTTCGTTTGTAAAAAATGTAATCGAGACTTGCCGGTGCGACACCTGAATTTTTCAATTCACTTTGAATTTGTCCGCGATGGTACGTGCTATGATTAATGATGTGAAAAAGTATATCGCCAATCGTATTCGTGAATGTTTCACCCCGCATGTTTTGATAGGTAATTGGAGAAGTTAATTGTGACTTTGATAAAATTGTTTCCGTCACTGTTTTATTCTCTTTGTCAATTTGCTGCAGTTGTTCCGCCGGATGAATTTCCCAAACACCAAATTTGTTGGAAATACCATTGATTCGAGTATTCCAGATGTGATGTGCATTAAGCGTGTGGTTTAAAAGTAATACTGCCTTTTCCGGACAGGTGTTTTTATTTACTTTAATTAACTCAATTACCTGTTGATTGCAATGTGCGTTATACTGAAATAATTCGTTGAGATGACGCGCTAATGTATCGGAGTAATTCATACGTTTTGCAGCAAATAAAAACGGCTTCAGCGAGCGTTTTTGTCGGTAATTAGTTGTTGTAAAATTAACTAATTACAAACGTGCTCAGAACTGAAGCCGTTGAATACGCGCAACTATTTTATTTTAAATCGAAACGATCTGCATTCATCACTTTTACCCATGCGTTCACAAAATCGTGTACGAATTTTTCGCGGTTGTCGTCTTGCGCATAAAATTCGCAGTACGCACGAAGAATAGAATTCGACCCGAATACCAGATCTACACGCGTCGCTGTCCATTTCGCAGCGCCGGATTTACGATCGACGATGTGATACAAGTTTTCGCCTGCCGGTTTCCATGTGTAATTCATGTCGGTAAGATTCACAAAGAAATCATTACTCAATACACCCACACGCTCAGTAAACACGCCATGTGTAGAACCGCCGTGGTTAGTGCCAAGTACTCGCATACCACCAATTAGACAAGTCATTTCCGGTGCGGTAAGTCCCATCAATTGAGCACGATCCAGTAACAATTCTTCCGGTTGTACCGAGTAACTTTTCTTTAACCAGTTGCGGAATCCATCGTGTATGGGTTCTAACACTGCAAATGATTCAACGTCTGTCATTTCAGCGGTAGCATCGCCACGTCCTGCAGTAAATGGAATGCTGATTTTTACTCCGGCCTGATGCGCTGCATGCTCAACAGCAGCAGTTCCGCCCAGCACAATTAAGTCAGCGAGGCTTACTTTTTTGGATAATGAAGCCTGTAGCTCCTGCAACTTGTTCAGTACTTTTTGTAATTGTTGCGGTTCGTTGCCTGCCCAATCTTTTTGCGGAGCTAAACGAATGCGAGCTCCATTGGCACCACCTCTGAAATCCGAGCTGCGGAAGGTGCGTGCACTGTCCCAAGCAGTAACGATTAATTCGGTTGTTGTCAATCCGCAATTCAACAATTGCTTTTTCAACTCCTCAATTTCTTTTTCAGAAAGCGTGTAGTCTACGGATGGAATCGGATCTTGCCAGATCAAATCTACTTTTGGAGCATCAGGTCCGAGATACCTTGATTTTGGACCAAGATCGCGATGTGTTAATTTGAACCACGCTCGTGCGAACACTTCTTCAAAGTATTTCGGGTCCTTATGAAAACGTTCTGAAATTTTGCGGTATTCCGGATCCATCTTCATGGCCATATCGGCATCCGTCATAATCGGATTGCGACGCACATTCGGAACGTGAGCATCAAACGGTTTGTCTTCTTCTTTGATATTAATTGGTTCCCACTGCCATGCACCTGCAGGACTTTTTTTCAATTCCCAATCGTAGTTGAGCAACAAATGAAAATAAGTGTGATTCCATTTGTTTGGAGTTGTTGTCCATGCACCTTCTAAGCCGCTGGTAACGGTATGTTCAGCGTTTCCTTTGCCTTGAGGATTCATCCATCCGAAACCTTGTGTATGTACATCTTCACCTTCCGGTTCAGGACCTAATTTCGATGCATCTCCATTACCATGAGCTTTACCAACAGTGTGTCCGCCGGCGGCTAATGCAACGGTTTCTTCATCGTTCATTGCCATGCGTTTGAATGTAGAACGCACGTCTTGAGCGGTGCGCAACGGATCAGGCTTACCATCAACACCTTCAGGGTTTACATAAATTAATCCCATTTGAACGGCAGCCAGCGGATTTTCCAATGATTCCGAATCGCCGGGTTTTTCATAACGCGATTTTCCTAACCAATTTTTTTCTGCGCCCCAATAAATATCTTTTTCCGGATGCCAGATGTCTTCACGACCTCCCGCGAATCCGAAAGTTTTGAAGCCCATTGATTCATACGCCATGTTACCGGCGAGGATGAATAGATCTGCCCAAGAAATTTTGTTTCCGTATTTTTTCTTGATTGGCCACAACAAACGACGTGCTTTGTCCAAGTTGGCGTTATCGGGCCAGCTGTTCAATGGTGCGAAACGTTGATTGCCGGTATTGCTTCCACCGCGACCATCGGCAACGCGATAAGTTCCTGCAGCATGCCAGGCCATACGAATCATTAATCCTCCATAATGTCCCCAATCTGCCGGCCACCAATCCTGATTGGTGGTCATCAATTGTTTGAGGTCATTCTTTAGTGCTTCAAAATCCAGTTTTTTGAATTCTTCCGCGTAATTGAATGCCGGTGCATTCGGATTGGTTTTGCGGTCGTGTTGGTGCAGAATATCCAAGTTGAGTGTATTCGGCCACCAATTTGTTACGGTCTCTTTTGACGTAACATTTGCTCCGTGATGAAACGGGCATTTACCTGTTTTTTCCTGACTCATACTGTTCGATTTTGGTTGTGTGTAATAATCCTGTTCCAATCAAGATACGCATTCTTGAGGAACAATACAATTTTACAACTACCCGATCAGTAAAGCTAATCGATAATATGTAAGGAACTATAGATAAAAACTATATGTAATGCAGGGTTTTAATCGCTTTTGATTTATCAGCTAGGATTAGTGCGTTTCGGTGTATACCTTGAAATTATTGAGAATTGCCTGCCATCCCTGACGCTGCAGATCTTCAGAGTTCATGGTTTCTGCTTCGAAGTCGATAGTTATTGTAGTTGCATTTTCGTTTTCAGAAAACAGAATGGTTGCTTTTCTACCGTCTGCCATGGTGTAACGAATCAGTTGATGAGGAATAACCTCATCATAGGTTGTTTCAAAATCAAATCCGAAACTGCCATCTTTCGCATCCATGCGAGCTTTGTATTTACCTCCCACGCGTAGATCGTTTTCTGCTCGAGGGCAGCACCAATCGTCGCTTGCAAAATTCCATCCGGTGATATGGTCCGGTTGAGTGTAATTATTCCAGACAGTTTGGATGTCTTTGTTAACGGTGGTATTAATGCTAATGGTGGCCATTGGAAAATGTTTAGTGAGCGTAATGGTCTTATTTTATCAAAAGCAAATGTGATTCTGTAATGGCATTGATCCAATGTTTTACGTTAGGTTCAATGGTATAAAAGTCGCCGGGAAGCAATTCTTTGTCCACGCCATTTTCGTCTTCGTACTTCACGTGTCCTTCAACATTTAAAAGCAATGCAGGAGTTTTAGTGATGTGTTCCTTAAGTTGTTGCTGTGCTGCAATTCGGATGGCAATTGTATTGCCGGTTGCGTTTTGGAAAATAGGAACAGCCGAAACATCTTTTGGGGTATTATGCAGTTGTTTTAGATTCATATGGGAATATTGGTTATGAATTATCCTTTTCAATAAACGAAATTACGTACGAAGGATTTTTTCCATAACTTTTCCTTTTGCTAGTTCGTCCACCAGTTTGTCCAGATAACGCACCTGACGTGTTAATTCATTCGTAATTTCTTCAACACGATAGCCACAAATAATTCCGGTAATTTTATGTGCGTTCGGATGAATTTTTGCGGTGTGAAAGAATGACTCAAATGTACAATCGCTTTGTGTCAACTCGATAATTTTGTTTCCACTGTACCCTGTAAGCCAGGTTATCACTTGTAATAATTCCTCTTCAGTTCGCCCTTTTTTAGTCACTTTAGTAACGTACAAAGGATACACCGAAGCGAATTTTATCTTCGCTATTTTTTCGTCATGATGGGCCGTGGAGGACATATATGTAAAGGTAAGAAATCGTTTTCCAACTATTAGCCTTGCAAGGTTATTGAAATTCGATCGAGTTCCTAATCGCGGTTACGATCAATTTCATAGTACCATCCGATGGTCAAAAAATCACGCCCCGTCTCATCGTTGATGCGATAGTCGAATTGGTGCAGGTAGCCTATTTGAACGGTAGTATGTTGTCCTGCTTTGTAGGCTAGCGCAACCTGACTTCTGTTACGTTCGAAGTAGGGTTCACGATTGGTGAAAAAGATTTCGTTGTTGGCGGTAATCTGAAATTTGGAAGGTGTGTTGTCGCGTTTCAAAAAGGTATAAGAAGCACCTACACGATAACGAAAACGATTGCGGTATCCTGCGGAAGTGAAACGCAATTCTGCACGATAACGTTGTTCAATGCGAATTCTTCCGATCGTTTGATTGAGCAGCACTTGCGGCCAGAGACGAAATTCGTCGTTGTTTTTTGGTGTAATAAAATTTCCTCCTTCACGATAGGTTTGATAAGAACCGGCAGCTAAAGTGAACTGCAGCTGTTTGTTATAGCGATAATTAATCCCGCCTTTATACTCGTAATAATGGAAATGATCGTAAAATTTTAAAGAACGTAATTGTGCTTCACCGAATGCGCTCCACGCCGTGTCGTGATTATATTTGATATTGATGATATTCCACGATCCGAGATCGGGCAATTGTGCGTAAAGCCTCACTGCTCCAACTATTAACGCTCCTATAGCAACAAGCCAACGTTTCATGTTACTTTGGTTTTACTTCATCTTTGCTGATGATGTAAAAGGAAGTTTTAAGCAAAACAGCGTTAGGTATAGTGAGTGTTCCGCGATGTGAAGTTTTGATGAAAAGAAAAAAGTAGGTGATGTCAATGAGTTCTCCTTCCACTTCCGTTCCCTCATGCAATACACAAATGGTATCGCCCACTTTTACCGGGTGCTGAAAGAACAAAATCAAACACGCTGTGATGTTTGAAAGAATGGACATTTCCGCAAATAAGGCCACGCCGAAAACTGTAAGTAAAGAACTGGCGACAACAAGAATGTGATCTTGTTTTACGCTCCAAATCGCAACAATAATTATTGTTAACACAACGAACAAGATGAGATTGAGTAAACGAGTAACGTCTTTCCTTTCGTTGTTTTTTAATAACGACTTCACCACTGTGATACGCACAAAATACTGTGTTGTAAAGCGAAGTATTAGAAATACCAGAAATGCTATTCCGGTTTCGATTAACTGAATTTTGTAGGAGCTCATACCGGTTCAGAATATAGTGCGAATGCTATTCAGTTCGATGTTCATTAGTTCAGAACAAATGTATTCATGAATTGAATTTAACCATCCCAATTAACAATTTTATTGAGGAATATCTTTCAGTCAAGACTCACTTTAACCGTAACAGTTTACCTTTTCGCTTTACAATGTTTTTATAATCCCATTGTATGATTGCTGCTTTTTTCAGACAGCGCTTAAGCATAGTAGCGTTAATTTCCTTAGAGTGTGCGTAAAATATGGAAGCGTCTTTAAATTTGCCACCACGCACATTCAGCTCTTCCTCTTCAAAATCGACACCACTCCAAAACATGAGTCGCATTCCGCGTTTTTGTACGCTATAACCTACAATCGGATTATCATCAATAAACCAAACAGGGTGGCCATGCCAAACTTTACTCTTGGCTGATTTAAGATTGGTTTCAATTAAAGCGAATAAATTGTCTGCAATTTTTCGATATTCCGGTTGCAGTTGCTCATTATAGTGCGCAATTTCTTCGGGTAATTCTGATTTGACAGTTTTTTTGCGAGCAGGCTGCAACCCATCCTCTTCCAGTCGGAATTTTACAATTTTTCGAATGAGTGCTAGGGGCAAGGGTTTGCTTAAAGGGAATTGTATAGCGCCTTTCGATGTTTTGTAAGGAAGAAGTTCCTTTTTGAAAAATGCAATAGGCGAGGAGTGCGGATAAAATCCGATGTGATTTTTGTTCAACGCATAATACACCAATACTTTGTTTTGTTTGAAAGCCGGCATGCCGTAACTGATCACTTCCGTGGCATTGGGTGCTGCTTTCCGAATACATTCCCGGAGTTGTTGTAATAATTGCTGTTCTCCGGTTGGCACAGCTGCATGGTATTCGTCAATGGATTGAATTTTTTTCATCCTTACTTTGTTTCACGCAAGATAGAAATATTACAATGTTATGCAGTAGCGTTTCGTTTCGCGCTCGGCATACGAATCTGAATGATCAGTGCAGATACAATGGTTAATGCACCGATGAAATAAATTGCATATTGAACACCTAACGCATCCGCGATAATTCCTGAAAGTATTGCCCCGAAAGCATAACCTAAGTCGCGCCATAAGCGGAATGTTCCAACACTTTCGGCGCGTTGAGCAGGAGTGGTTGCTTGCGCAATAGTTGCTAAAAATGTCGGATATACCAACGCTGTTCCCAAACCTAGCATTGCGGAAACGACTATTAATACGGCATAATTGTGTGTAAATGGTAGTGCTATAATGGCAATTCCTTGCGCCAACATTCCCCAGAACAGCATTGCTTTTTTTGAAAAATGATCGGCCATTTTTCCCGTGAACAATTGCGCTATTCCCCACACCGACGGATAGATAGCTGTTACAATACCAATCTGTTCGAAGTTGAAATGAAGTGTTGCCAGCACGACAGGAAGTAATCCCCAGATCATGCCATCGTTCAGGTTGTTGATCAATCCGGCTTGTGTTACCGAGCTCAATGTTTTGTCGGTGAAAGTAGTTTCCAAGAATACATTATTCAACTTGCGTGCATTGCCGGTGCTGTTCTCTTGTTGCACAAAGGTTTGTGTGTCTTTGATCCACAACAACGTAATGAGGAATCCCAATACAACTAAAATAATTCCGATGTAAAAAGGATACGGTGTTACGCCGTACACTTGCGCAATGTAACCCGTAAAAAAGGCCGTAACACCAACAGCGAGATAACCGGCGAATTCATTGAGTCCCATGGCGAAACCACGATCTTTTTCGCCTACCAAATCCATTTTCATTACCACTGTGCTGCTCCACGTAAAGCCCTGACTAATTCCGAGGAGAATATTTGCTGCAATTACCCAGCTCCAATCAGGAGCAAGTATTAAAAGGATGGGAACCGGCAATGTAACCAGCCAGCCGAAAAGTAAAAGTTTTCTGCGACCGAATCGGTTGGCTAAACGTCCAGTGTAGTAATTGGCTATCGCTTTCGTAATTCCGAATGCGGTAATGAAACTGAGGATTGCGGTTTTGGAAGCTATGCCGAATTCTTGTTCTGCAAGTTTGGGAATAATGGTGCGTTCTATCCCGACCATGCCACCAACAAAGGCGTTGACGAGTACCAACAAGGAAAACTGTTTCCAATTTTCCCGAAGTCCGAGTTGTACTTCGTGAGTTGCCTGTGCCATGTTGTAAAATGTTTACACAAAATTCGCGGGAGCGAACCCGAAAACATTTTACAAATGATAAATAATCAGGAAAGGTCGGCGCGGATACGGCTGAGCGAGACCTGCGTTATGCCTAAATATGAAGCGATGTATTTTAGCGGAATATGTTGCACGTATTGAGTGCTTTTCAATAGTTCCAGGTACCGTTCTTTTGCTGTATGAAATTGTAAACTTTCGATACGTTTAATTGTGTTTACATATTCCTGTTCGAAAAGTATGCGGAATAAACGTTCGATGTCATGATGTTGATCGTATAGTTTAAATAAAGCAAGTGAATCGATCGCATAAAGTTCTGTGTCGGTAATTGCCTGAATGCCTTTGGATGTAGGTTTTCCGGTGAACAAACTTTCTGCTCGAACGATGAGTTCTTGAGGAAAAGAAAAATGTTCCGTGATGTCGTTACCGTCTTTCCAATAAAAAATTCGTGCACAACCTGATTTTACGATGTATAACGTACGACAAGTGCTTCCAATTTCCTGAATGATGTCATTTTTGCGATACGAGCGTGTGGTAATGAGTGCTTCGAGCGCGTCTTGTGCTGTCGGACTCAGCGGAACAATCGTTTGGAAATATGAAACTAAATCCATTGTACGATGTTATGTGTTGTAGGTAGTTTATGTTGAACTAACATCGCTTACTTCCCCAACTTTTTCGCCGCTTTTGTTTTCGGATTGTACAGTGCTTCATACGTCTCAATCCATTGCTTCACACTCATCTTTTTCATCAGCTTGCCGATCAGTTCGAAGGGAATGTCTTCCGGTTTTTTAAAGCGAATACAACTTTTTCCCATGTCCAATTTTTGTTGGGAGTATTTGGGATATTCATTCACGAACCAATCCAACAATTCCGGCTTCGCATAAATACCCATGTGGTAAAAGTTGATGGAATTTTTTTGAGAAGCAATACCTGCAAATGGCAGTGGTTCCGAAGGTTTGCAGTGATAGCCTGCAGGATAAATGGAATGGGGTACGACATATCCTAAACCACCGTAACTCATGCCCGGCTCAAATCCTTTCGGTAAATTTTTTGTAATTACTTCATGCAATTGACGAAATGCCGCAGCACGTTCAGTAGGTACATTTTTCAAAATTTGTTCTACAGTGGTTCCGTTTGCTTTCATGGAGGACGGGATATTTTAATTATTTATTTTTTACACAACGAACCGAAATGCCCGCAGATTTCTGCATAAAATCTTTGCCCAACATGGTGTTGTTATAATACAAATGTCGGCAAAACGCCTGTTTCTCATTGTAGCTTTCGCTGCTCCAGTAATACGCTATGTCGCCCGCATCGCTGCAAGGTTCGTATTTGCTTCGCATACCCGATGGCACAGCATCAAAACCATTACTTTGTGTGCCGTTACCGTTTTTGTTCCATCCTGAGGAACTTTTTAGCACTAATCCTGCTTTCTTTTTTCCTCCGCAGAATTGTTCCAGTTGCAACCAATCCGCGTCGGAAGGAATTCGCCAACCTTTCGGAGCCAATCCTCGCGGGTCGTTCACTGCATACCAATTATACAGTTTTCCGTATGTTTTTGGATCGGCGTCGTCGACCGAATAATAGCACCAGGCCGGTTCACCTTTTTCATTCGCTTCTATCCATTGATAATCGTTTACGACTTGAGGAATGTGATCGCCATTGCTGAACGTGTCTGTATCCAGGTTAACGCTCATCCAAATTTGATCTCCGATTACTACTTCTTTTAACGAGATTGTTGCGACGGGCTGCAGAACGAAACATGCAAACAACAGTGGCAGTAGGAAGGAAGCAATTGAACTCATGATGGGAAATTACGGAATATTTGGGGTGTGGTGTTTAAAACTGTGTAGCTCGTGTTTGTCACTTGGTACATACCTTTTTTGCCGGGTAAATTTTACCATACACCCATGTCCCATATTGTCCTTCAAAGTACAAAGTGCAGAAATCAATGGATTTATCCTTTTGCGGTTTTTGATCAAAAAAACTTTTGGCAACGTTTAGATGAGCTTCTTGATTGATGCATCCAAATATTAGGGGAATTATAAATACGGTTTTACCGTTGAAGTATTTTGAATCAGCAGAATAGTATTTACAGCCTTGAGTAAGCACTTGTTCTAAATACTTGGTGGAATCTCCCAACATTTCACATTCACTTTGCTCTATGTATTGTTTCGCTTCAAACAGAAGGTAGATCGTTTCGCCCTTCCCATTAATCCAGTTTACCAACAGGTCAGCTCTACCAACAGGTGTTTTATCAAGGTCATTGTAAACCAAATATTCTTGCAGCGTTGCGGCAGTTTCGGGAAAGGCACGAATAATGGCATTACTGAATACACCAACCCATGCTGTTTCATTTAATTCAAATAAGTAATGCCATTCGTTATAATTATAAATTGTTCTGCGCAGCTTTTCTAATTCAATTTGTAGGTATTGCAGTGTTCTATTAAAAAAGACATCAAGTTGATATTCGTTTAATTGTTCTTGTGAAGCGTATGATTGGTGTTGGATCAGCATGCAGAGGGAAGTGTGTAAGATGTTTTTACGTAAATATTTCTAATCCTTTTGATTAGAATCTAGTCAAATTATTTCTCTTTCTTGCTCTTAACTAACCGCAATTGATTAACCAATTTTAGTCACCATGTAGTTGATAAACGCCGTACAGCTAACGAGCATAAACTTGGCATCTTCAAATTGAATATCAAGATCATCTTCTAGCAGGGCATGTCGAATGCCGCCTGCATCACTGGTATAGCCGTAAATTGCAGTAATTGCCTTTTGTAAAGCGGGATGGATCTTGTACTGTCTTTCTATAACTTTAAGCGCATCGCCTAACGTGGCTCTATCATTTTTAGTTACTATTTTACAATAAGCCTCGACAGCTGAAATAGATTCTTTTATTGAGTTTCTATAGTTAGGATTATTTCGATCTGAGAGATCATCTATTGCTGCTTGAAGATGGTTGGAAACTGAATTCCATTGGTCTGTATTTGACAAGCAATCTTCGATTTCTTTAATTTCTTGTTCTGATGTAATTCGCGCAATACTCTCATTAATGATTCGATAACCTGAAACTTCTTTCTCAAGTGCCCAATTGCATTCTGCAGTGAATCCAACCTTATAGATCCTGCTGTCAATTCTTGAAACTATCTCAAGTAGATCGTATATTTCATACCATGCGGCTTCAAAAAACTTATTCCTAATAATTGTAATAAAGGCGTCAGTATTGACGGTCTTATTCGAGCGCATTGGTATTTGATCAATTGGATAGTTAAAGTGGTCTTTCCAAATTAGTTTACAGACAACTTCAAAATCAGATTCAGCATAAGGCTCAGCATAATTATCTAATTTGTAAAAAAAACTATCTAACAAGGTATTCCATAGTCTGTTTCTTAGATCTTGATCCATGGAGTCTACCTGCAGAATTGTTTTAATTGGAATCTTACCAATTTTTTGTGAAAATTTCATTTTTCTATTTTTCAAGTATTTTGTCCGTTTACTGTAATTGCTACATTGGTGTTACTGTTTTGCGCACTATTCCTTCAATAATTTCACTAATGAACCAAATTACCACCATTTATTGCCATTTTCCAAAATCGTATTCGAATCCTATTCGCAAAATTCCAGCAACCCCAAACTACCACGCAAAAAAAACGCCCCATTACGGAGCGTTTTTCGTTTGTGTGTGGAACGGGTTATTTCTTGTCGCCTTTGATGTTGAAGGAAATAGCGATGTTGTCGTAAATGAACTTGTCCGCCATTGAACCGGCTAAACTCTTTGAGCCGTATTTGATGTTCCAACGTGTACGGTCAATCATAAATTCAGACGTTACCGCAATTACATTTCCCTCGGTGCTGATATTAGCAGGGAAAGTGATTTCG
Organism: uncultured Flavobacteriales bacterium; assembly: GCA_937974275.1. GTDB lineage: Bacteria > Bacteroidota > Bacteroidia > Palsa-965 > Palsa-965. The sequence continues at coordinate 84,807 of CALJIF010000039.1, forward strand.
TTAGTGATACCCTTAATCGTTAAATCAGCTGTTACGATGTAATTGTTTTCGGTGCGGGTTAACTTTTTAAATGTTAACTGAGCTGTTGCGAAAGAATCAACCGAGAAGAAGTCAGGTGACTTTAAGTGACCAACTAATTTAGCGTTGGAAGTTGAATCTTCAATATCACCAACAGTAACTGAAGACATGTCGATAGTGAATGCTCCGGTAATGTTGCCTGCGCTGTCAACGGTTAAGGTGCCGTTAGACGTACGCACGATACCGAAATGTTGCCCGGTTACTTTTTTAGCATTCCAGGTTAACGTATCAGCCGCTCCGAAATCCCAGGTGCCGGTTAATGATGCGTCAACAGCTACAGTTGCTGCCGCAGGTGTTTCGTGGTGGTTGTTCTCACCATGTGAACCCAATAGTGGTGCTAAAGTCAAACCTACCAGACATGATAATTTAATTAAAATATTCATGGAAGGTCCTGAAGTATCTTTAAACGGATCACCAACAGTGTCGCCTACAACCGCTGCTTTATGCGGATCGGACTTCTTGTAGAAAATTTCTTTTTTGCCGTTTACTTCAATTTCAACGCCCTTTTCAAACGACTTCTTAGCATTGTCCCATGCACCACCTGCGTTGTTCTGGAAAATAGCCCACAACACACCGCTTACGGTAACACCGGCCATATACGCACCTAATGCTTCTGCTCCCATTGTAAAACCAACTACAATTGGCGTTACAATAGTAATGATGCCGGGTAACAACATTTCACGCAATGCAGCTTTAGTAGAAATTTCTACACACTTGCTGTATTCCGGCTTGCCCGTACCTTCCATAATACCCGGTATGGTGCGGAACTGGCGACGCACTTCGTTTACCATGTCCATAGCGGCTTTACCAACCGAGTTCATGGCTAATGCAGAGAATACCACCGGAATCATACCACCGATAAATAACGCTGCCAATACTTTTGCTTCGAAGATGTTGATACCGTTAATTCCGGTAAAGGTTACATAGGCTGCGAATAATGCCAGTGCCGTTAATGCTGCTGATGCAATTGCAAATCCTTTACCAACTGCTGCTGTCGTGTTACCAACCGAATCGAGGATGTCTGTTTTTTCACGAACGTCAGCAGGTAATTCAGACATTTCCGCTACACCACCTGCGTTATCCGCGATAGGACCGAAAGCGTCAATAGCCAATTGCATTGCAGTATTTGCCATCATTGCAGAAGCTGCAATACCAACTCCGTAGAAACCTGCCAATGCGTACGCGCCCCAAATAGCGCCGGCAAACAAAATAACCGGCAAAGCAGTAGATAACATACCTGTTCCCAAACCTGCAATGATGTTAGTTGCAGCACCGGTCGCTGACTTTTGTACGATGCCTAAAACCGGCTTCTTACCTAAACCTGTGTAGAACTCGGTGATGTATGAAATAGCAGCACCAACGAACATACCGATCACCACTGCCCAGAATACATTCATGCTGGTTGTAGTCGCGTCTGTTTCTCCTCCGTTGGCAAATACTTTAATAGCCATGGTTTCAGGTAAACACATTTTGATCAGGAAGAATGCAGCAACACCGGAAAGGATGATCGATGCCCAGTTTCCTAAGTTTAATGCGTTCTGTACGGTGTTAGTATCTGCTTTAGCCGAATCGCTCACACGCACAAAATAGCTGGAAACGATTGAAGCGAATAAACCAACAGCTGCAATTAATAACGGTAAGAAAATCGGACCCATTCCGTGGAAAGGAATAGAGTCGTATGAACCTGTTGCTTCAATAACGTCGCGAATAACGTAGTTACCCAGTACCATAGAAGCTAATACAGTCGCCACATAAGAACCGAACAAGTCAGCACCCATACCTGCAACGTCACCTACGTTATCACCTACGTTGTCGGCAATTGTAGCAGGGTTACGGGGATCATCTTCAGGAATTCCTGCTTCTACTTTTCCTACTAAGTCGGCACCAACGTCAGCAGCTTTGGTGTAAATACCACCGCCCACACGTGCAAACAATGCAATGCTTTCAGCACCAACAGAGAAACCTGCGAGGACTTCCAATACCTGAGTCATTTTAGCAACCGCTGTATCTGCGCTGCCTAATGTGCCGTCCATGAACAACTGGAAGAAGATGATGAATAACATACTTAAGCCCAATACAGCTAAGCCGGCAACACCAAGACCCATAACAGTTCCGCCGGTGAAGGATACTTTTAACGCTTTGGACAACGAAGTACGTGCGGCTTGTGTTGTACGCACGTTTGCTTTAGTTGCAATGCGCATACCGAAGAATCCGGCTAATGCACTGAATACGCAACCAATAACAAATGATGCTACGATAAGGATGTGAGAGGTTTCTACCACCTGACTCAACCAACCTAACCCGGCACCTGCAATTACTACATATATAGCAAGGATTTTATATTCTGCTTTTAAGAAAGCCATTGCACCTTCGGCTACGTAGCCTGCAATTTCTTTCATTCGGTCGGTACCTGCATCTTGTTTGCTTACCCAGGCCGATTTTAACGCCATCACAATAAGTCCTAGAACTCCGAGAGCCGGGACGAGATAGATAATTGAGTCGCTCATAAATTTTCCTTAACGGTTAATTTTCAATGGGTTAGTTAAAGTGTCACCCCATTTTAGGGGCGCAAACATACAATAAAAAATGTTTTCCTCCAAAGGCTTACCAAGTGAATAGCAGGAATGCTTCAAAACCTATACCGGACGGGTGAAAATGGCAGTTGCAAGGCATGAAAAAAGGCGCACAAACGGCGCCTTTTAAGGGTTGTATTTATAATTTGTTACTTAACGTACATCACATTTTTAACGGCCTGCACCGTCTTTGCTACATTAGGCAATGCCACTTCAATTAACGTTGGTGCGTATGGCAATGGCACGTCGGCAGAAACCACGCGTTGTACAGGTGCATCGAGGTAATCGAATGCAAAACGCTGCACGTGATAAGCCAGATCAGTAGAAATATTCGCTAATGGCCATGCTTCTTCAACAACAACCAAACGATTAGTTTTCTTAACCGAATTTACCACCGTTGCGTAGTCGATAGGGCGAATGGTGCGTAAATCGATCACTTCTGCCTGAATGCCGTCTTTCGCCAATTCCTCTGCAGCAGCCATAGCTACCTTGAAAATTTTACCGAACGATACGATGGTCACATCGCTTCCTTCACGGCGCACATCAGCCACGCCAATCGGCAATAAATATTCTCCTTCCGGAACTTCTCCTTTATCACCGTACATCAATTCCGATTCCATAAAAATGACAGGATCGTTATCGCGAATGGCAGACTTTAATAAACCTTTTGCATCATAAGGATTAGAAGGTACAATAACCTTTAATCCCGGACAGTTGGCGTACCAGGAATCGAATGCTTGAGAGTGCTGTGCAGCCAACTGACCCGCATTACCGGTAGGGCCGCGAAACACCATCGGCATTTGAAATTGACCGCCCGACATGCTCAGCATTTTTGCAGCGGAATTGATCACCTGATCGATCGCAACTAAAGAGAAGTTGAACGTCATAAATTCCACAATAGGACGTAAGCCGTTCATAGCAGCACCGGTTGCAATACCTGCGAAGCCCAATTCAGCGATAGGCGTATCGATAATTCGTTTTGGTCCAAATTCAGCCAGCATCCCCTGACTTACTTTATAAGCACCATTATATTCAGCAACTTCTTCACCCATCAATAATACAGACGGATCGCGACGCATCTCTTCGTTCATCGCTTCGCGCAAAGCTTCACGGAAGGCAATTGTTCTCATGTATCTTGTTCTAAAATTGAGCCTCAAAAGTACATAATAGTTCTTACTTAAATCGATTCGGGGGATTTTGGGTGAAGATTATCTTCCTTCAAGATAGAATGCAGTATTTACGGGACTTTTGCGCATCAGGAACTGTTCCATTTTTTTCGTTGGCATTCCTGAATGAAAACCTTATTTTTGCCCACCTTAAAACAGGAAAAATCTTCGTCATGAAAATATTAGTTTGTATCAGCAGCGTTCCCGATACCACAACCAAGATTGCGTTTGTGAACGAGAACAGAGAGTTTAGCAAGCAAGGTGTTCAGTTTATCATCAATCCGTATGATGAGTGGTACGCGTTGGTTCGTGCATTGGAATTGAAGGAAGCGAAAGGCAGCGGACAAGTGACGTTGTTCCATGTAGGTCTTGCCGAGAATGAAGCCATCATTCGCAAAGGATTGGCTATTGGTGCAGATGATGCGGTTCGCGTGGATGCAGATCCGGGTGATGCCTATTTCGTGGCACAACAAATTGCAGCGTATGCAGCAGGTAAAGGCTACGATCTGATTCTGGTAGGAAAAGAAACCATCGATTATAACAGTTCAATGGTTGGCGGAATGGTTGCCGAACTGATGAATTTGCCATACGTTTCTATGGCTTCCAAGTTGGATGTTGCAGGAGCAGAAATTACTGCCGAGTGCGACATTGACGGAGGTACAGCCGTTGTAACGTGCGCCGCACCTGCAGTAATCAGTTGTCAGAAAGGGATGGCGGAAGCACGTATTCCGAATATGCGCGGTATTATGGCTGCGCGCACCAAGCCGCTGGAAACTGTTCAGGTATTGGATAATTCTACACTGACTAAAGTAGAAAACTACCGCCTCAACGAAGGACGTCAGGCAGTGAAAATGATTGACGCCGGCAGCATGGACGAACTCGTTCGTTTGTTGCACGAAGAAGCCAAAGTGATTTAATTAGTTTTAAAAAAAACATTGATATGTCAGTAATCGTATATACAGAAGCTGCTAAAGGAAAAATTCGTAAGAATTCGTTAGAGGCAGTTACTTATGCAGCAGCAATTGCTGCAAAAGTGGGAGGAGAAGTAGTAGCAGTTATTGATGCCGCGGTAGATGCCGCATTGCATGCCGATCTGGGCAAAGCTGGTGCACAAAAAGTATTGACCGTAAATCACGCTTCATTAAGCTCGGGCGATGCACGTGCATGGGCGGCCGTGATGGAGCAAGTAGCTCAGGCGCATGGAGCAAAAGTGGTGGTGTTTTCCCACGACTTAGCAGGTAAAGACATTGCACCACGTGTGGCAGTGCGTTTGAAAGCCGGTATCGTTGCCGGGGCTGTGGATTTCCCAACAATTGATGGAGGAAAATTCGAAGTGCGTAAAACCGCATTTTCCGGAAAGGCAACTGCAGTTTATTCCATTAACTCTGATGTGAAGGTAATTACGTTGTTGCCGAATTCCATCCCTGTAGGAGCAAGCGGTGCAGCGGTTTCCGGCAGTTCGTTTGATGCAAAGTTGGACGGCGTTTCTTCCGGTGTAACAATTAAAGAACGTAAAACCCGCCAGAGTACGACAGTTCCACTTCCTGAAGCGGAATTAGTGGTGTCAGCAGGTCGCGGATTGAAAGCACCTGAGAATTGGGGTATTGTAGAAGATCTTGCAACAGCGTTAGGAGCAACTACAGCATGTTCACGCCCTGTTGCGGATATGCACTGGAGACCGCACCACGAGCACGTTGGACAAACCGGTGTGGCTATTCGTCCGAATTTGTATATCGCTATCGGAATTTCAGGCGCTATTCAACATTTGGCCGGTGTTAACGGAAGCAAGACTATCGTAGTCATTAACAACGATAAAGAAGCACCATTCTTCAAAGCTGCGGACTATGGCGTTGTAGGTGATGCATTCGAAATTTTACCGAAGTTGACGGAAGCCGTGAAGAAATTTAAAGCTTCACAAAACTAATTGCCGTCGCGTCGTGAGTAAAGAGACCAAAAAGGTAAAACTTGAAATTGTAGGTTTGTCGTATAGCCAAACACAATCCGGTGCATACGCGCTGGTGTTGGGTGAAGCTAAAGGGAAACGTCGTCTTCCGATTATTATCGGAGGATTCGAAGCTCAGGCCATTGCCATAGAGTTGGAGAAGATGACGCCCAGTCGTCCGTTAACTCACGACTTGTTCAAACAATTTGCGCAGCTTTTCAATATCACCGTAACCGAAGTGTTGATTTATAATTTGGTGGAGGGTATATTCTTCGCCAAATTAATTTGTCACAACGGAGGAGAGGAAGTTGAAATTGACGCACGTACCTCCGATGCGATTGCATTGGCAGTACGTTTCAATTGCCCGATTTATACGTATGAGTTTATCTTGTCTCAGGCAGGAATTATTCTGGAAGATGAAAATCCTTCAGGTGAGTCGCTTGCGGATGATGAAGAGCAGGAGGACGAAGTCGACACTGAAGAATTTTTGGCAGAAGTGACTGGAACTGCAGATTATTCCAAGAAATCGGTACAGGAGTTGGAAGAAATGTTGCACCAGGCATTGGGCGCCGAAAACTACGAGCGTGCTTCACAGATTCGTGACGAATTGAACAAACGACGCTCTGCATAAGCTCGTCGAATTCCATCGTTTTTTATAGCTTTAGCGTTAAGCAATCGTAAACATGAGTATTAAACTTCGCTTAACTGCAATGAGCTTCCTGCAATTTTTTGTGTGGGGAGCATGGCTAATTACCATTGGAACGTATTGTATTAACGGCAAAGGTTGGTCGTTTCCGGAGTTCGGAGCAATCTTCTCCACGCTTGCATTGTCATCTATTATTATGCCTGCCATCACAGGTATTATTGCAGATCGTTACCTGAATGCGGAGCGATTGTATGGTGCGTTGCAAATTATGTACGGTATCATTTTGTTTTTCGTGCCCGGTGTGGATGATCCTGCAATGCTGTATTACTATATTCTCGCAGCCATGTTGTGTTACATGCCGACAATTAGTTTGTCTAATTCCATCGCATACACAATTTTAAATAAGCACAATTATGATGTAGTCACCGTGTTTCCACCCATTCGTGTTTGGGGAACTATCGGATTTATTGTGGCCATGTGGGTTACTAACTTAACCGGAAGCAAGGACAATGGCAATCAATTTTATATTGCAGGCATTGGCGCTGTGTTGTTAGGTGTGTACTCCTTTTTTCTTCCAGCATGTCCTCCGCAAAACACGATTTCTAAAACAGCGGGCATATTTGAACAATTGGGATTACATGCCTTCAAGTTGTTCTTGAAATATCAAACTGCATTGTTTTTTATGTTCTCGATGCTGTTAGGTGCTGCGTTGCAATTAACCAACATGTATGGTGATGCTTATCTGGATAGTTTCAAAGAAATTCCGCAGTACGAAGATTCTTTTGTGGTAAAATATTCCACCATTATAATGTCCATTTCGCAGATTTCGGAGACGGTGTTTATTCTAACCATTCCCGCATTCTTAAAACGTTTCGGAATTAAGAAAGTGATGCTGTTGTCCATGTTGGCTTGGGTATTGCGTTTTGGTTTGTTTTCGTTTGGTGATCCGGAAGGCGGATTATGGATGATCATACTTTCGTGTGTGGTGTACGGAATGGCCTTTGATTTTTTCAATATTTCGGGTTCCCTGTTTATTGAAACCAGTACCGATTCGAAAATACGATCCAGTGCCCAAGGATTGTTCATGATGATGACAAACGGATTTGGAGCATACTTGGGTACAGTGGCTAGCAGCTGGGCTATTGGTAAATTTTACGTGTTGCCCAATGGAAATACGGATTGGCAGGGAGCTTGGTTGGCATTTGCAATTTACGCATTGGTAGTAACGGTGTTATTCGCGATTCTCTTCCGCGATGAGAAGAAACCTGTGGATGTCTCGAACTTGAAGCATTAGTGAGTTTCTGCACTCAATGTAGTTGAAGACCTTTTTGCCGATTGTACTTTCCTTCAGTTGTTCCGGTTTTATTTTTCATGCACAAGTAATATTTGCAAGCTAAACTACGCTGAAATGATATTACTTCTATTCAGCGTTACCGCCGGTTAATGAATTCGCGATAGATCTTAAATTACTCGTAATGGAAACCGGTTAATAAACCTTAGCAATGTGAATTAGACAGTAAGTAATATTGCGATTGCTGTGTTGTTTAAATCATGGTGTAAAATAAAAAGCACAAATCCGACTGCGGTAGTCGGCTTTGTGCTTTGTGCTTTCTGTATGATTCTATTAATGAATTATTGGATGATAATGCGCTTGGTGGATGTTCCTGTGGCAGTTGTCACTTTTACGAGATACATTCCGGGTGTTAATGTCGATGTATTAACAGCAACGCGTTGCATACCTTCCGCTAAATTTTGTTGAGGTGCGGCGATCACTTCTTTTCCGGTAAGATCTAAAATCGAAACGTTAACATCACTTGGTTCTGTCATGTTAATGTTGAGGTTTACTTCATCCTGTGCAGGATTCGGATAGACACCAAAGGAAACCTGATTGTAGTATTCGTCCATACCTGTAGGATTCGTGCCGGTTACCAGGATGTCATCAATAAATAAGAGATTATCATCAATAGTGTAATGAACGAACATGATGAAGATCGTCATGCCGGAATATTGTGACAGAGAAACCTGGAAAGCGCGTGAAGTTCCAATTAAACGGGATGAATCGCTCGCAGAATCGAACACGGTATTCATGCCATCTGCACCGTGCACAAACGGATCCAGCAAATTGGCCGTTGCTGCAGGGAAGAACGTGTAACTGTTAAAATCAAAAGGAGCGTTTTGGTTATCCAGCGATACGAACTCGGCTGCAGAAAAAATAGTATCCGAAAAAGCACTCGGATCGTTAGTAGTTGTTGAAACCACTACACGATAACCGTCCAGATAACGCGGTGTTTGACGTGGCGCTGATTCCCAGCTGAGGTTTGCGTTGGCATCTACAATTTGCAAAGATGGCGTCACTAAAATATTTTGAACCGGCGTGCTTCCGTTGTTGGTCCAGGAGTTGGACATTAAAACATTGTCTGTAGAATCGACACCCGCAAAACCGGTGCTCCAGAACCATTCACCGGGGCGATTTCCACCGCTTCCGTCACCTAAATTGTCGATGTCGAAATTGTACCAGAACGCATCAGTCGAATTTCCCGGAGGTAGCGCTATCTGCTGATATACGGCCGGATCGCTTTCGAAATTATCGAATAACAACGTGTCATTTTGTGCGGCAAGTGAGGCGGTTATTGCCATTCCGCTGAAGAGTACGAGATGTTTCATGAGATCGAGTTTTACTGCAATTTAGGCTAATTAGCGACGCCGATTGTTTGCGGTGGTTGATATTTCATGAATAAGATTATGTTAAAAACCTACGAAAGCCTCTGATAGCCGCGTATTTTTACTAACGATTATGAAGCAATACCACGACTTAATGCAACACGTTCTGGATCACGGCGCGGTGAAAACGGATCGTACCGGAACAGGTACTGTCTCTGTTTTTGGATACCAAATGCGTTTTAATTTACAAGATGGTTTTCCCGTTGTGACCACCAAAAAATTGCATTTGCGGTCTATCATTCACGAATTGTTGTGGTTTTTAAAAGGTGATACGAACATTCAGTATCTAAAGGATAATGGTGTAACGATTTGGGATGAATGGGCGGATGAAAACGGAAATCTCGGCCCCGTGTACGGTTATCAGTGGAGAAGTTGGCCTACTGCGGATGGCAGACACATTGATCAGATTACCCAAGTTATTGAGCAAATCAAAAAGAATCCCGATTCACGACGCATGATTGTGAGCGCATGGAATGTTGGCGAAATCGAGCACATGAAATTACCTCCTTGTCACGCGTTCTTTCAATTTTATGTTGCTGACGGGAAGTTAAGTTGTCAGTTGTATCAGCGAAGCGCTGATATTTTTCTTGGAGTTCCATTCAATATTGCATCGTATGCACTATTGACGATGATGGTAGCACAAGTCTGCAATTTGCAGCCGGGTGAGTTTGTGCATACGCTGGGCGATGCTCACTTGTACAGCAATCATATCGAGCAGGCAAAACTGCAATTGTCGCGCGATTTCCGTCCGTTGCCAACGATGAAGATAAATCCGGGAGTGAAAAATATTTTCCATTTCAAATTCGAAGATTTTGTTTTGGAAGGCTACGATCCGCATCCTCACATTAAAGCCGCCGTGGCCGTTTAATAATTCGCATAGTGGAAATCGTTATTATCGTTGCTGCAACAGAAAACAACGCGATCGGGAAGGATAACCGCCTTATGTGGCGCTTACCGGACGACATGAAGTTTTTCAAAGAAAAGACGGAAGGTCATTGTGTGATTACGGGAAGAAGAAATTACGAGAGCATTCCCGAAAAATTTCGTCCGCTTCCGGGACGTACCAATATTGTTGTAACACGTCAAACGGATTATGCTGCACCGGGAGCGATAGTAGTTGGTTCGTTGGAGGCCGGTATTAATATTGCACGGGAGCAGGGCGAATCGGTTTGTTACATTATCGGTGGTGGCGAAATTTATTTGCAGGCGATGGATCTGGCAGACAGCATCTGGTTAACGCGTGTCTATACCGTTTTGGAAGCTGATACATTTTTTCCGGAATTAGACGCTGAGTGGCAGGAAGTGGAGCGAATTCCGCATGCAGCAGACGAAAAGCACGCATATGCGTTTGACTTTATTCGGTATGAAAAACAAAAATCGAATTAAGTTGTATTTTTATAAAAACAATTGAAGACATGAAACAACTCATTGGAACAACAGTAGCCGTAGCGCTGGTATTCGTAGTAGTATTGGGCGGATTGGCATTTATGCAGAAACGCGCCATGTGCGAGCGCAACGAAGGCTGCGAAGCGAAAACAGAATGTCACGAGCGCAAAGCAAATTGTCATGGTGAAGCGGGTGGGGAAGGACACTGCAAAAAAATGTCATGCGATAAGAGCAAGGCAGGATGTGGGGATAAGCCCGGCTGTGAAATGAAAGCAGGCGCGGGTTGCGGAAAAGGCGAAATGAAAGGCTGCAATCCTCACGGTGGTGAGAAAATGGGCATGTGCATGATGGAAGGCGGGTGCTGCTGTATGAAAATGATGATGATGATGCATCACGGCATGCCGGGAATGCATGGTGACAGTGTGATGATTAAAATTGAGAAGGATACTGTTATCACGAAAATGCAATAAGATTGATGTTATATCAACAAAAAGCCCGTTCTTAAGAACGGGCTTTTTTATTGGTATGCGATGAAACTACGCCGCGCGCAGCTTATCCATTTTGGCTTTGCTCAATTTTTCTTTCGCGTATTCCAATGTGATGTGGACGTTTTTGGTTTTTCCTTCTGAAGGAATGTCAAACATCGCGTCGATCATGATGGCTTCGCAAATGCTGCGTAAACCGCGTGCGCCCAATTTGTATTCCATAGCCTTGGAAACAATATGATCAAACACCTCCGGATCGAAGGAAAGTTTTACGTTGTCCATCTCAAACAAACGCACGTATTGTTTCACCAAGGCATTCTTAGGATCGGTAAGAATTGAACGCAACGTAGCCTGGTCTAACGGATTCAAATGCGCGAGCACCGGCAAACGACCGATCAATTCAGGAATTAATCCGAATGATTTCAAATCTTGCGGTACCACGTATTGTAGCAAGTTGTCCTTGTCGATTGCTGTTTCTTCTTTGTCCGTTGAATAACCGATAGTTTGTGATTTTAAACGACGTGCAATTTTCTTGTCGATACCGTCGAAAGCACCACCGCAGATGAACAGGATGTTTTTTGTATTCACCTGAATCATTTTTTGTTCCGGATGTTTACGACCGCCCTGAGGTGGAACATTCACAACATTACCTTCCAGCATTTTCAATAATGCCTGTTGTACACCTTCACCGGAAACGTCACGTGTAATAGAAGGATTGTCACTCTTGCGAGCAATCTTATCGATCTCGTCAATAAACACAATACCACGTTCTGCCGCTGCTACATCATAATCTGCGGCCTGCAATAAACGAACAAGAATGCTTTCCACATCTTCACCCACGTATCCGGCTTCAGTTAACACCGTTGCATCAGCAATACAAAATGGAACGTTCAGCAATTTTGCAATAGTGCGCGCCAACAAGGTTTTTCCCGTTCCTGTTTCGCCCACCATCACGATATTGGATTTCTCAATCTCTACTTCCTCGTTGGCTTTGCGTCCCGGCTTTGCAGAAATACGCTTGTAATGATTGTATACCGCAACGGACAATACCTTTTTAGCGTGGTCTTGCCCGATCACGTACTCGTCGAGGTGACGTTTAATTTCCACCGGTTTCAACAGCGTTAATGCCGATGAAATTGCTGTGGACTTTTGCACGTCCTGCTCTTCTTTTACGATGCGATACGCTTGCTGAATACACTGATCACAAATGTGACCTTGGATTCCTGCAATCAATACGAGTGTATCCTGTTTATCTCTCCCGCAAAACGAGCAATGAATATTTGATTCTTTAGCCATCTTTCAGTTAAAAAAAGCATCCGGTGAAGGATGCTTTTGTGATTTACGTGCCGGTTAAATTATTTGTTAGGGCGCTTCTCCAGAATTTCATCGATCATGCCGTACGCCTTAGCTTCAGCAGCAATCATCCAGTAGTCACGATCACTGTCTGCCCATACTTTATCGTAAGTCTGACCGCTGTGACGCGCGATGATTTCGTACAATTCTTTCTTCAACTTCTGAATTTCACGCGCTGTGATTTCGATATCTGAAGCCTGACCTTCCGCACCACCTAATGGTTGGTGAATCATAATGCGGGAATGTGTTAACGCAGTACGCTTTCCTTTGTGACCTGCACACATTAGTACAGCACCCATAGAAGCCGCAATTCCGGTACAGATGGTAGCTACATCAGGAGCAACGATTTGCATCGTGTCGTAAATTCCTAATCCTGCGTACACAGAACCACCCGGAGAATTGATGTAAATCTGGATATCTTTTTTAGCATCAACAGATTCCAAAAACAACAACTGCGCCTGAATGATATTGGCCACCTGATCGTTAATGCCGGTTCCCAGGAAAATGATGCGATCCATCATCAATCGGGAGAACACGTCCATCTGAGCCACGTTCAATTGACGTTCTTCGATGATATACGGTGTCATCGACATGCGAGGACCAACGGCAGATACGTATTGATCGTAAGTTAAACTATTAATGCCGCGATGTTTAACGGCATATTTGCGAAATTCATTTTGATCGAACATATGAATATTGTTTAGTTCAGTTTTCTTTCAATTTTCCTGCCGAATAATTTTCCTGCCAAACTGACAAATTAAGCCGCCAGAAATTCTTCGTAAGATACCTCTTTCTGCTGAATGGTGCACTTCATTTTGTACAAGGTCATCAGTCGCTGCGCGTACATATCTTCAAAAATGCGCTTCGCTTCGTCTTCCTTGGACAATACACGACGTGCTGTGTCATTCAATTCATCTTCACTTACTTCATCCGGATTACGACCGTAACGTGCGAAGTTATCTTTCAAAATTCCTTTCACGTGTTCGGTAGCTTCTTCCGCCGTAACCTTGATGTCGTTTTCACGGATCAATTTATTTTCGATCAACTGCCATTTTAGTTGTTCGGCATACGTCGGGTATTCTGCTTCCAGTTGTTCCGGTGTAATTGGTTTCTCATTCGCAGCCATCAACCAACGCTTCAGGAACTCGTCCGGCAGTGTTAATGGTGTTGCTTTTAATAAAGCTGCACGAATGTCGTTACGCAATTTCTGTTCGGTTTCACGAACAAACATGCTACTCAATTCGCCTGCAATTTTTTGACGGAAATCGTCTTCAGAAGTTACAGCACCGGGGCCATAAATTTTATCGAACAATTCCTGATTCATTTCTGCAGGTACCAAACGACTGATTGTTTTAACCGTGAAACGGAATTTATTTTTCAATCCTTCAGCAGCATGTGGTTCAACACCCAGCTTCGATGCCAGATCATTGATGTTATCGGCAATCTGTTCGGTAGTCAAATCAAATTTGTCATCCACTTTTGCACCCACCAAAACCTTGTGATGGTCTTTCGCCGGATTATCCAGGAAAATTGTGGATGACTTGAAAATACCACCGGGAACAATTTCGCCGTTGGCATCCAGTTCAACAAAATCACCCATCAACAAATCGCCATCACCTGCTGTATCAGCAGGAGCCACTTGCCCGTAACGACGTGTAATGTCTTGCACGTAGTTGTTGATGAGCTTGTCGTCCACGCGAACAGCATATTCCGTTAACGTTCCTGATTTTGCCAAATCAACGTTGAATGCAGGAGCTAACGCCATATCAAAATGAAACTCGAATTCTTTTCCAAGATCCAGTTCTACTGCGTTATTTACTTCTTCTTTTGGTAACGGATTGCCTAAAATATCGAGTTTATTATCTGTGATGAATTTGTACAGACTATCTGACAACAGGCGATTCACTTCTTCTGCCAGAATTGTTTTGCCGTACATTTTCTTTACCAATGAAGAAGGCACTTTACCCGGACGGAAGCCCGGCATAGCTACTTTTTTCTGGTAATTTTTTAATGCCTGATCAACTTTCTCGGTATAATCGTTTGGCTCTAATTTAACTTTAACAACGGCGTTTAAAGCGTCAATGTTTTCTTGTGTAATGTTCATGTTGGTATGATTGTCCTGTAACTAAAATCCGGTCGTTTTTACCGGACGGCAAAGATACTAAAACCTGCGGGAACTGAATAGTTTGTGAAAAGACCAGTTACAAGGCAAAATACTCCAATTGTGGCGCGAACGGGACTACTTAAACATGAACATGTGAATTCATGGCTATTGGAGGTAAATTTGCATCCCCATATACTGAAATGGCAAAAGAAGTTTATTTATCGTGGTGTACGATTGTTTTGAGGGATGATCGAATTGTGCAAATTACCGTCCAACCGGGTATTGTTTTGGACGAAAATGCAGCACAACAGTTGTATCGTATTATTAACGAATTAACAAATGGTGAAAAGTCTGCGGTATTGGTAGATGCACGCGTGGATTATGAAATAACGCGTGAAGCGAAACGAATTGCTTCCGAAAATTCAGGAAATCGTTATGGCACGGCTGTTCTTTCTGATCGTGAAATTGCAGCGACTTTGATTAATTCTTACCTGGCCATTTTTAAACCTAAAAGTCCGGTGCGTCACTTTACGTCCGAAGCGGATGCCGTAAGCTGGTTGCTTGAACTCAGCACAAGCAAGTCTTAGAATCCCATCGGAGCATCATCTCCGGACGGAATCACGGATGATTTTTTCTTCTGGAAATCATCTCCTGAACCGAATCTCCAGGTCAAATTAACCATCAGAATGCGCGATTCCCGCTGACGCCAGATTTCCATTTCGTAGCCCGTATTGAAATTCGTGATGAACATTTTTCGTGTATTGAAAATGTCAGACAAATTAGCGGAAACGGTTGCTTTGCCTTTCATGAAATCGTGACGTACGCCAATATCAACACCACCGGGCATCCAGAATGAACCAATCGGACTCTCGTATTTCGATGAATACATTCCTGTAAGTTGAATGGATGTTGAAGGAATTACTTTGTAGGTAGCGGAAATTCTGGTATTCCAGCCGAAGAATGTTGCGGCACGTCCCGGAGCGGCATCACCACCAACGACAGTGCTTTGGAATGCACTGCTGCTCCACATGATGTTTCCTTTTTTACCTAACGATAATCGCAGCACGAGATCTAATCCCACATTATCGGAAGATTCAAAATTTACCGGCCCCATAATTGCGACGCCTGTCAACGTATCGTAAGTACGCATAAACGACATGGCGTTGTCTGTATGTCGATAATACAGCGTTGTATTCAATGTTAATGGTTTCCAGTACTTATTGAAATTGAATTCCAACGCGTCAATAAATTCCGGTTGCAAATAAGGATTTCCTGTTCTGATGTTCAGCGAATCGGAATAATCTAAAAACGGATTCAATTGTCCATTAGACGGGCGATTCAATCGTCGGCTATAGCCGAGTTGCATTTCTATACCGTCTTTCGGCGTGTAACGAACAGTGGCGCTTGGGAATAAATTCAAATAAGTGTTTCTAAAGTCGTCGTTAACAGATTCCGAAAAACTGATCATGTCGGTATATTCTAAACGAAGACCGGCCTGCATATCAAATTTTCCGCGGTGCGCAGCAGCTTGCACATAGCCTGCATAGATGTATTCCGAAAAGGTAAAGCGATCGGCAAAGCGAGGATCATCAAAATAGATTTCATTGGCGTAATTATACATCGATGCGAGTTGTCGGTTGTCGTTGTCGCGCAAGCCGGCTTTAATTCCGGTTTCTATTTTAAAGCTATCGCTTAACGGATGCGTGTAATCAATTTGTAAAGCGGAGGTCAGAAACTCGTTGTTGCCGGATGTCAATTGATATGCGGGTAAAGAGTAGCCGATGTGATTCAACTTAAATGCGCTTCCTACTTGACGTGTATTGTAGGAAAGCGCGCCTGCTGCAGTTAGCAATCGCTTCGAACCCGGAAATGTTTTTCGGTAATCCAGCGTAACATCGCCGGTGGTATTGTATTCGTCCGTTGCAGCACGGCGACTGAATCCGTCAAACGCAACTTGTTCACTGTTTAAAAACGTGTACACGGTGCTGTCGTTTCGGTGTTCCTGACGTGCTGTTAATCCTGCAGCGATAGACAAGGTTTGGTAAGGAGTAGGCGACCAGTCGAAACCTGCTCTGCCACTGTGAAACCCGCTGCTCATCAGCGATCCGGGTTTGTTTTGGAAATAGAAATTCGTGTCGGTAGTAAACGTGTGTTGTTGTCCGTCACCACGCATCCAACGATCTTCATAACGATACGTGTATTGCGCGAATACATTTATTTTTTCTCCTCGGTTATTAAAATTCAAACCACCGTTGTACTTGTTGTTGGTACCAAATCCAGCATTTACAGTGGCGTTAAATCCTTTGCGACCATCTTTTTTCGTAACGATGTTGATGATACCCGCTGTTCCTTGCGCATCGTACTTTGCGGAAGGATTGGTAACTACTTCAATACGATCGATCATGGATGCCGGAATTTGTGCTAATGCAGCTTGACGGTCATTTCCGGTTATACCTGAAGGTTTGCCGTCAATTAAAATGGTGACGTTTTCACTGCCACGCAAACTTACTTTTCCATCGACGTCAACCGTTACAGAAGGTACATTTTGTAAGACATCTGTAGCTGTACCGCCCGTTGCTGTGATGTTCTGTCCGACATCGTACACTTTTTTATCGATACTGTTTGAATAATCGGCACGATCTTCTTCAATAACAACCGTATTTAATTCGGCGCCGGCACTTTTAAGTTTTATGATTCCCGCATCAAATTGTGCTTGTTGGGGCGATAAGACGAAGGCCGCGGAATACTTGGTGGTGTACCCCATGAACGTTACCCGTAGCATATATTTTCCGGGAGGCAACTGACGAATTTGAAAAGCACCGTTTTTGTCGGTTACGCTTCCACCTTTTACCAAAGAATCTTTTGCAGACATTACGGCAACGGCAGCGTATTCAATTGGAACATTGCCTACAGAGTCTTGGATAATTCCAATGACAACGCCATTCGCCGGTGGGCCGGATTGTGCTGATAAAATAAAAACCGAGAAGAGAGCGATGAGAAGCGTACTGAATATTTTCACGTGGGGGAAATTGGTGCTCAAAAATACCGGTTCATTTGCGAATAAACGCTAATGGAGTTGCGTTCAATTCATAAAAAATGTCAACTAACTAGTTAAGTCGATAACCGCTAATGAGTTGAAAGCGTGGGATGGTTACTTGAAACTCCTTGTCATCAGCGGTGCGCAGAAACGTATAAATGCCGTGCATGCTGCCAATTTCTGTAGTGAGATTGCATGCAGATTCGTACGTGTACGATTCACCCGGCTGTAATTCCGGTTGCTGACCTACAACACCTTCACCTTCTACTTCGTGTTTGTTTCCCGACGAATCGAAGATGAACCAATGACGACGCATCAGTTTCACGGTGTAATCACTTTTATTCTCGATTTGGATACGATAGGAAAAGAAGTAATGATGTTGTTCCGGTCGCGAATACAACGGTTGATAGTTACTATCAACGCTTACCTGAATGCCGTTTGTTACTTCTGTAATCATGCTTACCGGACAATTTTAAGACGAACCTGCTTAAGAAACAAACATTCAGGAGGAAAGGTTTTAACAAAGTTATTGTTGACGTGAATTCAGCATTTTGTAGCCGATGAGTTCGTCGATAAATCCGCCTTGTCTTCGGTAGTACACCAGGATCATATATTCGTTTTCCGTTTCCTGATGCATGCCTTCCGTATAGAATGTATCTCCTGCTTTCTCGTTGTCTTTTAAGAAAATGTATTCGTAGTTGTAAAACCCTTGTTTCAAGAAAACGGAAACTTCATAACCACGTTTTTCGGCGTTGTATTTCATTTTGCACCGCGGTTGATAATTCCAGTTGGAGAAACTTCCGAATACATACATATTGCCGCCTTCCACCGGCATATCGTAACTCAGAAAGAAATGCACCCACACATAATCCGCATCAATTTCGCTGTCCGTTCCCTGATATGTTTTCACCACATAACGACCATTGATGTCCGGATTATTCATGTATCGTTTAAATCCGCGCTTTTCATCGGGCATGAGATAGACATGAAACAAACCATTCTCTTTTGCAACCGATGCCACGCGCTCTCCCTGATAGATCATGCTGCGTGTATCCAGCCAACGATATTCTTTACCACCGGGAAAAACATTGATGTCGTCATAATCATACACCAATTCATTGTCTTTTAAAAATTGTGGCTGTAATCCGATTTTAGCATTGTCCCAACGTCCGTTTTGCATCACCACCGGTCGGATTTCCTGAAACGGATTTACGATTACTCCTGCAGGATATGAGATATTAAAATCAACTTCCTGTTTAAAGTTGCGATCCTGCACAATAGTAGCTGCGTGCACGGAACCGGTTATGTTTACACGCTCGTCATATACCATGAAACGTTTTGTTAAAACCGGATGTTCTTCATCGCCATCCACAAAAACTTTCAGCAAGTAGTTACCCGAGAACAAAAACTTTGCATTATCATCCGGAATTTGAATTTTGTAATGCGTGAATTTTTGTAAAGTGGTTCTGGAAAAGCTGTACGAAGTAATCGGATAGGTTGCGAATCCATCTAAATATTCAGACAAAAGAACGTTGCTGGGTTTCCAGTCCCAGGTACAATGCACAATAGAATAATTGTAGTTTTTGAAATCACCATCCAGATCATCAAACTGCAACCATAACTTATCCGTAGTATTTAGTCGCAGAAATGCATACGTGGGTACTTCGGGATCAGGACTCAATAAAACGGTATGAATGTTCTTACGATATGCGTAATCTTCGTAGCGAATGCCGCTGGTGGAATAGTAATCGTCTTCTTCGTTCTGCGCTTGCATTACATTGGCGAGCACGAATAACAGCAGGGTAAGAAGTCCTTTCAGATTCATAACCTTGAAGATACAATTATTGTGCCTTGTGAATTATTCCGTTTCTGCCGAAACAACGATCTTTAACAAATAATTTGAGCACATGAATACTCCGGAACAGAAGAAAGAGGCTTTTGCACGACTTTTAACCATCATGGATGAGTTGCGGGAGCAATGCCCGTGGGACAAAAAGCAAACGCTGGAAAGTTTACGTCATCTCACGATAGAAGAAACCTACGAACTGGCAGATGCGATATTGGTTAATGATCTTGATGGCATTAAAAAGGAGTTAGGCGACGTGATGCTGCACTTGGTATTTTATGCACGCATAGCATCTGAAACCGGACACTTTGATATTGCTGACGTATTGCACGCACAATGCGAAAAACTAATTCGTCGTCATCCGCATATCTATGGTGATGTAAAAGTGGAGAATGAGCAACAGGTGAAAGAGAATTGGGAGAAGATCAAACTCAAAGAAAAGGATAGTATTACCGCCGGTGGATTTCAGTCGGTCTTGAATGGCGTTCCGGTTTCTTTGCCTGCCATGGTAAAGGCTTGGCGTATTCAGGAGAAAGCACGTGCCGTGGGATTTGATTGGGAAGAGCCGCATCAAGTATGGGACAAAGTGAAGGAAGAGTTGGACGAATTGCAGGCAGAAGTACAGCAGAACGCAGCACAGGAACGCCGTGAAGAGGAGTTTGGTGACGTGTTGTTTGCTATAGTGAACTATGCGCGTTTCATCGGCGTTAATCCGGAAGATGCGTTGGAACGCACCAATAAAAAATTCATCAAACGATTTCAATATTTGGAACAAGCGTCACAAGCCGACGGTAAGAAACTCGGTGAAATGTCCTTATCCGAAATGGACGAATATTGGGAACGCGCAAAAAAGATGTAAGCTTAACGCTTGATCACTTTTAACGATTGTGTTTGTCCGTTTTCATTGAGCGTTAACACATACATGCCGGCAGGAATACCTTCTGTCGTGATTTGAAAAGTTGCTTCTGCGCTTGTTCCTGTTTTAACGACACGGCCTTGCAAATCAGTGAGCGTCCAGGTGGTGTAATTGTTGCTGAACTTATTCACCTGCCAAAATGAAGTTCCCGGATTTGGATAGATCTGCGTGAACGTTCTGTTATCAAGGTTTTCGGGAGTTCCGGTCGGTTCTTCAATTACAAGGAATTGTCCCATCATGCCCATGTCTTCGTGGTGCAAATTGTGGCAATGATACATGTAGGGAACAGAATCGTTGGTAAAGGTTTCGAATTTGGTGATGAACTCGATGTATTCACCTTGTTTCAAATGCACAACATCTTTTAAGCCTGCTTCATAGGCCAAAGGTGCTTGCCCATTGCGACTGATAATGTAGAACTGGATATCGTGAATATGAAACGGATGCGAAATGTTTGAAGTGTTGTTGATTCTCCAGATTTCGATGTTGTCCTTGTAAACGGTATCGTTGATGACCATCATGTCAAACAAAATTCCATTGATGGTAAGATTGCCCATGTCAAACATGCCTTGTCCCTGCATGTTTTTAATTCTTGTGCGATCTACGTTTGCGGTACTCCAAACATTGTGCGTGATGAGTGACGTCGGAATTCCAACAACCGGATTAGCGGTAGGAGCAGTAACACGAATTTCGAACAGCGGGAAATCTACTCCGTTTAATGGACTTTGTCCGTTAGGCATTCCTGCACCACCGGCTTCATTGTTCGCCAGTGTTGAGCCTTTGCTGATCAGTTGCAGTGTATTGCCAATTGTTTCGCCGGAAAGGTCTACGAGGATTTCATAACGTTCACCATTAGCAACTTTGATGGAGTTGGTTAAATACGGTTGAGTCAGCAAACCGCCGTCGGAAGCAATAACGTAGAAGTTGCGATTGTCGTTAAACGCAGCAACAAATGTGCGTGCATTGGAGCCGTTCAATAATCGAAGACGAACTACTTGCTGCGGTAAATTTAAATAAGCGTTGGGCGTTCCGTTGATTAATACAGAATCTGCTAATGCGTCGAATACAAAATCACCATTACCGGCATAGGTTCTATCCTGCATGATGATCGGGAAATCATCAACGCCATATGTTCGTGGAAGATTGAGTTGTGCTTCGATCGTGTCGTAGATATAAATTGCTCCCGCAAGTCCTTTATTTACTTGCGGCATGGTGTTCTCGTGTACGTGCGGATGATACCAGCACATGGATGCAGCGTTGCGAATCAAAAATGATGGAGTCCATGTAGCACCAGCCATTACGTGTGTGTGCGGACCTCCGTCGTGTTCCGGTGCAACGTGTAAGCCGTGCCAGTGAACGGTTGTCTCTTCCGGTAACTGATTGTTGAATACAATATGCACGCTATCGCCTTGATTCCACATTAATGTTGGGCCCAAATACGAGCCGTTATACCCGAAAGTGTTGGTCGTGATATTCGGATAAAACTGATGCGTGGTATCGTTTGCAGTGAGGTAAAACGTATCACCCGACAGTGTTGGCGGAATGTAAAGCGGGTTAACGAATTGAGCTTGTGCTGAAATGGCAAATGCCGATGAAAGGACGAACGCGTACAGGTTTCTCATGTGTATCCGATTTTGGGGATAGACGAAGTTATCGAGATGATTGAAATGACAATGTGATGTAGGTCACAAAGCAGGAAATAGATAAGGCAACTAACGGATTAGGCGGCAATTTCTTCACTTTCCGATTCGACGAACATTTTCCGGAGGAAATACAATTTTACTATTCTTCAAGAATGTAAAAAAGAGAGATCATTAGTCCGCGAGTTCCCAGGAGTTGCACCTCATAAGGTTCTCCTGTGTAATTATCAGGCGTAGGTCGTGTAATTGGAATAAATGGAAATTGTCCCGTGTAGTGAACCTTTAGCCCAAACGGATCAATGTTGACCCCGACATAACCTGTTAAAGCAAATCCTAAAATGAAATAAGGAGTTTCGTATTTTTTTGACCACGGGTTCGCGTAAGGATAGTCACGAACACCGGACACACCAAATGGTACTGCTCCGAAAATATCTGTACCAAGACCAACGTGAAAGTAGTTCGCTTCTCCTCCAAAAAGATCAACTTCCACACCTAACGGTACCTCCAGATAGTTGTAGGTATAAGCTGATCTGCCGGCAACTAACTGACCAAGCGAATCGTTCGCGTATTCATCACGTTCTGCATGCAGATGTCGCACTCTTGCACCATAGTGCCAGCGATAATGACGTTCATAAGCACCGGATCCATGTTCCATTAAAATGCCCGCGGCCCAGGAACGATTATTCTTCATGTCTTCCATGTCCACTCCTATATAGCGAGAGCGAGTGACGGAAACATCCCCTCTAAGCATAGCCGTTTGTGCTTGTATGGAAGGAGAAAATGATAGCAACAACAAAGCAAGAAGCTTTATAGAATTTAAGAGAACATGTTTCATAAGTTGGGGTAGCGCAGGGCGTTATCGGAATGAATCCGTGGTAAGATGTTAGGTTACATCGGTAAAATTGAGAATTTTTGGGAAGTGTAATCATTCCGATCTGTTTTATCCACAAAAAAAACCGAAGAAATTTCTTCGGGTTTGTACGGGCGAATCATTAAATACTCGTTCGATTTCGTTTCATCATCTACTTACGTTGGGGCCATTAAGGACTGTAGCCAGAAACTTGGAACAGGTTTGGTAATGAAATTACGTTTCATGGAAAATGTTTCGAAATTTTTTTGTCGTAGCTCTTCTTGAGATAAAAT
>CALJIF010000040.1 GCA_937974275.1 uncultured Flavobacteriales bacterium
TTCATTTTGTTTACTCTGTCTGTCTTAGCTGACGCCTAACTCGTTTATACCCGCCACATTTACGCGCTTAGCAACCCAATTTGTGTGTAGATGCGCTACTTTGTAGCGAATTATTTCCATCGTGTAATTTACTCCATAACTATAAAGAATCAAAGTGCGATCTAATTTTGTGTGTGGCGTGCGTGCTAACGTGGGTGTAATTTTAGTGTTTTATCATGTTCTTGTCTGGTGTCGTTCAAATAGTCTTTCCCATAACTTTTAAATTCTCCGGTATACTCCATCACTTATATCCGTTTGTAAACGTTTGAAATATTGTTAATAGCTTCATCGACACTACCTTCGCGCCCTTCATTTTTTCTTGTAGTTTACACTTTAGATGCATGCGTATGACTGATAGTATGGAACCTGTAGCACTGGCGAATCACTTTATTCAACACACCCGAAAACCTGTATTTCTCACGGGCAAAGCGGGTAGTGGTAAAACGACCTTTTTACGAAAACTGGTAGGGCTTACTTTTAAAAACACCGCTATTGTTGCACCAACGGGAATTGCAGCTATCAATGCCGGCGGCGTTACCATTCACTCCTTATTTCAATTGCCTTTTGGTGCATTTATTCCTACTGACGGTGCTCCTCCTCAGCCCGGATTCATAACCGCACTTACATTAAAGCGTGATCAGCGCATGAGTGCTCGTAAGCGCCGGTTGCTGCAGGAATTGGAACTTCTAATAATTGATGAAGTCAGCATGTTGCGTGCTGATTTGCTGGATGCCATTGACGTGGTGTTGAAGCAGGTTCGCAGGAATTATTCCTTGCCCTTTGGCGGGGTACAACTCTTGTTTATCGGCGATTTGTCGCAATTGCCGCCTGTTGTGAAGGATCACGAATGGAATGTATTGAAAGACTTTTATTCCGGCCCGTACTTTTTTCAGGCGCGTGTATTACAGGAAAATCCTCCGGTGTATATAGAATTGGATAAAGTGTATCGTCAGAGCGATGAGGCATTTGTACAACTCCTGAATCGGTTGCGAGAAAATATTTTGTCAAAGGAAGATGCGCAACTTTTGAATACGTTCTATAGTCCCGATAGTAAGGATGATCGTATTCGAATGACCACGCACAACGCAAAGGCTGATGCGATCAACAAACAACGGCTTCAAGAATTAGTAGCGCCGTCGCGTTTTTACAAAGCGGTAGTTACCGGAGAATTTCCTGAACATTTGTTTCCACTGGAAGAATCGTTGGAACTCAAAGTGGGTGCTCGTGTGATGTTTTGCAGAAACGACCCGTCTCCACAACGCACGTATTTTAACGGGAAGCTGGCCATTGTTGTTGAAACAAGTAAAGATCGCCTGAAAGTTCAATTGGACGGGAGTTCGGAAGATTACGAAGTGAAGCCGTTAGAGTGGAAAAATATTCGCTACGTGCTGAATGAAAATTCCGGTGAAATAGAAGAACAGGAAATAGGCGTGTTTACGCAGTTTCCTTTAAAATATGCATGGGCCATAACAGTTCACAAAAGTCAAGGGTTGACGTTTGAACGTGCAGCAATTGATGTGGAAGAAGTTTTTGCACCCGGACAGTTGTATGTGGCGTTATCACGCCTTACAGGTTTGGACGGATTGCAATTGACTTCTCCCATGCCGGAGCGTATGATTCGTTCCAATGAACACGTGACGCTGTTTCAATCCGGGAAACCTGAATCTGAAACATTAATCAAGGAAGCAGAGCAAGCAGCGAATCACTATTGTTTGCAAATAACACAGCAAGCTTTCCGACTGCAATCCATTGCCGAACAGGCGGCACAGTTGCAGGCCTTCTCTGCTTCTCGTCAGAAAGGAATTGTGCAAAAGGTGTATGCCGAGGAAGTAGCATTGCTGGATAAGGAAGCAACCGAATGGTCGATGTTAAGTGCAAAGTTTGTTCAGGAATTGGAGAGTAAACAATACCGGTTGGAAGAGTTGTATCAACGGGTACGTTCGGCAAAAGATTATTTCTATCCGCGCTTATTAAAATTGCGTGAGGCATTATTATTATTGAGCTATCGCCTGGATGAAGATTCGGGCGTGAAACAATTTCGAGAGGAAGTGCAGTTATTGGGTGAAGCTGTTACCCATCAACTGTTCGCTATGCACAAAACGGAACGTTATTTGGCTGCGCGAAACGAAGGTCGTGAACCTGATAAAAAAAGTATGTTACCGGAATTGCCTGAGGTTCATTTTGACGTTGACGATGTATTTGAAGCACATACAAAGCGAAAAGCGGCTAAATCGAAGAAGAAGAAAAAGGAAAGTAGTAACGTAGCGCCGAAGAAGAGAATCCCCACTCAATACACAACCATTGATTTGTGGAAATCGGGTAAGAGTATCGAGGAAGTTGCTGCAGTGAGAAATCTGTCTAAAGGAACCATTTCTTCGCATTTGGTGTTTGGTATCGAACGCGAATTAGTCGCTGTGGAAGATTTAATGCCGCAAGATCAAATTCAATTAATTAAAGATGCAATTGAAACGGAAACACCCAAAGGACTGAAAGATCTGAAGGAACGATTACCTGAAGATATCTCTTATGAGCAGTTACGGTGGGTACTGGCGTCGATGAGAACCGAAAGTGCATAATGCATACGAATTGCAAAAGCACAAGAGACTTATTTTAGTTCACCGATATGTTTGAATTTGTATCGACGACGTTCCGAAATATTATTATTGGAATTATATGAATGAAACGATAGTTCCATTTCCTTTTTTGATTTACTTAAAACATCGGCCCGTTTGTCAAAATTAGGATCATAGGCTTTTTCATTTACGCCAAAATAAATGAAGGCCCCTTTGCCTTTTGAGTTCGCAGACCACACTGCTCGTTCAAATGCGCTTAAATCGGCAATGCTATCCGGTTCAAAGAATCCGTCGCGGTAAAGCTTTAATTTGCCAACGGCCGGTGTTGAAGTAGTATTAATAATTGAATTAGTATTATCATACTCGTCAGTGACAACCTCCACCAGTTCCCATTCTCCGTCGTACTTACGTGAATCGATTTCAACTAAAAGTTTTTGGCAATTAGAGAAAAACAGAAGAACTGAAATAGTTATAATAAATGATATTCTTTTCATAGGAACTATCCTCCTCCAAACGTTAGTTTCAATTGCAGTGCTTGTGAGCGACTCCACGGGGAGACCGGATCACCAACAGGCGCGCCTGCTACCGGCAAAGGTCTATCGTTGTTTACGTCGCGAAGTCCGATGGCGAAAAATTCTGTAGTCAGTTGAAAGCGATATCCAATTCCCAAATAAATGGATTTGTACACTTGTCGGTAATATTCGAAACGAAGGCCCATATTAAAACCCATTGCGCGATATTTTCCATAGGTATTGGAGGGATTCTGGTAAGTGATTGTTCCGTCACTCAATTCAGCATATCGGTGTAAATGGATGAACGACATTCCAAATGGAGCGGTGAAGGCAAAGAAGGAATGAGCACCTTCGTCTTCGTTTAAATTAAGTCGATAGCCAAGTCCAAGACTTTTGGAATGAAAGGTAATTCGTGTATGGTTGGTGTAGTTATCATCAACGTCTGCGAGTTGTTTGTGATAGAAGAAGCGATCATTGTCAAAAGAAAAGTACAATACGGTTTTTGGGATAGCCAAATTAGCTCCCCAGCTAACACCTGAGCTGAAGCCCATTCTTTTATCATACTCTAACCAGCTGTAGTTAGCCAAGCCGGTTCCGGCGTAAAAACCTACAAATCCTTTGTCAATTTGAGCACGCAGCGCAACGACATTGAGGAGCAGTGCAATTAAAGCAACACGTTTCATGAATAGGGTTAAATCGTCATATCAAATATACGGAAACAAAAGTCCAAGAATTTGCTTTAAAAACGAATACTGCAAATGCTGTAGTTTGCAGATGTTGACTATTACTTTGCAATTGTAAGTTAAGTGTGTTAAATCCAAATCCCGCAACAGTATTCGGGTTATTTTTAACTATGCGATCAACTGTAACATTCATCTTGTGTGCTGTATGCTGTGCACTTCAAGCCCAACAAACTAAAGTGCTTTTTCTGGGCAATAGCTATACGGCTGCCAATAACTTACCACAATTGGTATACGACTTGGCATTGTCCGGCGGCGATACCATTGTTTATGATTCCAACACGCCGGGTGGTTATACATTCGAGTTGCACACGCAAAACGCAACCTCCTTGCAAAAGATTAACGCGCAGGATTGGGATTATGTAGTACTGCAAGGACAAAGCCAACAACCGGCGTTGGATACACCTTATGTCGTTGCAAATGTTTTTCCTTATGCAACTCGTTTGGATAGTCTTATTCACGCCAATGATTCATGTACTCAAACTGTTTTCTACATGACGTGGGGACGCAAATTCGGCGATCAACAGTTTTGTGCAACGTATCCTCCCGTATGTACGTTTGATGGTATGAGCAATCAGTTACGCGGTCGTTATTTGCAAATGGGTTACGATAATGATGCGGTAGTTGCTCCTGCGGGCGCGGCCTGGGTAAACGCTATTGCCGGCGGTTTTGTTCCTGATTTGTTTTCGGGCGATGGAAGCCATCCCAGTTTGCACGGAAGTTATTTAACAGCGTGTGTTTTTTATGCGACGATTTTTAAACGAACACCTGTCGGACTCACGTACTATGCAGGACTTCCGCAAGGAGAAGCGGTTGCGCTACAACAGTATGCGCACTTAACGGTGATGGATTCCCTCGACTATTGGAATACTTGGATTGATTATCCAACGGCAACTGTTTCTAATTCGTTCATTGGTTCCGGCACTTATCAATTTAATACGCAACAAGGTTATTCCGGCTACTTCTGGAATTTTGGCGATAATACATCGCAAGCAGGAACAGAGACAATTACGCATACGTACGCACAGCCGGGAACATATATTTACAGCGTTACAATTTCGAATGGATGTCACGAAATCACGTTACAAGATACCATTGTGGTAACAACAGTTGGTGAACAGGAAATTCATGGTAATATTGCGCAGCTTGTTTATCCTAATCCCGCAACAAATCTCATTTATGTAAGTGCAACACCCAATTCACCATACGTTATTTTAAATACGCATGGACAAGCGGTGAAGAGTGGTTGTACTCAAAATGGAAGTATTGATGTGCGTGATTTGCCGAATGGCGTTTATTTTCTTCAATGCAATAGAGATCTGAATTATACTCCGATCAAGTTCATTATCAGCAATTTGGGTGAGAGGTGATTTTGGACTACCTTCGCTGAAATCAAAATAACCTTTACACATGAAAAATTTTTACATGCTTGCGCTTGCAATGGGCGCTGTGTTTGTAATGCAAGCTCAGGCTCCAACGCCGGAGTTGCTGTATTACAAATTTGATGGAACAGGAACCACTGTCCCTAACCAAGCGTTAACGCCACCTCCGGGAACCGGAACAGCAACGATTCAAGGTGCAGTTACACAAAATCCGGGTAACCTTTGTAATGGCTCATTGATAGGCTCCGGAGCTGCTTCATCAACAGATTATTTGAATACGAATTGGGCACCCAACATAGGTACGGGATCTTGGTCCATCGTATGGCGTTCAGCAGGAATTTCTGTAAATTCTACGTTGTATTATATATTCGGCGATGCAGGATCTAATAGTTTCCGTTGCTTCACGAACGGCGTGGCAGGGAATAACAATTGGATCATTCGTGGAGCAGGGATAACTGACACCTACATTAATGGAGGTGCATTAACAACACCAACCATGTGTGCGTTTGTTTATGATCAGGCGGCAGGGCAAATGCGTGGTTACCTTAATGGTGTGCTAGTTACAACGCAAGCACAAGGCGCTGTTAATCTCACAGGTACAGGTCCATTTAAAGTAATGGGTTATAGCTCCAACGTTGGTGCGCCTGCAGGCGGTGAATTGGATGAATTCGGCGTATACAACCGCGCATTAACTCCTGCAGAAATTACAGCACTTTACGCACCGTACAGTGGTTCTTTCTTAGGTCCTGATTTAAGTGTTTGTCAAGGTGATTCTGTACAACTTACACCTAGCGCAAACTATGGTGGAAATTTCTTGTGGTCCAATGGTTCAACCAATGACACAACTTTTGCAAGTGTTGCAGGAACTTACTATGTTGATATCACAGGTGGTTGTGCGCAAGGCACAGATACTGTTAATGTTACAGTTACTCCTGCTTCAACAAATACCATTAGTGCGACAAACTGTTCGTCTTATTTGTCTCCTGCAGGAAATACCTACACTGCATCAGGTGTTTATGTAGATACATTAACAGCGCTTAGCGGCTGCGATAGTTTGATCACGATTAATCTAACAATTAATCAACCTACAACTTCTTCAATTACTGTTTCCTCTTGCGACGCGAGCTATACCGCACCATCAGGAGCAACATATACAACTTCCGGAACATACACAGATGTTATTCCGAATGTTGCCGGTTGCGATAGTACCATCACCATTGACATAACATTTAATTCGGCTACAAGCGCAAGTATCACGGCTCAATCTTGTGATTCCTACACAGCTCCATCCGGCGCTGTATTTACAACTTCCGGTATGTTTATGGATACCATTGCGAACGTGGCGGGATGTGATAGTGTAATTACGATTAACTTAACAGTGAACTACACAACCGGTGCAGCATTAACACCTATGGTGTGTGACTCATATACATCTCCTGCCGGCAACGTTTATACTACCAGCGGTTTGTATTACGACACTTTGGTTAATGCGGGCGGATGTGACAGTATTATCTCCATCAATTTGGTGGTAATGAACTCATCATCATCGTCCATGACAGCAACTTCTTGCGGTGCATACACATCTCCTGCCGGGAATGTATACACAACATCGGGAACTTATGTTGATTCATTGGTAACGGTGGGCGGATGTGACAGTATTGTTACAATCAACTTAACAGTTAACCAAAATCCGACTGTTACAGGAACAACTTCTGCATCAACTGTATGTTTGGATGATGCCGATGTGACATTGACAGGAACACCTGCAGGTGGAACGTGGAGCGGCCCGGGTGTAACCGGATCTAACTTTGATCCATCAGTTGGAGCAGGCGCACAGGTGTTGACTTATTCTTATACTGATAACAACAACTGTAGCGGAACTGCCGTAGTAACAGTTAACGTTAACGCTTGTGTCGGAATTGCCGAGCAGCAAGACGGTTCTGCAGTTAAGGTTTATCCTAATCCTGCAACTGATTTCATTAACGTGGTAATTATGCCTGCTGAAAACGGTCAGGTACAAGTTCAAATGTTTGACTTGGCCGGTAAGGCAGCGTCAGAACAATTTGCGTTCAATGTATCAGGTAATATGAGCAATACATTGCCGGTAAACACCGCTAGCATTGCTTCAGGCGTATATCTGATGCGTGTAACTAATGGAACTCAGGTTTCGGTTACTCGTGTAGTGATCAGCCGATAAAAGATTACGAGTACAAAATAAAAAACGCGGTTCATACAAACCGCGTTTTTTTATGATACTAATCGCGCTTATAATTTACGCTTCATCTCCACCATTTCGTAGCCTTCAATTAAATCTCCAACCTGAATGTCGTCGAATTTATCAATGTTCAATCCGCATTCGTAGCCGGTAGCTACTTCTTTCACATCGTCTTTGAAGCGTTTCAATGATCCGAGCGATCCGTCGTGCAATACAATGCCGTTACGAATTACGCGCACCTTGGTGTTACGATTAACTTTTCCATCCAATACGTAACAACCGGCGATCGTACCGACTTTAGTGATTTTGAATACTTCACGAATTTCAATGTTGCACACCACCTTCTCTTCAAATTCAGGAGCCAACATACCCAACATCGCAGCCTTCACTTCTTCGATTGCCTTGTAGATGATAGAGTACAAGCGGATATCGATCTGTTCTGTTTCTGCCAGTTTCTTCGCGCTTTGAGACGGACGAACCTGGAAGCCGATGATGATCGCATTGGAAGCTGAAGCTAACAATACGTCGGACTCGGAGATAGCACCAACACCTTTATGTACAATACGAACCTGAACTTTTTCAGTTGACAATTTCAGCAATGAATCTGCCAACGCTTCGATAGAACCATCCACGTCACCTTTAATGATGATGTTTAATTCTTTGAAGTCGCCTATTGCCAAACGTCTGCCGATTTCATCCAGCGTAATATGTTTAGTAGTACGAATTTGCTGTTCGCGCTGTAATTGTAAACGACGTGTGGCAATATCACGTGCTTCACGTTCGTCTTCCATCACGTTGAACTTGTCACCCGCTTGCGGAGCACCACTTAAGCCGAGAATCAACACCGGAGTTGCAGGACCCGCTTCTTCAATGTGCCCGCCGCGTTCGTTATGCATCGCTTTTACACGACCACTGTAACAACCTGCCAATACTACATCGCCTATACGTAATGTTCCGTTTTCTACAAGAACAGTAGCAGTATATCCACGACCTTTATCTAATGTCGATTCAATGATGGTGCCGTTTGCACGTCGCTTCGGATTAGCTTTCAACTGAAGCATTTCTGCCTCTAACAACACTTTATCCAACAACGTATCGATGTTAAGACCTTTCTTCGCAGAAATTTCCTGACACTGATATTTACCGCCCCACTCTTCAACAAGAATGTTCATCGCCGCTAATGCCTCACGAATTTTGTCAGGATTAGCACCCGGTTTATCAATTTTATTAATCGCGAATACGATTGGAACACCCGCAGCTTGCGCGTGATTGATCGCTTCCACTGTTTGCGGCATTACACTGTCGTCAGCTGCAACAACAATAATTGCAACGTCTGTTACCTGAGCACCACGCGCACGCATAGCGGTAAATGCTTCGTGACCCGGAGTATCAAGGAATGTAATTTGTTTGCCATTCTCGAGTTTCACGCCATACGCACCAATGTGTTGCGTAATACCTCCGGCCTCACCCGCGATAACGTTTGATTTACGCACGTAGTCGAGTAACGATGTTTTACCATGGTCTACGTGACCCATTACGGTTACGATAGGAGGACGGTCAACTAAATCACCTTCCTGGTCAACTTCTTCCTTAATCGATTCTTGAACTTCAATACTTACGAATTCGACTTTGTATCCAAATTCTTCTGCAAGAAGGGCAATGGTTTCTGCATCGAGTCGTTGGTTAATAGAAACGAACAACCCTAAAGTCATGCACGTCGCGATGATTTTGGTCACCGGCACGTTCATCATGGAAGCCAATTGATTCGCAGTAACGAACTCCGTTACTTTAATCACACTCTTTTCTGCTTCCGCTGCTTCCTGCTGTTCTGCTAAACGTTCGCGAATTTCTTCACGCTTCTCACGACGGTATTTCGAAGCTTTGGATTTACCCTGTCCACTTAAACGTGCCAGTGTATCCTTAATCTTCTGTTGGATTTCTTCTTCCGTAAGCTCAACCTTCGGTTCATTTGCACGTGGTTTTCCACGTTGAGCACCACCGCCACGGTTTCCTTGTCCGCCTTGTTGTTTCGCAAATTCATTCGGATTAACAGGGCCGCCCGCTTTAGCAATGCGCTTACGTTTCTTTTTCTTGTCAGCTTCAAACTGCGCCGATGAAGATGCTACCGGCTTCTTTTTGTCGTCTTTAACCGGAAGTTCAATTCGCCCCATGATTTTAGGACCTTCCAGCTTTTCAACCGAACGACGGAATAACGTCTCTTCAGGTTTAGTTTCCTCTGCAACAGGCGGAACAACCGTTTCTTCTGCAACAACTTCCGGCGCTACAACAACTTCTTCCTTAGCGGGTTCTTCTTTGACAGGTTCCTCCGTTTTCTTTTTTGAGCGCGTTGTTTTTGCCGGTTTTTCCGCTTCAGGAGCCGGTTCTTCTTTCTTCTTGCCACGTTTCGGTTTTGTAGCTTCAAGATCAATCTTGTCAACCACCTTAAACGAAACGGTTGCTTCTGACTTTACACGAACAACTTCCTCTTCAGAAGTTTTCGGTTCAATTTTTTCTGCAACAGGCTCCACCACCTTCGGTTCTTCCACCTTGGGAGGTTCAACTACTTTCGGCTCTTCTTTCTTAACCTCTACAACAGGCTCTTCTTCTGCCGCAATCACTTCTTTCTTAGGACGGGTAGAGAGTGCCAGTAATTTGGATTCTTCTTTTTCCTCACGGTCAATAGCAAATTCCTTAACCAGCAGGTTATACATATCCTGACTGATTTTGCCGTTCGGGTTGCGATCAATCTTGAATCCCTGTTCGTCCAGAAATTCAAAGATGCGGTCAAGAGAAACGTTAAATTCTCCCTTAACCTTACTGATGCGAATTGTTTTTTCTTGTTCTGTCATAATTTGCTATCCTCTCGACAGCCGGTACAAATTTCGTAAAAACAAAGCGGACAGCCATACAATTGTCCGCTTTGTTAAGAATTACTCAAATTCAGAGCGCAAGATTCGCTTCACCTCACGAATGGTTTCTTCTTCCAGATCCGTACGTTTCACGAGTTCTTCATCGCTTAATTCAAGAACAGCTTTTGCAGTGTCGCAACCGATATTCTTGAACTCGTTAATAATCCAATCTTCAATTTCATCACCAAATTCTGATAAATCAACGTCCTCGACATCTTCATCAGAATCGCGGTACACATCAATTTCATATCCGGTTAATTTGCCTGCCAGACGAATGTTATGACCGCCTTTACCGATAGCCAAAGAAACTTGATCCGGCTTCAAGAATACTTCCGCACGCTTGTTGTCTTCATCCAAACGAATTGAAGTAATTTTCGCAGGGCTTAATGCACGCTGAATCAACAACTGAACATTGGAAGTGTAATTGATGACGTCGATATTTTCATTACGTAATTCACGAACGATTCCGTGGATACGTGAACCTTTCATGCCCACGCAAGCTCCTACAGGATCAATACGATCATCGTAAGATTCAACAGCTACTTTAGCACGCTCACCCGGTTCACGAACAATCTTCTTGATAGTAATAAGACCATCGTAAATTTCAGGTACTTCATTCTCGAACAATTTCTCGAGGAATGACGGCGCAGTACGGGAAAGAATAATAACCGGAGTGTTGTTACGTAAATCAACTTTAGCAACCACGGCACGTACGGAATCACCCTTTTTGAAGAAGTCGCCCGGAATTTGTTCTGTTTTTGGCAGGATCAACTCGTTGCCTTCGTCATCCAGCACCATGGTTTCCTTTTTCCAAACTTGATATACTTCACCGGTAATAACTTCACCGACACGCTCTCTGTATTTCTTGTAAATACCGTCTTTCTCTAAATCCAACACACGTGAAACTAAATTCTGACGAATAGCTAATACCGCACGACGACCAAAGTCCTCTAGCATGATGCGATCCGTAACTTGTTCGCCGATTTCAAAGTCGGGCTCAATTTTGCGCGCTTCCGACAAAGCAATGTGCTTGTTTTCGTCGTAATCGAAACTGTCTTCAGCAAATTCGTCGTCTACGATTTCGCGGTTACGCCAAATTTCTAAGTCACCACGCTCGGGGTTAACAATAACGTCGAAATTTTCGTCTGAGCCGTATTTCTTACGGATCAAACTACGGAAGACGTCTTCAAGAATACTCATCAGCGTAGTTCTATCGATGTTCTTGACATCTTTAAACTCCGCAAAGGATTCGATCAAATTGATATTTTCCATTGTTGGTTATAGTTAATCGTTGTCTTAAAATTTAATTATGAGTTTTGTTTCTTTTACTTCTTCCAGCGGAAAGCGCAACTCTTCAGTAACTGTTTGCTTCCCTTTTTTACCTTCAATTTTTACCTTTTGCGTACGGGTAATCACCACCTGATCATTTTGCAGTGCAACTAGAGCACCTTCTACTTTCTGACCATTTTTTAATACCACGCTTACTTCTTTTCCTGCGTTCTTTACAAATTGTCGATCAACTTTGAAAGGTTGATCAATGCCCGGAGAACCTACTTCCAGTTCATAATCTTCTTGCTCCCGATCGAACTGTGCATCAAGCCAGCGGCTTAATTTAACGCAATCACTGATGGCCAGATGATTATCATGGTCGATGGTAACGGTTACTTTGTTTTTCGCAGAAACCGTAATATCTACCAAATAGTATTCGTTGCCCAACTCGGACAAATACTGGTTTACTAAAGCTTTAACGTTATCGACGTTCATTGTTGTGCAAAAAAACAGGGGACTCGTGTCCCCTGTACTTAAATCCAAACCGGCGGCAAATATAACACGAAATTTCATAGAATCCAATGGTTTTTTGCGTAACCCTGAGTAATTATCGACGTACACGCAGTATTAGTCGTTCTTTTTAAGTCTTTAACCCTCAGATTAACCCGGGAACGGCGCACATGTTAAACTCTAAATAAACCCGCAACATGAAGCCGAACAAACAAATCAACGGGAACGAGAGCATCCTGAAACGAATTTACGCTCTCACGCTCTTCGTGCTTGTGCAAACAAGTGCGGTTATGGCACAAGCTGCCACTAATCCGGTGAAGAAAGGAATTTCAGTAGGTGAGGTACTGATGTACGTAGGACTTATTGGTGGCGTTATGGCCGCCGCTTGGTTTTTGGTAATGGGCCAAAGCGGGAAAAAGGATGATGCTCCGGCAGCACCTTCCGCGAAAAGAAAACATTACGATCATCCGAATGATCCGCATTTCAGGCGGCTTCGAAAAAAGACTTCATAGGAAGGCAAACCCGTGAAAACAAAAAAACCGCGATTATTCGCGGTTTTTTTATGCGTGTTAATGAAATACTAAGTGCGGTTACTGTTTGACGCCTTTCTTATATTTCATCTCAGTCAGCACACGACCATCGGGGCCATAGTAAATCCATTTGCCGTGCGGTTTACTGATTTTTCGGGTCTTGTATACCTTTTTACCGTTGCCTTTCGTGAGCACATACTCTTTTACTTTCACCACTTTATGACGCGTTACACTTTGCTTTTTGCTGTCGGTGTAGTAGTTGGTCGTTTTGCCATCCAGTCGACCCATGTCGTAATGGGTTTTGGTACGAAGAACTCCGGTTTCATAATAAAACACCCAGTTTCCGTGCAGTTTGTCTAGTTTATAACTGCCCGATTCTTCTAAAATTCCTTTGTCGGTCCAGGTTTGCCACTTGCCATCTTTTTTACCGTATTTGAATCTTCCGGTTTGATGAATTTTACCCGTATTCCACCAATATTGCCAGTTGCCGTGCTTCACACCATTGAGATAACTTCCGGTATAGTTGGCTTTCCCGTTGTAGTACCAACCTTTCCACTCGCCAACCATAATTCCTTCTTTAAATGAACCTTGATCTTTAAGTTGTCCGTTATCATACCACGCACTCCACATGCCGTCTTCTTTATTCTTGACGTACTTCCCTTCTTGAAGTTTTTGTCCGTTTTCGAACCAGAAGGTCCATGAACCATGCTTAAAACCTTCTTTGAATGTGCCTTCTTTATATTTCTGTCCGTTCGGATACCAAAATGACCAAAGACTGTCTTCTTTGTCATTCTTATAATAACCGTCCATCTCTTTTTGATTACTGTCTTCAAACCAATATTGCCAATGACCGTTACGCTGATCGTTGTCAAATTCACCAATCATTTCAGGTTGTCCATCGGTTTTAAACCAAGTCCATTCGCCCGTTTTCTCATCGTTCAAATATTGCCCTTTAATACTAACAGTGCCGGATTCGAACCAATGTGTAGTGGTTCCATTTTTTAATCCCTCTTTGAATTCATCTTTAAATTCCAGCGTTCCGTTTTGCCTCCAGAATGTCCATGTGCTGTCTTTTACACCATTACGATAGATGCCTTCACCACGTTTTTGTCCGTTATCAAATACAATTAAAATTCTACCATAGCCGTTCGTAATAATTTGTTTTTTGTCCTCACTCCACATATTAACGATGCGTTCTTTGCCTTTCACGAAATCAACTTCTTGCTTCTTGCTGCCATCCTCGTACCAATAGTTCCAACGCCCGTCTTTCTTGCTTTTTACGAAAGCTCCTTGTTCTTTTTGTTTTCCGTTAGGAAACCACGCGGAATAAGACCCGTGTAAGGTGTCATCAACAAAATTGCCATCGCTCTCCGGTGTTCCATTTTCCAGGTAATATGCAAAGCGCCCATCTTTTCGCGAAGTCCATTTAAAATTGATCCATAAAATTTTGTAGTTCTCAATACTACGAACTTGCCCGTTTTCGTGATAAGAAGTCCACGTGCTATCGGGTAAGTTGTCGATGTATTTACATGTTAATGCAGTATTGCCGTTTTTGTACCAATACTTCGCTTGACCACTGCGCATGCCATTGAAATAGCGCTCTTCCGCTTTCTTTTTACCGTCTTCAAAATAATAGGTCCATAAGCTGTCTTCTTTGCCGAGTTTATATGCACCCGTGCGCTGCAATTGTCCGCTTTGATACCAGTAACTGCACTTCCCGTGAAGTTTGCCATTCAACCAATATTCTTCACTTTTCTTTTGCTTTTTCTTCTCGTCGTAGAACTCAACTTTTTTCTCGGGCTTCTTAGCAACAGCGCGCGTCGGCTTGTTTCCGCCTTTCGACTCAGGTTGAACAGGAATAACTTGTGCTACACTTTGTGCACAAATAAAGGCAAACAGTAATGGAAGTATAAATCGCATGATGGTATAACGAAACTATAACGGGAAAGAAACACTCTTTCTTGTGATTGACAACAAAACTAATTGTTGCCCGACGAATTTGAGAGGCGCAATGAAGAAGTAATCAACAAACTCGCGTGTGCAAATGCTACTGTTATTCTCCGCGCAGCTTTGTAACGGCTTGTTTAAAATCGAGCACAACGCGGTCGATAATGTCTTCCGCATGTTCCATGCCGAATGAAAGCCTGATAGATGCAGCCGCCTCCTGGTCACTCAATCCCATTCCGGTAAGTACATGAGACGGCTCCGGTATTGCTGACGTGCACGCAGAACCTAAAGAGAACGCGTACTGAGGAAGTTGTTTAATCAAAT
This sequence comes from uncultured Flavobacteriales bacterium, assembly GCA_937974275.1. GTDB lineage: Bacteria > Bacteroidota > Bacteroidia > Palsa-965 > Palsa-965. The sequence continues at coordinate 14,951 of CALJIF010000040.1, forward strand.
GTTGTGCTTGAATTCCGGGAAAGCAAATGTTGCTGGTGTTGTACAAACGACTGCGTGTACTCCCGTTAATAATTCCAAAGTGATCTTCGGTCAATAATTGTTCAATACGCGTGCGAATGCGCGATATACGCGACCCCATTTCCCACAATTGATTTTCACACAGTTGTGCTGCTGCGCCAAGACCTACAATCCCCGGCACATTCAGCGTTCCCGACCGTCTGCCGTTTTCATGTCCTCCTCCGTGCATAAGAGGAAACAAGCTCACACGTGGTTTTTTTCTTCGCACAAACAAAGCGCCAACACCTTTAGGTCCGTACATTTTGTGTGCAGATAGCGTACAGACATCTATGCCGAGTTCCTGAACATCCACTCTGATTTTTCCTACAGCTTGCGTGGTGTCTGAGAAAAAAATGGATCCGTGTTCATGTGTGATGCGAGCAAGAGTTTCAATAGGTTGAATGACACCGGTTTCATTATTCGCCATCATCACAGCAACAAAAATTGTTTCGGGACGCAAGGCTTTATTTAAATCTTCAGGATCGATGAGTCCTTCACGATTAACGGGCAACAGCGTAATCTCAAATCCTACATCTTCCAAGGCAGTCAGCGTATCCAGCACTGCTTTGTGTTCGGTTACACAGGAAATTATATGTCTCCCTTTGTTTTGATACATCGCCGCAATGCCTTTAATAGCAAGGTTAACAGCTTCAGTAGCTCCGGATGTGAAAATAATTTCAGACGGTTCGCAGTTAATTAATCCTGCAACCCGCTCACGCGCTCGATCAACAGCAGCAGCGGCAGTCCATCCGTAGGCGTGGGTGTGGCTGGACGCATTACCAAAGTGTTCACGATAGTACGGCAACATTTGTTCCAACACGGTTTCGTGTACGGGTGTGGTGGCATTGAAATCCAGATAAACGGGCTGATTCACATCACAAAGGTAGAACATAAAAAAGGAGGATGCCTTCTCCCTTTGGCATCCTCCCTTGTTATCCGGTAAAAACACACGAACCGGAATGGGTTTGTTACTTGGAAATCAAAATGCGTTTACCGCCAATCATGTTACCCGAACTCAGACGCAGATAATAAGCTCCTGACGGGATTGACTGTATATTGACAGTATGAAATACTGATCCCGCAACATTCAACTGCTCAGTCATCACAACACGTCCGGCGATGTCCAGGATTTCGATAGTAGTGTTACCGCCGGTAGCCGCAAAATTCACGTTGATAAAGTCATTGGCGGGATTTGGTGCAATGGTAATGGCTTCTCCGTTAAACTGTTCGCTGATGGATGAAGGTTGTACTACTATCGTTTGGCAGGTGGAATCACAAAACTGTTGATTCTGATTCATAATGATCAGGCATACATTGTACGTTCCGGGTGCTGCGTAAGTGTGAGAAGGGTTGTTGGTAAACGAAGTTTGACTGTCGCCAAAGTACCATCCCATTACGAAGGTGCCTGCAGTGCTGGTGTTGGTAAAATTCACTGTATTGCCCGACATAGTGTAAGTAAATGATGCCACACAATTTTGATTGCCGCTTATCGTAATGGTTTGACAAGTGGAATCACAAAACTGTTGATTAAAGTTCATGACTGCTAAACAAACAGTATAGGTGCCCGGGCCGCTGTACGTGTGTGAAGGATTGTCGCCCATGCCGGTTGTATTATCACCGAACATCCATGACATGACATATGTGCCGGAGTCGCTGGTGTTGTTAAAATAAACCGTATTTCCGCTAACCGTGTAAGTGAACGATGCGTTGCAGTTTTGTGCGTTCAAGCTTACGGAGAACATTGCTCCGATTGTGAACATTGCTGATAGTAGAATGGTTTTCATAGTTGAGCTTTTTAATTGGTTTGATGAGGCAAAGGTGTTATGCCTGATTTCACCGAACAAGGACAGCAGGTCGAAATCTTACGTCTTCAGGAAGTTGTTTTTGACGCGGGAATTGCCGTTAACTTTGCAGCGCTCAATTTCAAATCATCGTGTCCGAAAAGACGACCAATTTTATTTTATTGCATGTGATTGTCTTTATTTGGGGATGGACAGCCATCTTGGGTAAAGCCATTGAGCTGCCGGCAGTACAATTGGTTTGGCTAAGAATGCCGATAGCTTTAGCGGGAGTCTTTTTGTTTCTAATCCTACGTCGTCAAAATCTTCGTATCGATATCAAACAGGCCGGGAAGTATTTCTGTATCGGACTTATTGTGGCCTTGCACTGGATTTGTTTTTATGCTTCCATTAAAGAAAGTAATGTCTCTGTAACGCTAGCGTGCTTTTCAACCGGGTCCTTATTCTCTGCATTTATTGAGCCCTTATTTTTTAAGCGTAAGGTGAGTGTGTATGAAATTATTTTCGGCGTGATGGTGGTTCTTGCACTGACGCTGATTTTTAGCGTTGAAACACAATATGTGTATGGAATCATTCTCGGTATCCTGGCGGCGTTAACGTCTTCAATTTTTGGTGTGCTCAACGGGGTTCTTATTCAGAAAGGACACAACGGCTCGGTAGTTTCGTTTTATGAAATGTTGGGCGGATTTTTAGGAATGTCGGTTTATGTGCTTATCGCCAAACCTTGGGAAGGACCATTGCTAGCCATGTCTGCAACAGATTTGGTGTACTTGCTGATACTCGGCATCCTGTGCACCAGTGTGCCGTTCATGATTAGTATGCACATTTTAAAAACAATTAGTCCTTACACAGTGTCTTTAACGCTCAACCTGGAAACATTGTATGGTATTGTGTTTGCCTATTTCATTTATCACGAAGACAAGCAATTAACAGGATATTTTTATGTGGGATCTGCAATTATTCTCAGTACCATTTTCCTGAACGCGTGGATTAAATTTCGCCAACGTTCATTAAAAAGCGTTTCGGAAGATGTAGCGTGAACCATTCTGTTGCAAATTTGTTCTCTTGTATTGTAAATGAATCTACCAATCTCCGCCATGAAGCTCATTTCCCCGTACGCTAATTCGTTAACAGAATATTCTCGTTGGACTACTCGTGTTGTTCAGATCGGTGATGTGCCTTTGGGTGGCGGAAATCCTATTCGCGTACAATCCATGACTACAACGGACACCATGGATACTGCGGCTACTGTTGCGCAGTCGATACGCATGATTGAGGCGGGTTGTGAATATGTGCGAATCACGGCCCCAAGTTTGAAAGAAGCGGAAAATTTAAAAAACATCAAAGATGAATTGCGCAAGGCGGGCTATAAAACACCTTTGGTTGCGGATATTCACTTTACCCCGAATGCAGCAGAGTTAGCGGCACGAATCGTAGAAAAAGTGCGCGTAAATCCGGGCAACTACGCCGATAAAAAGAAATTCGAACACATCGATTATACAGACGCCTCTTACCATAGTGAATTGCAACGTATTCGCGATCGGTTTATTCCACTTGTGCGCATTTGTAAAGAATATGGTACTGCAATGCGTATCGGCACTAATCACGGTTCATTAAGCGATCGTATTTTAAGTCGTTACGGGGATACACCGCAAGGTATGGTTGAATCGGCAATGGAATTTTTGCGAATTTGTGAGGATGAGAGTTACAAAAACATTGTCTTATCAATGAAAGCTAGTAATCCTCAGGTCATGGTGCAGGCGTATCGATTGCTGGTGCAACAGATGATGGCAGCGGGAATGAATTATCCTTTGCATTTGGGCGTTACTGAAGCCGGAGATGGAGAAGATGGTCGTATTAAATCTGCTGCGGGAATAGGAACGTTGCTGGAAGACGGACTCGGAGATACTGTTCGTGTATCATTAACAGAAGATCCGGAATTTGAAATTCCTGTTGCAAAGGCACTGGTCAATCGCTATAACAATCGTGCAGGCCACGATGGAATTCAACCGGTGCAGGTTGTTGACGGGAAATGTTCGGTACCTTATTCTCCGTATGAATATGAACGCCGTCATACACAACCGGTATTAAATTTTGGAGAGAAGAATGTTCCTCGCGTTATAGCTGACTTTAGTAAGCGTGATGCAATCACTCCGGCATCCTTGTTTGCAGTTGGTTATCAGTATTCTGTGCCAACGGACAAGTGGAACCTAACAGATCAGGCTTGCGATTTTTTATATACCGGCGATCAAATTCTGAATTTCGAAATTCCGGGAACACTTGGGATTATTGTGAATTCCGGTGTGTACGGGTCAGTTCAAAACAAGGACAGATACTATCCGTTGTTTTGTGGCAATGAATTTTTTGCAGCATCTATAACACATCCGCAGTTAAATTTTGTTGCTGCAGATATACACACGTTAACTCCTGAATTTGTTGCCAAACTGAAGGGGCAGCACAATGTTGTCGTAGTGCTGGACAGCATGAACGTCCATGCCATGCCGGAGCTTCGCCGTGCCATGATGCTACTGATGGAAGCCGATTGTGCAACGCCTGTTGTCTTGAAGCGTAATTTCATGATTGAGTCTGCAGAAGAGGGCGTGCTTTTCGCTGCAACCGATTTTGGTGCGTTGTTGCTGGATGGAATGGGTGATGGAGTTTGGATGAAAACATCCGAAAATATTCCGCAGATGACCGTGAACAGTTGTGTTTTTGGGGTATTACAGGCTACACGAACGCGCATTTCCAAAACCGAATATATTTCTTGTCCTTCATGCGGCAGAACATTGTTTGATCTTCAGGAAACGACCAATAAAATCCGTAAACGCACCGAACATCTTAAGGGTGTTAAAATCGGAATCATGGGCTGTATTGTAAATGGTCCGGGAGAAATGGCCGATGCAGATTACGGATACGTTGGAACGGGCGTTGGTAAGATAACCTTGTATAAAGGCAAAGAAGTCGTCGACCGCAATATCCCTGAAAGTGAGGCGGTAGAAGCGCTTGTAAACCTCATCAGAAAGCACGGTGATTGGGTAGAAGCCAGAGAGTTAGCCGAGTAATCAACATTTACCCCTGCAAAACTTCATCTTTTCTTGATTTAGCCCTATAAGCGTCCGTTCTACCTTTGAACCGACTAAGACTAAACTCATGAAAAAACTGTCCTTTTTAACATTGGCTGTAGTGCTTGCATTTCCTGCATTAGCACAGATCACAGTAACTAATGGTGTTGTTCCTTCGCACATGCAAGGAGTTAACGGGACCAACAACTCACGTACCCATATGTGGTGCTGGCTGGAGATTTCCGGATTGACGCCGGGCGCTACGTATCGTTATTATTCTACTGTTGATACGCTTAATGCTTCTACAACATCAAACGGTGCTGGAAATCCGATATTAATGAACATGACCAGCGGTACGGTGCGCAGAACGACAAATGCATCTTTAGTGAATAATGCCGGTCACGATTCTTTGACTGCAACAAATGCCGGAACATTTGCAGGATGGTTCGGCGTTGAGCCAACCGGCAATGCACGTTTTACACCCGGATTTACGGTTTATCCAAAAATTATTCTGAACAACGGTGCCGGAGGAACAACAGTCGCAACGCGATTAGTGGCTACTCAGTTTCCTATTACCGTTATCAACTACGGAACTGCTTCCGGAAGTCCTGTAGAAGGAACAGCTTTGTACGATTCAGTTGGTGCTGCAGCAAAAAATTTCATTGGTATTTATGATAACGTGGCAGCAACGGGGCGCCCTGTGGCAATTAGCATCGTAGAAAATGATGGACTCGATTTATATCCGGTTACTTCAATTGCAACCTTCTATCGCAATATGGTAGACACCATGGCGGGACGTTGGGGAGCGATCATTCCAAATGCATTGTCTAACGGCGTTCGAGCTTTGGTGGAATATGATCGTGCTACGGCAGGTGGTATCGACACTATTGCAGATGCTGACGGTTGGTGGTGCAGCGGATTAAACACTGTAAACATGAGTGCAGGAACTATCGGATTGTTTTTGAATTCCTCTTTTGTACTTGCTCCTACTGCAATTATTCCGGATACGATGTACGTGAATATTCAAGGGAACTTTAGTGCAAGTTCTAATGATCCTTCCGCTTATTATGTTTGGGATTTCGGAGATTCATCATTGACAGTTTCCGGTGCTAACGTTACGCATACGTACGCCAATCAAGGATTGTATCCGCTTACCCTGGTAATTACTAATGGCGCGTGTTCAGATACCATCACGCAAAATATCGTTGTCATGCTGGGCACAGGAATTCAAGCTACACCGAGTTTCCTGATGTATACGTCTCCAAATCCTACAGACGGACAATTTATAATCGCAGTTTCGAACGATCACTTGAAAACGATCGAAGTCATGAATTTGCTCGGCGAAATCGTTTATTCCGGAGTGTCGAATACTGCCCGCACGAACATTGATATTGCAGGACAACCTAAAGGAATGTATTTGGTGCGTGTAACCGATCGTGAAACGAATCGTGTTGCAACCCGCAAGATTGTGCTTAAGTAAACCTGTTCGCCATGAACAAAAAAAGGTGATCCGTAAGGGTCACCTTTTTTGTTGATAAAACAATGAATTAATCCAGTTTCAAGACGGCCATAAATGCACTCTGCGGAACTTCTACGGCTCCAATCTGGCGCATACGTTTTTTCCCTTCCTTCTGCTTCTCCAACAGTTTACGCTTACGGGAAATATCACCACCGTAACATTTTGCGGTAACGTCTTTGCGAATTGCAGAAATGTTTTCACGTGCTACAATCTTACTGCCAATAGCCGCCTGAATAGCAATCTGGAATTGTTGACGTGGAATTAACTCCTTCAGCTTTTCGCAAATCTTTTTACCAAACTCATGCGCTCTCGAACGGTGAATCAATGCGGATAAGGCATCCACCTGATCGCCATTAATCAGAATGTCCAATTTGATCAAATCGGATTGACGATAATCTAATGGATGATAATCGAACGAAGCGTATCCTTTGGAAATTGATTTTAGTTTATCGTAAAAGTCAAACACAATTTCCCCTAAAGGCATTTCAAATACCATCTCCACACGATCCGTCGTCAGGTAATTTTGATTCAACATGGTGCCGCGTTTCTCCATGCACAACTTAATGATTGCACCAACAAACTCAGCTTTGGTAATAATACTTGCTTTAATATATGGCTCTTCAATATTATCCAGCTTCGTTGGATCAGGCATATCACTCGGATTGTGCATGTCAATGCGTTCTCCGGTTGTGGTATAGGCAATATAACTTACGTTAGGAACGGTAGTAATTACCGTCATGTTAAATTCACGCTCCAGGCGCTCCTGCACAATTTCCATGTGCAACATGCCTAAGAATCCGCATCGGAATCCAAACCCTAAAGCCGCAGATGCTTCCGGTTCCCACGTTAATGAGGCATCATTCAACTGCAATTTTTCCATGGAATAACGCAGCTCTTCATAATCGTCGGTATCAACAGGATAAATTCCCGCGAATACCATCGGCTTAACATCCTCAAATCCTTGAATACCCTGCGAACATGGATTCTCAACCGTGGTAATTGTATCACCCACTTTTACTTCACGTGCATTTTTAATTCCGGAAATGATATAACCTACATCACCGGTGCGCACTTCGTTTCGGGGTTCTAATCCTAAACGTAAAATCCCGATTTCATCAGCGTTGTATTCACTGCCCGTATTGAAAAACTTTACTTTCTGTCCTTTGCGAATTACACCATTCACTACTTTGTAGTAGGCGATGATTCCACGAAACGGATTAAATACTGAATCGAAAATTAAAGCTTGTAACGGTTTGTCTTCTTCTCCTTTCGGACTTGGAATGCGTTCCACAACAGCTTCCAGTATTTCCGCAACACCTAATCCTGTTTTACCTGACGCAGCCAAAATATCCTCACGTTTGCAGCCTAACAGGTCCACAATCTGATCTTTCACCACTTCCGGTTCAGCACTCGGTAAATCAATTTTATTCAGAATAGGAATGATCTCCAGATCATGTTCCAATGCGAGATACAAATTGGAAATTGTTTGCGCCTGAATTCCCTGCGCCGCATCAACAATCAACAAAGCGCCTTCGCAGGATGCAATGGAGCGCGAAACTTCATACGAAAAGTCAACGTGTCCGGGTGTGTCAATAAGATTGAGCACGTACTTTTCGCCTTTGTACGTGTAGTCCATTTGAATGGCGTGACTCTTAATGGTAATGCCACGTTCCTTCTCCAGGTCCATATCATCCAGCACTTGTGCTTCCATGTCACGGGAAGACACCGTTTTCGTAATCTCCAGCAACCGATCGGCAAGAGTAGACTTACCGTGGTCGATATGGGCGATAATGCAGAAGTTTCTAATGTGTTTCATAGTTTCAACGAGCCGCGAAATTACGTAAAAATAGGGCTTCTTTTTTTCGGGCTTTGATTTATGCGTGTTCTGTTTACTTTTGCACCGCATTAACCATTGTAGTCCATGAAAGTCACCGACCATCTTAATTCAGCGAAATCAACCTTGTTTTCTATTGAAATTCTGCCTCCATTGAAAGGCAAGAGTATTCAGTCGATTTATGAAGGCATTGATCCGTTGATGGAGTTCAAGCCATCTTTCGTGGACGTTACCTATCACCGTGAGGAATACATTTACAAGAAGCGTGACGGCGGATATCTTGAAAAAGTGTCCATACGTAAGCGTCCGGGAACGGTAGGTATTTGTGCGGCAATCATGAACCGTTATCATGTTGATGCCGTGCCTCATATTATTTGCGGAGGTTTCACCAAAGAAGAAACAGAAAGCGCATTAATCGATTTGCATTTTCTTGGAATAGACAACGTATTGTTGTTACGTGGTGATGCGATTAAAACGGAATCGCAATTCGTTCCTGAACCGAATGGTCATCATTACGCCATTGATTTGGTCCGTCAGGTTAACGAAATGAACAGTGCTCATTATTTGCACGAGGATATCGTGGATATGGCGCCAACTAACTTCTGCATGGGTGTTGCCGGATATCCCGAAAAACATTTCGAAGCACCGAATATGTATGCGGACATGAGATTTTTGAAAGAGAAAGTGGACGCCGGCGCTGATTATATCGTGACGCAAATGTTTTTTGATAATGCCAAGTTTTTCGAATTTGTTGCCAAGTGCCGCGAAATGGGCATTAACGTGCCGATTATTCCGGGCTTGAAAATTCTAACCCAGAAGAAACAACTCATTTCATTGCCGAAGATTTTCCATATCGACATTCCGCAAGACTTATACATGGCTGCAGAAAAATGCAAAACAGATGCGGAAGTGAAAGAAGTGGGAATTCAATGGTGTATTCAGCAATCGAAGGAATTGGTAAAAGCCAACGTTCCGTGCTTGCACTTCTACACCATGGGAACCAGCGAGAGCACTCGCCGCGTTGCTTCTGAAGTATTCTAATTTTTTTGACGATGATAAAGTGTGGCGATGTATTTGCCCACGATATCAAATTCAAGATTCACACTACTTCCGATTTGGATGTTCTGAAATGTAGTGTGCTCGTATGTGTACGGAATAATGGCAACCGAGAACGTATCTTCTGTGCTGTCAACTACCGTTAAACTTACACCGTTAACACAGATAGAACCTTTCGGCACCGTTACAAATTCGGTGGCTTTGGGGTGACGGAAATAATATTTCCAACTGCCGTACTGATTTTCCACACCAATACATTCTCCAACAGTATCCACATGACCTTGAACAATGTGTCCGTCCAACCGCCCATGTGCCGGAACGCAACGTTCTAAGTTTACACGATCTCCTTGTTGTAATCCGGATAAATTCGTGCGATTCAAGGTTTCTGCAATGGCTGTAACAGTATGACTCAAATTATCGCACGCAATAACGGTTAAACAAACGCCATTGTGCGCAACACTTTGATCAATCTTTAATTCACCCGAAATAGGAGAGGTAATAGTAAAATGAACGTTACTGTCTTCTGTTCGGACAGCGGAAACTGTTCCAAGCGTTTCAATAATTCCTGTAAACATAACTTAGAAAGTACGGCTGTCTTTGCCGAATAAATGAACGAAGCCTTTCAGCTGTCGCGGCACTATGCCTTGTAAACGAACTTCATTAACCTGACACGTGTAGTAATAAACGCCATCCGTGCACAACTTGCCGGAATTCCTGTCGCGTCCGTCCCACATTATGTCGGGGTCGGTAGTTTCAAATACAAGCACGCCCCAACGATCATAAATTTTCAGATCAATACTTTCTACCTGACGATACGGGAATGGGATAAAGAAATCGTTATTGTTATCGCCGTTTGGTGTAAATACATTCGGCAGTTCATACGTAGGGCAATTTTCCAGACAGATTACATTGCTCAACACACTTTGATTACCAAACGTATCCAGGGCAGTAACGGCATAACATCCTGCAACACTGAATAGATTATCAAAAATTAAAGTTGTATCAGTGCTGACTGTAATGGTTGCTATTACTGCTAAACCGGCAGTATCCGTAGCGCTGTACCAAATGTTATACGAAACCACATCGTCCGTACTGCAGGTGCTCATGTTATTCGGATTCGTCCACACCAGCTGGTTTAATCCAATGTAGCAGTCAGAATTGATAGCCAGAACCGGCGGACACGGAGCGGTTAAATCTTGTGGTGTATCACATTTTCGCTGTGAACGATTCAGCAACATCGAAGGTAATGTAGCATTGAAATAAGAGCCATGTGCTTTTACATAATAACAGTACTGCACTCCGTTAACAAGTCCGGTATCGGTATAAGTATTTGTTACAGAAAGTCCGATTGAATCCCAAACGAGAGTGGTATTGTTCTGACGGAAAATCGCGTATTCGTAATTCGTCCAAGGTGTTGAATCCTGCCAGGTTAAAATAACACTGTTATCTGCAGGTTGTGTGTTCAAATAAACAGACGATGCCGGCTGAGAATTGCCGATAAAGAAACTGCCGTTATTGCTGAAGAAGCCCAGTCGGTATGTGTAAGCCGTTCCTGCCGTATTCAAAGCAACATCAACAAAACTATCCGGCAATGTAGCAAATGAAGAAGCCGTAAGCGTGGTTACTAATTGCGGTGAAGAACCAATCAGGAAGCCTGAATTACGCTCAATGATAATTTGATACGGTGGCGGATAAACCAACGTGTCGAAATCAATTCCATTGGCAAGCGCATTTGCCCAACGCAAATAAATCGTATCGCTGCCTCCCGTGCTCTGCACATCAACGTTGGTAATTACAGGCACGTCGCGTTTTAATTCGTTGCAAACCTCGGGTGAAGCATAACTTTCTGCTCCGTCTAAAAATACCGCGCAAACACGATAACAATAATCGATGCCCGGAATCAACCCTCCACCGTTATTGTTGTCGTTAAAGACAGTGTCATTTATCCCGGAATTAAGTGTGCCGATTAATTGGAATCCCGTGTATGCAGGAACTCCGGTTTCACATTGTGCAGGTGTCCAACCGCTTGGACCGTTACGACGATAAATTTTATAACCTTTTACCGGATTACTCACCGGATTACAAGGATTCGGTGTCCAGTGCAAATTCATTTGCGAGCCTTGCGGATCTACAAATAAAGCAGGAGGCCCCGGCGACACTACGGTAATTTTAAATGTTTCAATATCTAACAATGGAACAGACGGATCGTCGTCTGTTGCTTTCATGGTTACTATCCACGGTTGTAAGCGAATGTTCTCGCAGGTAGTTTGCCAATTGAATGTCGTAGCGTACGGCGTGTTATTAAAATTATTGTTGGGATTAATTGAAGCGGCAGGATTTTCCTGAAAAGGACCGCCATAACCTTGAACCCTCACCAGATCTGCATTCGGATCAGAAGTAACAAAACTGAAATTAATTAATGTCCCCGCATCTACGCACAAATCGGGTATGTCGTCAATGTCAGGATTATCATTATTGCAATTGTTTTCTACATCAATAGACATATCACGAATAATCGTGCTCACTTTAACACGATTTCCGTTAGGCAACTTTTTCCATTCCTCGATGTAAATACAAATATTGTACTTGCCTGCTACCTGAGGTGAACACCAAGATAAATCACCGGTCACTGCATCAATTTGCATCAAACCACCACCCGCAATATCAGGTGTTACATAACCTCCAATCGGCAACCCATTCGTATCCAGACACGCCCCGATTTTGTACGATAAACTATCTCCATCAGGATCAACAGCACCCGGATTGTGATAAAAGCACTTGCCTCTGCACGCTTTATCCAACGGAATGTTCGTTAATGTTGGCGTGGAGTTACAACCAATAAATGGATCCACTGTTATCGTTGTTTGCAAATAGAACGGAACGTTCACGGAATTCGGAATATTCAAGATTCCGGCAACACGGTTAGGATCTTTAATGCTTACAACGTATGTGCCTGCACCGCTGTAGGTGTGAACGCTTTTATAATAATTAACCTGTGTATTCGGGTAATTCGCACCTAAAGGAATTCCCATTGTTGCAGGACTCGGACACGATCCAATAGGTCCTAATGTTCTGTTCGCTAAACGCTCCGTGCCGTCTCCCCAATCCACCACAAGTTCACAACGATCTGCAGGACTTGCTGAATTTGTATATGTAGTTACTGTGGCCTCATATTGGTTGCTGCCAATACAACGAATGGTAATTTCTCCGGCAATATTGTGTGTTGCAAAAAGTTGACCTCCCGTTATAAGAAGCACAAATAATGCGGCGATATGTCGAACAAAAAATTTCACTTATCGAATCAAAATTTCGCTGGGCGTTCGAACCAATTCACTTTTGTTTCCACGCTGATCTAAAAGAAAAGCATTAAACTGAATAGTGTCGTAAGGGATAAATGCTTTGTTAATCGTCAAATAAATATCCCCTTCCAAACCTTTCTGTCCATCCGGTAATTCAGGAATGCGATAATTATAAAACACGCTATCATTCGGGTCAACTGTTGTCGGGTTATCTACCACAGCAAATGAACCGTCAGGCTTTTGGTAATACAGCGTAAGCACCATGTTGGAATCGGTAGAATTAACGGCTATCCCGATATCACCATCACCATCAGTAAATGAGAATACAGCTTTGAGCGTATCATTGGTACCGGTTTGTACAAACTGTTTGAATTTCAACATCGGCTCTGCAGGATACACAGGCTCCGGTTTGCAGGAAACAAAATTCCAGACAACGGCAATCAACGCAATAGAAACAATACTTCTCATAACCACGAACATTAAAGGTACTAAATTGAAGCTAGATTTCCTCCTATTTTCACATTCGGTAACAATTCGGCGGAATGTGGTGGTTAAACCTCAATAAGCGATTACCTGTTCTTCAATCATTTCCGGCAACGAACGTTCTTCGTACTGTTGATTACGCAGTTGAGGCTCAAAACCGGCTTCTTCAATGGCTTTCATGATGCCTTTGTAGGTAAAACGATGCGGAGCTCCTGCAGCGGAAACTACGTTTTCTTCAATCATGATCGAACCGAAGTCGTTGGCTCCTCCATGTAAACATAATTGCGCCACTTCTTTGCCAACAGTCAGCCAGGAAGCTTGAATGTTTTCAATATTTGGCAGCATAATCCTGCACATGGCCAGCATACGAATGTATTCATCTCCATTCACAGAGTTGGATACTCCTTTAACACGTTTCAACAATGTGCCGTCATCCTGAAAAGGCCACGGAATAAATGCTATGAAGCCTTTGCTGTTCGCCGGCTTTTCCGATTGTACTTCACGCAACCATACTAAATGTTCGAAACGCTCATACACAGTTTCAATATGCCCGAACATCATTGTAGCAGACGTTGTTAAGCCTAACTGGTGTGCAGCACGCATTACATCTAACCATTCTTTACCTCCGCACTTGCCCTTAGAAATCAAACGACGCACACGATCGTTTAGAATCTCAGCTCCTGCTCCGGGCAAAGAATCAAGACCTGCTTCCATTAAAGCACTTAATACTTCTGTGTGACTTTTGCCTTCCAGCTTTGAAATATGGGCGATTTCAGGCGGTCCGAGCGCGTGCAATTTCAGGTTAGGATATAACGACTTCAATTCACGAAACAGATCCGTATAAAATTTTAAGCCCAACTCCGGGTGATGTCCGCCTTGCAACAATAACTGTTCTCCTCCTAAACGAAACGTTTCCTCAATCTTACGTTTATACGTTGGAATGTCAGTAATATAGCTTTCTGCATGTCCGGGGATACGATAGAAATTACAGAACTTACAATTTGCAATACACACGTTGGTAGTATTGACATTGCGGTCGATAATCCAGGTTACCTTCTTGCTGTTCTTTTTTCTTTTTTTGCGCAGTTCATTCGCCACAAACATCAATTCTGATGTGGGAGCGGTTTGAAACAATTGTATGCCCTCTTCAATGGACAAAAATTCATCATTCAGTGCGCGTTGTAATAGTTGTTCGTTGTTCATGCCGTAATGTTTGGGCTGATGAAATAACAACACATGAATGATTTTGTTGGCGATACCAACGCTGTTTCACGTGTAATTAATAATTACTTTTAGCTGACAAAATTACGAAACATGATACGATTGAAGCGCGCAACTACTGCAAAAGGCGGAGATGCACTGATAATAGCTACTTCCAAGGATGCGGATCTTTCAGTTCACGGTTTTAGTGCCGATGAGGTGAACTATATAGAACAATCTTTCCGGAAAGAGAAGAAGCAAGTTTTATTCACGGGCCCGCATGGCACGTTGCTGGTTTTCTTAAAAGAGGAGAAGCCTGAAGATCATCTTACAATGGAGTTCGCGCGTCGTGCAGGAGCGTCCGCAGCAGGGCTTTGTGCTGATCATAAACTTAATGAAGTAGAATTTTTGGATGCAGACAGCGACGAACAATGGTCTGCGGCTTTCGCTGAAGGATTTTTACTGAGCACCTATAAATTCGATAAGTACAAGAAAAAGAATTCCAAAGGCGACGGTACGCCGTCATTAACAGTGATAGGTTCGCACGTTTCCGAGAAGAAATTGAAGCATCTCGAAATTGTGGTTCAGGCCACATGCACTGCGCGTAATTGGGTTAATGAGCCGGTAAATGCGCTTAGTGCAACTACACTTGCAGCCGAGTTCAGACGACTTGGTAAAGACGCGGGATTTAAAGTTGAGGTACTCAATAAATCAAAAATTACGGCGTTAAAAATGGGCGGTTTGTTGGCAGTGAATGCCGGCAGCGATGAACCACCGACATTTACCATTATGGAATACAAACCCGCCGGCGCAAAGAATAAAAAGCCCGTAATGCTGGTTGGTAAAGGAGTAGTGTACGATACCGGTGGAAATAACCTGAAAACCGGCGCGGGAATGGAAACCATGAAATGCGATATGGCAGGTGCTGCAGCGGTTGGTGCCGCTATGTGGGCCATTGCAAAAGCAAAATTACCCGTGCACGTAATGGCTGTCGTTCCGGCAACAGATAATCGCATTAATGGTTCTGCTTATGTGGCGGGCGATGTGATTACCATGTACAACGGACTGACCGTTGAAGTGCTGAATACAGATGCTGAAGGGCGTTTGATTCTTGCGGACGCGTTAAGTTATGCTGAACGTTTTAAGCCGGAGTTGGTGCTTGATTTCGCAACGCTTACCGGTGCTGCAATGGCGGCTATCGGGCAATATGGAGTGGTGTGCATGGGCACGGCTGCTGAAACACAAAAACAAAAACTGCGCGAGGCAGGAAATGCGGTGTACGAGCGCCTTGCAGAGTTTCCATTCTGGGATGAATATGATGAGTTAATTAAGTCGGATGTTGCTGAAATAAAAAACATCGGCGGACCCTACGGTGGAGCAATAACTGCAGGTAAATTCTTGTCGCGCTTTGTTTCTGCGCCATGGATGCACTTCGATATAGCGGGCCCCGCATTTTTAGCAGCCAAAGAAACATACAAACCAAAAGGCGGCACAGGAGTTGGTGTGCGTTTCTTATTCGAATTTATTTCCCGTTACTAGCACATGCGCATCTTAACGCAAAATTCACTGAACCATGTTATACTGATCATCGGTTGGTGCTTTTTGTGTGTTGCCTTCAAGTCAGAACAGCCTACAAGCAAGTATTTGTATTACGCGGTTTACGATGCTCAGGCAGCGACGAATCATATCGTGCACATCAAACGGCATAAAGTGTTGAATGGTGTTTTGCAAGCGCCGGAAACCTGGATGGATGTAGTCACAAAAAAAGCAGGTGACAAAGTTCCGTCCATTCGCTTCGATCTTGGTCCGAATACCATTCACAAGAACAGATGGCTGGTTACACATTATGGTAATGTCATAGATCTGAAAGAAAAAAAAGTCAGTGTTGACGGACATGACCAGGTGTTGAAATTGGGTAAAGACTCCATTGTTTTCTTTACCAACGACATTTTCAAAGGGAAGTATTATTCATACCTAAATTTGCAGGACGGGCAGTACAAGCAAATCACCGCTCCCGGATTTCGTCCCGTAAAAAACCGTGAAGTAGAAGCAGACGGCGCGTTGAAATATTTCAGAATCTGGTATTTTCCTGAATCTGCAGCACGACAAGAGTTAGTAAAAGATGCAGGTTACGGTGAAGACGTGAGTTTAATTCCAAATGCAAAACCGCAGTTGCCGTTGCACTGGATTTCGCTTGATGAGTTTATCTATCCATATTACAATGCCGCACACACCAATCTTTCTATCATGAAAGTTAACGTTCTGAGTGGAAAATCAGAGAGAATAGGAGGGTTTGACAATCTACCCGAAAATCATGTGGTGTCAAAATTCATCTCCACGGTTGATGGCCGATTAGTATACAAATGCGCAGCAGGGCTCTTAGAAATTGATGTTGCAAAAAAAGTTGTGAAACCCATGGATAAATGGCCGGCCGGAAATGACTTTTTTATCGGTGTAACTCCGGATCCTAAAAACGGAAACACAATTTGGTGGAAGGATCAGAAAATTGGTGCGTACTTTTGCGATCCGTTTGCAGCAACTACAAGTGCCGATGGCATCGCACTTCCGGTAGAAATGTTGATGGGAGGAGAACGTTTTTTGATGGGCGCGGGTGTTTGGACAACATCGTCCGGAAAATGGAAAACGGTTGGAGACAGCGATCTGTCTGCGGTTTTAGGTTGGACACAGGAATAAAGAAAAGTCATTATGTCGGAACAGGATAAGATTATAGTCGGAATTACTCAGGGTGATCATAACGGCATCGGACCGGAAGTTGTCATGAAAGCTCTTGCAGATCCGCTTATTACGGAAATATGTACTCCTGTAATTTTTTCCTCACAAAAGGTACTTCATGCGTGGCGCAAGGTTTTGGGCGAAGAAGAAATTAATCCGCATGTGGTGCGCGATTGGAACCAGATTAACAGCAAGAAAATAAATCTTTTTAACTGTTTTGATGAAGAGATTAACGTGCAACCCGGTAGTGCCGATGGAACTGCAGGAGCATATGCATTACGAGCTTTGGATGCTGCAGTTAGCGCAGTGAAGGCCGGACACATTCATACAATTGTTACCGCACCGTTAGATAAACATACTGTGGCTATCGGTTCTCCGGGATTTAAAGGACACACGGAATATTTGCAGGAAAAGGATGGCGCTTCGGGCTCGTTAATGATTTTAATGCAGGATAATTTGCGTGTGGGTTTGGTTACAGGACACATGCCACTAAAAGATGTGGCAAATGCCGTAACCAAAGAACGGATCATTGCTAAAGCGCAAATGCTGCACAAATCGTTAATTGCCGATTTCGGTATACGAAAACCGCGCATCGCTGTTTTAGGTTTGAATCCGCATGCAGGGGATAATGGAGAATTAGGCCAAGAAGAACAGGAAATTATCAGTCCGGCGATAGAGCAATTGCGACAGGAAAATATTTGGGCTTTTGGGCCGTATCCCGCAGATGGCTTTTTCGGTTCGGGAAACTGGAAAAATTTCGACGGCGTATTAGCCATGTATCACGATCAGGGCCTTGCGCCGTTCAAAGCTTTGTCATTCTCGGGTGGCGTAAACTTCACGGCGGGCCTGAGTTTTGTCCGCACTTCCCCGGATCACGGCACCGCATACGATATCGCAGGAAAAAACACCGCAGATCCAAGTTCTTTACGTCAGGCGATCTATTCCGCGATCGATATTTATCGTAAACGAAACGAATGGGCGGAAATCGCTTCAAATCCGCTCCCTTTTCAACCGCGTCAAAAGGAACATCGGGAGCGTTATTAGGCTTTTGGTCGAAAAAACGACTGCCAAAATCAATTTTTTTGATCGTTTCCCTCAAATTTCTACAAAAACCTTGTTGATTTGTGGTGATTTTGAGTAGTTTTGCCACCCTCTTGAGAAAACCGTCTTTCATGGAACGTGATAGAAATTTGGTAGTGAAGTTTTCGGGTCTGAAAGATGGGTTGCATCAGTTGGAGTTTGCTGTGGACAAAAAGTTCTTTGAGTCGTATCCACAGTCTGAAATTTGTGATGGAAGTGTGTTGGTTCACCTCAACTTAACGAAATCGCCGCAAATGCTGGTGTTGGAATTCAACGCCACAGGTGCTGTAACGTTAGAGTGTGACCGCTGCATTGGACAATTTCAATATCCGGTGAAGTGGGAACGTAAGATGGTGGTGAATTTACACGCCGACGAATTCGCAGATGATGATGACCTTATTTCATTGCCGGAATCGGCCGTGGATCTTTATATAGGTCAATACGTTTACGAATTCACAATGCTGAGTTTGCCTGCACGAAAGGTATGCGACGAAGCCGGATCAGGTCAACAATGCG
The DNA here is from genome assembly GCA_937974275.1 of uncultured Flavobacteriales bacterium. Lineage (GTDB taxonomy): Bacteria > Bacteroidota > Bacteroidia > Palsa-965 > Palsa-965. The sequence continues at coordinate 33,589 of CALJIF010000040.1, forward strand.
ATCCGGAAGTAATTGCAAAATTGATGCAAGTGGAACACAAGCAAGAAGAAAATCCTTCCGACGACGGAGAGTCAGATCCACGTTGGCAAGCACTGAAGAATATTAAATTTGAGAATTGATAGTTTAAAACAATTGAACAATGCCAAATCCTAAAAAACGTCACTCGAAAAGCCGTCGCGATAAGCGTCGTACGCACTACAAAGCCGGAGCACCTAACGTTGCGGTTTGTTCAGTAACAGGTGAAGCACATTTGTGGCACCGCGCGTACTGGCATGATGGTGCCTTGTACTACAAAGGCAAAGTAGTTCTCGAGAAGAAAGACTAATCCGAAAATCGATTTATGAAAATCGGTATCGATATCCTCGGTGGTGACTTTGCTCCCAAAGCGCCGCTGGACGGTGTTCGAATGGCCGTCGATCTGCTCGGTCCCGACGTACGTATTGTATTGATCGGTGATGAAAAGCAGATCCGTGAGGAGTTAATTGCATCAAACTTTGATAGCAGCCGGGTGGATATTGTCCACGCGGCTGATGTTATTGGAATGGGCGAACATCCGGTTAAAGCATTAGCGCAAAAGCCGGAATCTACCATTGCAACTGGCTTCCGACTTATGAAAGAAGGGAAGCTCGATGCTTTCGCAAGTTGCGGAAACACAGGTGCTATGCTGGTAGGTTCAATGTACACGGTTAAAGCAATTCCGGGTGTAATTCGACCTTGTATTACAACAGCATTTCCTAAGGAATCCGGCGGCTTTAATTTGCTGTTGGATGTCGGCAGTAATGCCGATTGTAAGCCGGATGTATTGTACCAATTCGGAATTCTTGGTCGCTTATATGCCGAGCACGTGTTTGGTATCAAGAATCCCCGCGTGGCGTTACTCAATATTGGCGAAGAACCGGAAAAAGGAAATCTTGTTGCGCAATCAGCGCACCAAATGATGAAAGATTCTCGCGACTTTAATTTCGTGGGCAACGTGGAAGGTCGCGATATTTTCGGCGATCATGCGGATGTCATCGTATGTGAAGGGTTCACCGGAAATGTGGTGTTGAAATTTGCAGAATCGTTTTACACCGCAATCAAGCGACGCAATATCAACGACGAATATTTCAACCGTTTCAATTACGAAATTTACGGTGGCACACCTATTCTTGGCGTTAACGGTACAGTCATGATCGGCCATGGAATCTCCAGTCCTGAAGCCATCAAGAATATGTTATTGTTATCGCGGGATGTTGTTAATGCAGGCTTGCCTGAAAAAATAAAACAAGCATTTTAATATGAATAAGGTTCGAGCTGCAATTACTGCCATTGGCGGTTGGGTGCCGGAAACGGTGTTGTCAAATGCCGATTTGGAGAAAATGGTGGACACCAATGACGAGTGGATCATCAGTAGAACCGGAATTAAAGAACGTCGAATTTTAAAAGGACCGGATCGCGGAACTTCTGAAATCGGAATCAATGCGGTTCGTCAGATTTTGGAGAAACGTAACTTGAGTCCACTGGATATCGACCTCGTTATTGTTGGAACTGTAACACCGGATTATTTTTTTCCGTCAACTTCTAATCTGATTTGTGATCAGCTCGGATTAAAAAATGCATGGGGTTACGACGTAGCGGCTGCTTGTTCCGGATTTTTATACGCTTTATCAACGGGTGCACAGTTTATTGAAACGGGTCGTTGTAAAAAAGTGATCGTCGTTGGTTCCGATAAAATGTCTTCCATCATCGATTACGAAGATCGCGCTACGTGCGTAATTTTTGGTGATGGGGGTGGTGCCGTATTATTAGAGCCGGATGATAGTGGTGTTGGAATTATTGATTTTGTGTTGAAGGCTGATGGTTCCGGCGGTCAGTATCTGAATATGAAAGGTGGAGGATCTCGCAATCCTTCGAACCACGAAACCGTAGATAAGAAAATGCATTTCGTTCATCAGGAAGGACAGGCTGTGTTCAAACACGCTGTTACCAATATGGCGGACGTGTCTGCGGAAATCATGGAGCGCAACAATCTTAAATCTGAAGATATCGCCTATCTCCTCGCGCATCAGGCCAATAAGCGTATCATTGACGCAACTGCATCACGCATGGGACTGAGCAGCGAAAAGGTGCTAATGAATATTGAACGTTACGGGAATACAACTTCAGGAACTATTCCGCTTTTGATGACTGATTACGAGCATTTGTTCCGCAAAGGCGATAACATTGTGTTCTCTGCATTTGGCGGAGGATTCACCTGGGGCGCGATTTACCTGAAATGGGCTTACGATCCGAAGTAATTTCGGACGCATTATTTAATAAATTCGAAACCTGAATATAACCGATCAAACAAACACGAAATGAAACTGAACGAAATTCAAGACTTGATTAAGTTCGTCGCAAAGTCCGGCGTAAGCGAGGTAGAACTCGAAACCAAGGACGTGAAAATTACCATTAAAACTAACGGTAAAGGCGCTAAGGTGGAAGCTCCGGTTATGATTCAACCTGCAATGCCTGTTGTTCATGCTCCGGTAGCACAGCCTGTTGTTCAGTCGGCTCCTGCCGAAGTTAAAACGCCTGCAACACCAACGCCTGCAGCTGCTGATGACAGCAAATTAATCACGGTGAAATCGCCAATGATCGGAACCTTCTATCGTGCTGCTGGCCCTGATAAGCCTGCATTCGTTCAGGTTGGTGATGAAATCAAGCCGGGCAAGGTGGTGTGCATTATCGAAGCAATGAAATTGTTCAACGAAATTGAAAGTGAAGTTGCAGGTCGCATCGTTAAAGTGCTGGTAGATGACGCTTCTCCTGTTGAATACGATCAGCCGCTGTTTTTGGTTGAGCCTGCTTAATTAGTGATTTGCGGAACAGTATTCGTGTTCCCGAAATCAGATTTATTCACGTAAGCTAACGTCAGCTGACTCTATTCATCATGGCTAAAGAAAAAATGTTTAAGAAAATATTGGTTGCCAATCGCGGAGAAATTGCATTGCGTATTATTCGTACATGCCGCGAAATGGGAATCAAAACTGTTGCGGTATATTCTACTGCCGACAAAGAATCGTTACACGTAAAATTCGCTGATGAAGCAGTGTGTATCGGTCCGCCACCAAGTAAAGATTCTTACCTGAATATCGCGAGCATCATCTCTGCAGCAGAAATTACTAACGCGGATGCAATTCACCCGGGTTATGGTTTCTTGTCAGAAAACTCCAAGTTTTCGCGCATTTGTCAGGAGCACGGTATAAAGTTTATCGGAGCAACGCCGGAGCAGATTGATGCTATGGGAGATAAAGCGTCTGCGAAATCAACAATGATTGCTGCAGGTGTGCCATGCGTTCCGGGAAGTGAAGGTTTGCTGACGGATTTGGAACATGCAAAAGCAACTGCTATCGAAATCGGATACCCGGTAATTATTAAAGCAACCGCGGGTGGTGGTGGTCGTGGTATGCGCATCAACTGGAACGAAGAAGAACTGATCCAGAATTTCGAATCTGCATCTAAAGAAGCGGAAGCTGCATTCGGTAATGGTGCGATGTACATGGAAAAATACATCGAAGAACCACGTCACATTGAAATTCAAATTGCCGGAGATCAATACGGGAAAGTTTGTCACTTGAGTGAGCGCGATTGCTCCATTCAGCGTCGTCACCAAAAGTTGGTGGAAGAAACTCCTTCTCCGTTCATGACGGATGAACTGCGCGAGCGTATGGGTGAAGCTGCCATTAAGGCTGCATCTGCAGTGAATTACGAAGGCGTTGGTACCATTGAGTTTTTGGTGGATAAACACCGCAACTTCTATTTCATGGAAATGAATACACGTATTCAGGTAGAACACCCGATTACGGAAGAAGTGATCGATTACGATTTGATTCGTGAACAGATTTTGATCGCAGCCGGAGTGCCGATTTCAGGTAAAAATTATTACCCGCAATTGCATGCTATCGAATGTCGCATTAACGCGGAAGATCCATTCAACGGATTCCGTCCTTCTCCGGGTAAAATTACCGTGTTGCATACTCCGGGTGGACATGGAGTGCGCGTAGATTCTCACATTTATGCAGGTTACACGATTCCTCCGAATTACGATTCAATGGTGGCAAAGTTGATTACGATGGCGCAAACGCGTGAAGAGGCTATCGCTAAGATGCATCGCGCATTGTCGGAATTCGTCGTGGAAGGCGTGAAAACAACGATTCCTTTCCACTTGCGATTGATGAGCGACCCGAACTTTATCAAAGGAAATTATACCACGAAGTTTTTGGAAGACTTCGATTTATCGGAATAAAAAAAAGACCGCTTTTGCGGTCTTTTTTTATTCAAGTACTATTTCAATTTCGCTCTGAACAATAAATGCTCCGGGAAATTCCGATTTTAATTGTTTGAGGAACTGATAGGCTTCAAGTCTTGTTCTGAAATCCCCAACACGAACTTTGAAATTCGGTATCTCATAAATTTCGTAGGCTTTCGATTTCGGAAATGCGGTTAAATATTTTGATCGTACCTCTTTAGCCTTCAATTTGTCGTTTCCGAAATAAATCTGAATTCGATAACCGCGCGCAGGCGCTGCCTTGTTGATTGCGGTGTGTTTTTCCAACAATACGCCCAATCTCCGATCAGCATGGGTATTCTTGTGCAGCGAATCCGATGGAGCTTGCCCGTAAGCGAAAATTCCAACGAGAAAGAAGAAGTTGATCAGCAATAATTTCACGTTGCAAAGTTAATCCAAAATTGTGCCCGATTTATGCTCGTGTCGGCTATTTGATTCGATCAAACAGGTTTATTTTTCGCTAATACGGTGATTCCCAAAGATGAAAGTAGGTTCATTGAAAGAGGCGAATATGGTACGTCAAATTAACATTAATTTAGAATCAATATAAATTAGAAAAACCACATATTTTTTCGCCGTTGGTGGAATCAACTATTGACCTTTCTGATAAATTTGCCACGCCTTGTAGTGTAAGGCAATCAGTAGTCTAGCCAAAGCAAAATAAACTATATGAAAGGCCTCTGGCATAACGTTCAAAGTACACGCTTTGTCGTTCTTCTCTCGCTGGCAATCACGTTATTGCTCAGTTCTCCAATTTCCGCCCAAGACGGTGCGGCAGCATTAGACGGCAAAAAACTCTTCAAAACTAACTGCGCAAGTTGTCACTATGCGTCCGACAAAAAGGGAACAGGTCCCGGATTGAAAGGCGTATTGGGACGAATTCCCGATGGCGATTGGAAATATCGCTGGGTGCGCAATTCTCAGGAGGTGATCAAATCCGGAGATGCTTACGCGAACAAAATCTTCAAAGAGTACAACAACTCTGTGATGACCAACTTCGGTAGCTTGTCCGATGCTGAGATCGATGCCATCTTGACGTATGCAGACAAAGGAGATGCGCCTGCTGCACCTGCGGGTGGTGGCGCTGCAGTTCCTGTTAGTCCCGAAGTAAAACAGGAGCCTGTGAACAACACATTCTTGCTGATCATCGTGTTGGTGTTGTTGATCATCCTTATCGCAGTATTGCGTTTCGCGAAAATCAACTTGAAAAATGCGGTTAACGAAAAAGAAGGTCGTCCTGACGAGCCTGCGCTTCCTTTCCTGGATGCAGCGCGTAAGTGGATGAACGAAAATAAACGCACTGTTGCAGTGATCGGATTGTTCCTTGTAGGTGGATTGGTGGTGAACGGTTGGTACATGTTGAAAGATGTTGGTGTTTATGCGCACGAAGAGAAGCCGGGCGAATGGAAAGGTTACAAGCCATCACAGCCGATTAACTTCTCGCACAAAATTCACGCCGGTGATAATGGTATCGATTGTAAGTATTGCCACAGCACAGTGGAAAAGTCTAAGACAGCAAGTATTCCATCAGCGAATGTTTGTATGAACTGTCACAAAGTAATTTCCGAGACCGCAAATCCGGGATCTAAAGAAGAGATCGCTAAGATTTACGAAGCGGTTGGTTTTGATCCTGCAGCAAATGCGTATACAAAACCTCAGAAGCCAATTCGTTGGAACAAAGTGCACGTCCTTCCTGATCACGTTTATTTCAGCCACCAGCAGCACGTTGTTGTGGGTAAGCAGGAATGCGAAACGTGTCACGGTAACGTGAAAGAAATGACTGTTGCTGAACAACAGCGTCCGTTAACAATGGGCTGGTGTATCAACTGTCACCGCGAAACAAACGTGGCGATGGAAGACAACGGTTACTATACCGAGTTGCACGCGAAAATGAAGGAAAAGTACAAAGGGCAACCAATCACTGTGTCTATGGTGGGCGGTATCGAATGTGCTCGTTGTCACTACTAAAAACTGAAAGTTCTTTTAACCGAATACAGATCGCATCAAAATATGGCGAACGAAACGAAATACTGGAAAGGCCTGTCTCAGCTGAATAACGAGAAGGAATTCTCTAAAAAACACGACAGCGAGTTTGCAGAGTATATCCCTGTTGAAGAGTTCATCGGGAATAAGTCGGCAATGGAAGATTCTTCGACTAACCGTCGTGACTTCCTGAAGTTTCTTGGTTTCTCTACAGTTGCTGCAACATTAGCAGCATGTGAAGCTCCGGTTACTAAGGCGGTGCCGTACGTGAACCGTCCTGAAGAAATTACTCCCGGCGTTGCAAACTATTACGCTTCAACTTATTTTGATGGCAATGATTATTGCAGCGTATTGGTAAAAACACGCGAGGGTCGTCCGATTAAAATTGAAGGTAACGACAGTCCTGATGCAATCAACATGGGTGCAACAAATGCCCGTGTTCAGGCTTCAGTATTGTCCCTTTACGATTCAAATCGTTTGAAGGGCGCGATGATGAAATCCGGAAACGGTCATGCTGAAGTGAAGTGGGAAGATGCGGACGAAAAGATCAAGGCGCGTCTTGCACAAGCTAAGGGAATTGCAATCGTTTCATCAACGATTATTTCTCCTTCTACCAAACAAGCAATTGCGGAATTCAAAGGAAAGTATGCATCTACACGTCACGTGACTTATGATGCAATTTCTTATGCAGGTATGTTGAAAGCAAATCTTTCAACGTTCGGTGCAGCGATGATTCCAACCTATCGTCTGGATAATGCTCAGGTGATCGTAAGCCTTGGTGCTGATTTCCTGGCCAACTGGATTTCTCCGATTGAACATGCTCGTCAATATTCTAAAGTTCGCAAAGTGTCTAAGGACAAGCGCGAAATGGCAAAGCATTATCAGTTTGAAACTATTCTTTCGTTAACCGGTGCCAATGCCGACGAACGTTTCAATGTAAAACCTTCTCAACTGGGTCAGGTGGCGTTGGGCTTGTTGGCCGGTGTTGGTGGTGGCGTTTCTGCTCCAAATGTGCTTTCTAAAGAAGTTGCAAAAGTTGCGGAATCATTAAAGGCTGCTAACGGAAAAGCTGTTGTAGTGTGCGGTTCTAACGACCCTGCAGTTCAGTTGGTAGTGAATCAGATCAACCAGAAGATCGGTGCATACGGTTCAACTATCCGTACAGATATTCCTGATTATACACACCAAGGTGATGACACTGCTGTTGCTAAATTAGTGGAAGACATCAATAGCGGCGCAGTTGATACTGTTATTTTCTACAATAGCAATCCTGCATTGACTGCTCCAAAAGCTTTGGGCTTCGAAGCTGCAATGGGCAAATTAGCAACTCGTATTTCTTTCGCAGGATGGATGGATGAGACAGCAGCGAAGTGCGACTTCGTATGTCCGGATCACTACTATCTCGAAGCTTGGAACGATCACAATCCTCGTAAAAATCATTACAACTTGCAGCAGCCTGCAATTCGTCCGTTGTTTAAAACACGTCACGCGCAGGAATCCTTGTTAACATGGGCAGGAAATAAAACCGATTGGCATACATACATCGCGAATTACTGGAAGAACAATTTTCTGAATCGCAGTCGATTCGGGGATTTCGCAACATTCTGGAATAAGAGCGTACACGATGGTGTTGTTGTGTTAGCACCTGCCGTTGCGTCTGTTGTAGAAGACCCAAAACCTGCTGCTGTTAAGCCTGCAACCGATACGACTGCAACTGCAGAGCCTGTTGTTGCTGTTGCAAATTCGGGAGAGCAGACCATTTCTTTCACCGGTGGCACCATTACATTGGATGCTGCAGTGAGTCAGCTTTCTGCTGCGAAAGGCGGTAAGTATGAGTTAGTAATTTACCAAAAGACCGGTATTGGAAATGGAAACCAATCTTCTAACCCATGGTTGCAGGAGATGCCGGATCCAATTTCTAAAATCACTTGGGATAACTACATCACCATGAATCCTGCTGATGTCGCTGAAAAGAAATTGTTCGGCGTAGAAGACGGTTCAGGCATGATGGTTCGTTTCGATCAGATGGAAGACGAACTCGATGTAGTTTCTATCAAGGCGAATGGTTACGAAGTGAAATTACCTGTGTGGCCGCAGCCGGGTCAAACCCGCGGTACTGTTGGTATTGCAGTGGGTTACGGTCGTAAAGGTTACAATGAAGTAATCGATTCACTGGGTCAAAATATTTATCCTGCTGTTGGCTTAAATGCCAATGGCACGATGTCATACGAAGTATTTGATGTTGCAATCAGCGACGCAACGGGTGAGCGTCATCCGATTGCGGCAACACAAACTCACCACACGTTGATGGGTCGTAACAAAGACATCATTCGTGAAACAACGTTAGCTGAATACAAAAAGGACGACCGTGCAGGAAATCCATTGAATACATTGCACACATACAAAGGTGAGCAGATGGTGGAGAACGTGACGTTGTGGAATGATTTCGAGCGTCCGAACCACCAGTGGGCATTGGCGATCGACTTGAACGCATGTATCGGTTGTGGTGCTTGCGTTGTAGCATGTAATGCTGAAAACAACGTTTCTGTAGTTGGTAAGGAAGAGGTTCGTAAGAGCCGCGAAATGCACTGGATGCGTATCGATCGTTACTTCAGCAGCGATACTGTAAAAGAGAAAGTAGAAGAAACCGGAGAAATGGGAACTATGGCCATGTATCGCAGCATGGAGAACCCATCATTCGATAATCCGAAAGTGGTATTCCAGCCGTTGATGTGTCAACACTGTAACCACGCTCCTTGTGAAACGGTATGTCCTGTATTGGCAACCAATCATAGCAGCGAAGGTTTGAACCAGATGACCTACAACCGTTGTGTTGGAACGCGTTACTGCGCGAACAACTGTCCGTACAAAGTACGTCGATTCAACTGGTTTAATTACGTTGAATATCACCGCTTCAAAAACATCAACCCTGCTCAGGATGATTTAGGTCGCATGGTGTTGAATCCTGACGTAACAGTGCGTTCACGCGGTGTTATGGAGAAGTGTTCAATGTGCGTTCAGCGTATTCAGGCAGGTAAGTTGGAAGCGAAGAAAGCAAGAGTTCGTCCGAAGGACGGTTCAATCAACACTGCATGCGCTCAGTCTTGTCCTACAAATGCAATTACATTCGGTGATTTGAACGATCAGCAGAGTAAGGTTGCGGAAATGGAGCAGGATAGCAGAAAATACGAAGTACTCGAAGTAATTGGCGTTAAACCTTCCGTGTTCTACATGACGAAAGTTTGGAACCGTGAAGATGAAAATGCTCACTTGTAATTTGAAAGTCATTAAGAAAATTAAATCTAGTATATGCAACACGAATCACCGCTAAGGGACCCGCTCATTCTTGGAAACAAGAGCTACAGCGATATCACAGCCGAGATTGCGCGCCCGATTGAAGGTAAGGCCAACAAGTATTGGTACCTTGTGTTCACTATTGCAGTTTTAACCTTTGCCTGGGGCTTCGGCTGTTTGGCATATACACTGGGAACCGGTATCGGTCAGTGGGGTGCTAACAAAACTGTAGGTTGGGCATGGGATATCACCAACTTCGTATGGTGGATCGGTATCGGTCACGCAGGAACATTGATCTCTGCAGTATTGTTATTGTTCCGTCAGAAGTGGCGTATGGCAATCAACCGTTCTGCGGAAGCGATGACCATCTTCGCGGTAATGTGCGCGGCGATTTTCGTTACCATGCACACCGGGCGTCCTTGGTTAGATTACTGGCTGTTCCCTCACGCCAACCAATTCGGTTCATTGTGGGTAAACTTCAACTCACCTTTGATGTGGGACGTATTCGCGGTATCAACGTATTTCACGGTTTCATTAGTGTTTTGGTACATCGGTCTTATTCCTGACTTCGGTGCAATCCGCGATCGTTTCAAGATGCAGGCAAAACCAATGCAAGAGAAAATTTATCGCATCCTGAGCTTCGGTTGGAGCGGTCGTGCAAAAGACTGGCAGCGTTTTGAGGAAGTTTCTCTCGTACTCGCAGGACTTTCAACACCACTTGTATTCTCTGTACACTCTATCGTATCCATGGACTTTGCTACATCCGTACTTCCGGGTTGGCACACCACGATTTTCCCTCCTTACTTCGTTGCGGGTGCGATCTTCTCCGGTTTCGCGATGGTTGCAACACTATTGTTGATCATGCGTAAGGTTTTGAATCTGGAACATTACATTACCATTCAGCACATCGAAATGATGAATATTATCATCACGCTTACCGGTTCAATGGTGGGTGTGGCGTATTTGTCAGAGTTATTTATTTCCTGGTATTCAGGTGTTGAATATGAAGGTTATGCCTTCATGAACCGTGCAACAGGACCTTATTGGTGGAGTTACTGGGGTATGATGACATGTAACGTAATTTCTCCGCAGTTGTTCTGGTTCAAGAAAATCCGTACCAACTTGATGGCGACTTTCGTATTGTCAATCATCGTAAACATCGGTATGTGGTTCGAACGTTTCGTAATTATCGTTACTTCTTTGCACCGCGACTTCTTGCCTTCTAACTGGACCATGTATCATCCAACATGGGTAGAAGTAGGCATTTTCGTTGGAACAATCGGAATGTTCTTTACCATCTTCTTATTGTTTGCTCGTGCGTTCCCTGTAATTGCATTAAGTGAATTGAAGATGATTGTAAAATCATCAAGCGAGTATCATAAGAACAAGCGTGCAGAAAAAGCACAGGCACATCATTAATCATTGGAGTTGAAACTATAAGTTATGGCAGCCCATAAAAAAACCATCCACGGCATTTACAACGACGAAGAGTTATTGCTCGACGGCGTAAAGAAAGTACGTGCTGCACGATTGAAAATTAAAGACGTGTTTTCTCCATTCCCGATTCACGGATTAGATCCGGCGATGGGATTGAAGCGTACGCGTATCGCAATCTGCGCGTTCATTTACGGAGCAACAGGAACATCATTGGCTATCCTCATGACTTGGTACATGATGGTAAGCGATTGGCCTACAGATATCGGTGGAAAGCCTAGCTTTTACTATTATATGAACTGGCCTGCATTTATTCCGGTGACGTTCGAGTTAACGGTATTCTGCGCAGCGCACGGTATGGCGTTAACCTACTTCTTGCGTAACTGGAATTTACCGGGTGTTTCTCCTAAAAATCCTGATCCAAGAACAACAGACGACCATTTCTTAATGGAAATCGAGGTTAAGGATGAAGACGAAGCTCGTGCTATTGCCATGTTGCGTGAAACAGGAGCAACAGAAGTTAATGTAATCTGAATCAATCCGGACACGAAAGAAAATGATGACATCAAATAAAACGCTGATCGCACTGGGTATTGTGGCATTTGCCGGCATGGCAATGTTAACCTCCTGTGTAAAGGATAATCCGGACAGCCCGGGATTCGAGTATTTCCCGGATATGTACCGTTCCAATTCTCCGGAAACTAACGTGGCATACGAAAGTTCATACGCTAAAGATAGCATGAGCAACATGTTGCCGGCGGAAGGTTCAATTCCTCGCGGATTTGTAGCATTCCCTTACGCGAACACATTGCAAGGTGATTCTCTCGCGGCTCGTTTCTGGACGTATTCCAATTTTGGAATTAAACAAAGCGATGAGAACGAAGAAAAAGGCAAAGGTTTATACAAAGTGTACTGTTCACATTGCCACGGTGACAAAGGTGATGGTAACGGTAAGTTGGTTGAATCAGGCAAATACGCTTCTGTTCCGCCAAGTTACATCGCTCGTCACAAGGAAAATAATTTGAGTGAAGGTCACGTGTACTGGGTTATTACGCATGGTAAAGGAAACATGGGCTCGCACGCTCTTTTCTTGTCACCTGAAGAGCGTATGCAAGTTGCGATGTACGTGCAGCGTTTAGGACGTGGCGGTTCAGCATGGTCGGCTTACCAACTGGAGTTGGCAAAACCTGCGGCAGATAGTACAAAAACGGACAGCTTAAAAATTGCCGGCAAGTAACCATAATAAGACAACATTTTTCGAAATAGGATATGGGTCACATCAATACAAATAGTCTTACCTACAACTTCTCGCAGAAAGCGCAGCGAAATCTTTGGATTTTGTTGGGAGTAGGAATCGTCATGTTAATCGTAGGTGCCATCATGTGGCATGCCCCGGAACACGGTGGACATGAAGGTCATGAGGATCATACCGGAACATTGGGTCAGCGTTTGTGGGCCAATTTGTTGGTGAATGGTTACTTCTTCGGTGGTATTTCATTAGCAGCATTGTTTTTTTACGCTATGCAGTATGCAGCACAGGCGTCTTGGAGTGTTGTGTTCATGCGAATTTTTGCAGCCGTAACAGATTATTTATGGATCGGTTTGGTGGTAATATTCGTAGTAATTGTTGCCGGCGATTTCCACCTGCATCACTTGTATCATTGGCAAGACAGCAGCGCTTATGAGAATGATCATATCCTGCAACATAAAGCTCCTTACTTCAATCGTTTCTTCTATTACGGCCGTATCATCCTGTTTTTCTTAGGTTACATCTGGTATCAGCGTTGGATCCGTAAGAGCAACATGTTGGAAGATTCATTAACAAACTTCGCAGATGCTACTGCAAACTGGAATCTTAACCTGAAGAATGCTGCTATTTTCCTCGTGTTCTTTGGCTTTACATCTTCAGTAATGTCTTGGGATGTTATCATGTCAATTGACGTGCACTGGTACAGCACATTGTTTGGTTGGTACAACTTCGCCGGTTGGTGGATTGGCGCTATCGTGGTGTTTAACATGTTGGTGATTCACTTGAAGTCGCGCGGGCAAATGGAATTTGTTAACCCAAGCCACGTGCACGACTTAGGTAAGTGGATGTTTGCAGTGAGCGTATTGTGGACATACTTGTGGTTCTCTCAGTTTATGTTGATTTGGTATTCTAACATTCCTGAAGAAGTGGTGTACTACGCACAGCGTTGGGAAGATTACCGCGGATTGTTCTGGATTACCATGTTGGTAAATTTCATCTTCCCGTTATTGGTGTTAATGTCCCGCGATTCTAAGCGTAACAAGTCGTTCATCATGTTCGTGGGTATGTTGATTTTCTTCTTCCACTGGACCGACACTTTCCTTTTGGTTATGCCGGGAACAGTTGGTGCTAATTGGGGAATCGGTATGATTGAAATCGGAATGTTCCTGGCATTCTTGTCCTTCTTCGTGTATTGGATTTTGAAGAGTTTGTCCAAATATCCGATCGTTGGTAAGAACCACGCGTTGGCTGAAGAAGGATTACATCACCACATTTAATAGAATTGTTTTAGGAAGACACGGAGTATTGATAAGCATAAACGAATAACATATGTCACTTCTAGTTTACATTATTCTCATTCTCGCTGCAGCAGCAATTTGGCAACTCGTGCGGGTTGTTGAATTATCCGGAAAGCTGAAAGGAGTTGATCCTAACCGCGTAACGGAAAGCGATAACCGTATGCAGGGCCGTTTGATGATCCTGATGTATTTCGGGTTGTTGATCTTCTGCTTATGGAACTTCTTTGCATACAAGGATAAGTTGTTACCTGTATCTGCTTCTGAGCATGGCGTAGAGTTAGATTGGCTCATGGAGTTCAACATGTACATTATTGCAGTTGTTGCAATCGTGACCAATTTCTTGTTGTTCTACATGGCTTATAAATATTACGGTCGTGATGGCGCACGTGCTACGTTTTATCCGCACAACAACAAGTTGGAAATGATCTGGACCGGTATTCCGGCTGTTGTGTTGTTCATCATTATTTTCTTCGGGATTACGTTGTGGAATGATGCTACATCACCTGCTGCTAAAGGAACTCGCGTTGTTGAATTGTATTCAATGCAGTTTAATTGGAAAGCACGTTATGGCGGCGAAGACAACACTTTAGGTAAGTCCAACTATTTGTTGATTGACGGAGTAAACGAATTAGGAGTTGATTCAACCGACAAAAATGCGGCAGATGACGTTATCGTGAAAGATACTCTGGTGTTGCCGGTTGGTGAAGAAGTTGACTTCCGTTTCCGCTCACGCGACGTAATTCACTCTGCATATTTCCCGCACTTCCGCGCGCAGATGAACTGTGTACCGGGTATGGAAACTTATTTCCACTTCAAACCTACGATCACTACCGCTAAGATGCGCGAGATCACTAAGAATCCTGAGTTTAACTACGTGTTGTTGTGTAACAAGATTTGCGGTGCAGCGCACTACAACATGCAGATGCCGATTAAGATTGTAGAAAAGGCAGAATATCAGAAGTGGATGGAAGCAACTAAAGCTTCCGGTTCTAATGGAAATCCTTATTACGCAAAAAAATAACTGAATTGTTAAACCAATTCCCGTTCTGAAGGGTTAGATAAGAAGGGAAAACTAAATTAAAAACACTATGGCAGCTGAAACGCACCTCCACAGTGACTTACACGCTCAGTCTTTAGAGCATGATGCACACGCTCACCACGATCATCATGATGATCATGAGCACAATGAGTCCTTCATTTCGAAGTACGTGTTTAGTATGGACCACAAGGTCATTGCAAGACAGTTTTTGATCACTGCGGTGATTATGGCATGTTTGGCGATGATTATGTCTATTGTTTTCCGTTTACAGTTGGCATGGCCGGGTGAGAAGTTCGCCTTCATCAATTGGGTAATGGGAGACAAGTGGGGCAAAGATGGTATTCTCGACCAGAATGCATACTTGGCTTTGGTAACCATCCACGGAACGATCATGGTATTTATGGTATTGACAGGCGGATTGTCCGGTACTTTCAGTAACCTGTTAATTCCTTACCAAATCGGAGCACGCGATATGGCTTCCGGTTTCATGAACATGTTGTCTTATTGGTTCTTCTTCTTGTCGAGTTTGGTAATGACCATTTCCTTGTTCGTAGAAAGCGGACCTGCATCCGGTGGTTGGACAGTTTATCCTCCTTTATCTGCATTGGAAAAAGCAATGCCGGGTTCAGGTGTTGGTATGACACTGTGGTTAGTCTCAATGTCTTTCTTCATTGTATCTTCTTTGTTAGGTGGTTTGAACTACATCATCACGGTATTAAACTTCCGTACGAAAGGATTGAAAATGACACGTCTTCCTCTTACGGTATGGGCGTTCTTTGTAACTGCAATCCTTGGCGTGTTATCATTCCCTGTGTTATTCTCTGCAGCCTTGTTGTTGATCTTCGATCGTAGCTTCGGAACAAGTTTCTATTTGTCCGATATCTACATTGGTGGAGAAGCGTTAACTCAAACCGGAGGTAGTCCAGTATTGTTCGAGCATTTATTCTGGTTCCTTGGTCACCCGGAAGTATACATCATCATCCTTCCTGCGTTAGGTTTAACGTCTGAAATCATTTCAGTAAACGCACGTAAACCAATCTTCGGTTATCGCGCAATGATTACATCTATCCTTGCTATCGGTTTCTTATCGTTCATCGTTTGGGGTCACCACATGTATGTAACCGGTATGAATCCATTCTTAGGTTCGGTGTTCGTTTTCACTACACTTTTAATCGCGATTCCTTCAGCCGTTAAAGCGTTTAACTACATCACTACATTGTGGAAGGGTAACATTCAATTTACGCCTGCGATGTTGTTCGCTATCGGATTAGTATCAACGTTCATTACCGGTGGTGTTACAGGTATCATTCTTGCAGACTCGGCATTGGATATTAACCTTCACGATACCTATTTCGTTGTAGCTCACTTCCATATTGTAATGGGTGTATCTGCTATTCTTGGTATGTTGGCAGGTGTTTATCATTGGTTCCCGAAGTTATTCTTGCGTAAGATGAACAAGAATTTGGGTTACTTGCACTTCTGGTTAACATTCATCAGTGCTTACGGTGTATTCTTCCCGATGCACTTCCTTGGATTGGCGGGTGTTCCACGTCGTTACTACGAAAACTCAGCATTCCCGATGTTTGATAACCTTCAAGATTTGAACGTATTAATCACGGTATTTGCAATCTTAGGTGCATTGGCTCAGGGTATCTTCTTGTTTAACTTCTTCTACAGCATTTTCCGTGGTCCGAAGTCTGAGCAGAATCCTTGGAACGCGAATACATTGGAGTGGACAACACCAATGGCAAATATTCACGGTAACTGGCCTGGTCCATTGCCGGAAGTTCACCGTTGGCCTTACGATTACAGTAAGCCGGGAACAGAAGAAGATTTCATTCCACAAACAGTGCCGCTTAAAGAAGGTGAAGTGGATGGCGGAGGTCACTAAGAAATACAAAGACAAAAGGTTGCTCAGTGGGCAACCTTTTTCTTTATTACTCATGTTGCTATTGTGCTCACAAGCAATTACTCTTCGAGCTCAAATGGCAGATAGTATGCGCGCTTACTTTCGCGGTAAACCATCCGTTACAGCTTATTACGATTCACGAAATACATTTGTTGAAGCGCGCAGGGCATACGTTTGGGCCGTTAAAGCCGGTGTGACATTTGGAGGTAAAGTGCAGTTTGGATTGGGATATAACCAGCATCAGGGACAACGATATAGACCGATAGCATTAGGAGAGGGCGATACTGTGGTTGGTGAATTGCGATTTAAGTATGGAGGATTGTACGCGCGCTATACGTACTTCGAAAGTCGTTGGTGGAAGCTCATTGTAATTCCTGTACAAATTGGTTGGGGCAAAATTTGGAACGTGTACGAGCGACAATCGTTCGAGTTGGAAACAACGCGAGAGAATTTATGGGCTTATGAGCCCGGTTGTTCACTGCAATTTAAACTTACACCCTGGGCGGGATTGGGAGCTGACCTGGGTTATCGTGTCATGTTTATTTCGGAGAACAGATTTCAACAACGCTTAACTTCACCTATGTATGCATTTTATTTCACGATCAACTGGACCGAAGTATTTTATGCATTATTCCCGAACAAACGCTTGCCTTACGGATTATAAATAGATGGTGTAGTGTTACCTTTGTTTGTATGAGTACGAATCCGAATCTTAATCCTGATAGCGAAAATTTAAGCCCTGCAGAGCGTGAAATAGAAAAGCTTTTGCGACCGCAGGAGTTTGAAGATTTTACGGGACAAGAATCGGTGGTGGAAAATTTGCGAATTTTCGTTCAGGCTGCTAAGCAGCGAGGCGAGGCATTGGATCATGTTTTGCTTCATGGCCCTCCGGGATTAGGAAAAACTACATTGGCCAATATTGTTGCGCAGGAATTAGGGGTAAACATGAAAACCACATCAGGGCCCGTGTTGGATAAGCCGGGTGATTTAGCTGGCTTGCTGACGAATCTGGAACAATACGATGTTTTATTTATTGATGAGATTCATCGATTAAGTCCTGTTGTGGAAGAGTATTTATACTC
This sequence comes from uncultured Flavobacteriales bacterium, assembly GCA_937974275.1. Classification (GTDB taxonomy): domain Bacteria; phylum Bacteroidota; class Bacteroidia; order Palsa-965; family Palsa-965. The sequence continues at coordinate 51,186 of CALJIF010000040.1, forward strand.
CGCGATGGAGGATTATCGAATCGACATCATGTTAGATTCGGGTCCGAGTGCAAGGACTGTTCAGATTAATTTGAATCCATTTACATTGGTAGGCGCAACAACCAGAAGCGGTTTGCTTACTGCTCCATTACGTGCACGTTTCGGAATTACCTCACGATTGAATTATTATAATGCAGCGTTGTTGAAGAAGATCGTGGTGCGTTCTGCCGGAATTCTGAACGTTCCAATTGAAGAAGAAGCCGCTCAGGAAATTGCCCGACGCAGCAGAGGGACACCACGAATTGCAAATGCATTATTGCGTCGTGTCCGAGATTTTGCGCAGATAAAAGGCACCGGAGTTATTGATCTTGAAATATCCAAATATGCGTTGCAGGCGTTAAATGTAGATCAGAACGGTTTGGATGAAATGGATTTACGAATACTAACCGCGATTATCGATAAGTTCAAAGGTGGCCCCGTTGGTGTAACAACGATTTCTACTGCTGTTGGTGAAGAGGCCGGAACAATAGAAGAAGTGTACGAACCATTTTTGATACAAGAAGGATATTTGATTCGCACACCACGCGGTCGTCAGGCTACGGAACAGGCATATAAGCACTTAGGGCGCATTTCCGGATTTACTAAAGGTTCCTTATTCGAAGAATAATAGTCATGGACTTATCGTCGAGAAGTGCACTAGTGAAGCTGATTGCCCGTGAGCACGGCTTCGATTATTGCGGCATTTCGAAAGTTGAGTTTCTTGAAGAAGAAGCACCACGGCTGGATCAATGGTTGAGTACCAACAAACACGGAGAAATGAAATGGATGGAGGCGCATTACGATATGCGTTTAAATCCTGCCTTGCTGGTGCCCGGAGCGAAGTCGGTAATTTCATTGTTGTTTAATTACTTCACGTCAGAACGAAACAGTGACGCCGATTCTCCAAAAATTTCTACATACGCGTATGGTGAAGATTATCACCATGTGATCAAGGATAAGTTGAAATCATTTATCGCAACATTAAAGGAGCGTATTGGTGAACACGTTGAAGGACGCGTTTTTGTTGATTCTGCGCCGGTAATGGATAAAGTGTGGGCGAAGAAATCAGGATTGGGTTGGGTCGGTAAAAACTCGAATCTAATCACACGTCACAGTGGTTCGTTTTTCTTTATTGCGGAAGCTATTGTGGATATGGAACTGGAGCCTGATGGGGCTATTGAAGATTTTTGCGGCACTTGCACCAAATGTATTGATGCGTGTCCAACTGACGCCATCAGTGAACCGTATGTTGTGGATGGCAGTAAGTGCATTTCGTATTTCACTATAGAGCTGAAAGGTGCAATTCCTGAAAGTGAGAAAGGAAAATTTAATAATTGGATTTTCGGTTGCGACATTTGTCAGGATGTTTGTCCATGGAACAGATTCGCCAAACAACATGACGAGCCGCGATTTCAGCCGCATCCACAACTTTTAAATCTGAGCAAAAGTGAATGGGAAGATCTGTCGGAAGAACTGTATCAGCAGTTGTTCCGAAGGTCTGCAGTAAAACGAACTAAGTTTGAAGGATTGAAACGCAATTTACGTTTCGTTACATCTTCGTGAAGTTGTTATATGCCTCACGAATAACGTCACCGTACATGTGACCAAATGTTGCAATAGCCCATGCATGCAACAACATTGCTTCGTCAGGTTTCAAACGCTTCAATGTTTTCAGTAATTCTTTATGAAACAAAGCGCGGTCGAAACTTACGCTTTTCAAAATGTGTTTACTAAACTCCAACATACTTCCTCCTTAACATTTAAGAGTTACAACACGATCAATTCATGATCACACACTAATATAAAACGTGTTGAACGATTCTACAATACTATAATCGCCTAAAACGTGGTAGAAATTGTATTCTTATGAAATTTTAAGATTCTTGTCCCCAACGATAGGAATCCTGATGAATGCCGCACATGTCGATAATGCGATCCACAACAGTCATTGTTGCTGCTTCAAGATCAACCGGATTGCTGTAAAATGAAGGAGATGCAGGTAAAATAATTCCACCGGCTTCTGTCACCGTTTTCATGTTGTTGATGTGAATTAGATTTAACGGTGTTTCTCGTGTCACCAATATCAGACGACGACGTTCTTTCAAACACACGTCTGCGCCTCGGGTGATCAAATCATCAGAAATCCCTGATGCTATTCGTCCCAATGTTCCCATACTGCAAGGGCAAATAACCATCGTCTGACATCCGGAAGAACCCGATGCAATGGGAGACATGAAATCTTTTTTATCGTAAATACGAAATGGCAAATCTTTGAACGACTCATTGCCACGTTCTGTTTGCCACACCAACTTGGCGTTATCACTCATCACTACGGCAACTGACGAAGGATCGTTAATCAACTTTGACAGTTTTCGCAAGAGCTGCTCTGCATAAATAGAACCACTTGCACCTGTCACAGCAACAGCAATCTGAATTCTGCTTTTCATGTTAGTATAACATCTTGTTGCATGATATGTTTATTCCCCGCTTCTGCCCGGTAAACGATAGGTTACAGTTAATCCTAAGATATTGTTGTACATGCCACGATTGAATAAGTTGTGTAATCTGTTTTGGTAATATAACGGTACTGCAAATTTTTTAATGGGCAACATCGAGTTCACCATACGTATATCAACTGCCCACAACTCGTTGATTTGATAACCAATTCCCAGTATCGAAGCATGTTCCAGTCGTTGAAAATCACGTGGAGGGACTTCGCCAAAATCATCCCATTCACGAACTTTTGCGAGAACTCCAAACGACCATCCCGCCTGGAAGTAAATGTCTTTGTACTGATAACGCACTAGTAAGGGAAGTTCAACATAATTCAGTCGAAGTTGGAATGCATCGTAATCTCCTTTTTCCGGATATGCGATTTTACGACTTCCTTTCATGGAATATTGAAACTCCAATAACCAATACAGTTTTTTATCAGGGTTCACTGCAATGCTCACGCCTGCAACAGGCCCTGCCGCATTAAAACCGGAGTACGAATCACCGTGAATTTGACAACCATTAATTCCCGCCTGAACTCCTGCGCGGAATGTACGTTGCGCAACAACGTTTGCGATTGTTACGAAGCAACATAGAATGAAGAACCAGCATCTCATGGTTTAAAAGTACCACTAATGCGTGTGATATGGAAGTACGTAAAATTATTCTACGTGTTTCGAGACGGCTTGAATAGCTTCTTTCGTATTCGTTTCATATACGTATGCAACAATTTCGCAATGTGCGGGATCGAAATTAGCAGGCATAGTGTATGGTGCAGGTAATGTATAATTAAATGCTGTTCCTGCAGCAGTTGTACCCGTTGCAACGGATGAGCCGATGATTGATCCCGGAGTGTTGAGGCATGTTCTCAATACATGTTTAAATTCAAAATTGTTTAAGTAGTTCGATCCGTCAACCTGCCATCCGACGATAGATGATTCGGTAAGCATCAAAACAATGTTGTAATCGCCGGTTAAGGTTTGAAGAAATTGTCCATCTACGTTTACATTCAGTTCGCGTGTTGTAGCGTTGTACGTGTGATTAATTTTTAACCAAACCTGAGGCGTTGCATTAATTAAACTATCCACCAAACCCGCCCAAGCGCCTTGTGATTTTCCATGATTGTTGGGATAACCCAAACGGTTTACCATAGCAACAGGCGGTGCACCGGCCAAGGAATAAACGGTTTCATATGCCGCAGCTTCAGGGCAACGTAAATCAAGGTTGAACGAACCTTGAGGTGCTCCATTAGGCAGTGGGTGTGGAGGGCACGGTTCCGCAAACCATCCATGGTGAATTGCAATGGCAACAACTTTTTCCGGATACGCGTTGATGATGCTTTCTACTGTACCTGCAGCAGCGGCACAATTGGAACAAGTATGTCCTGTAAATTCTTCAATTAGTGCTGTACGTTGCAGCGTATCTCCACCAATCGGCCCCGGGCCGGCAACAGTAACGGGCGCACTCACGTAATCGCAACTTATTGCGAAAACAGATAACGCTGAAAGGATTATAAAGTTTTTCATCACCCTTAAGTTAAGAAATACAATTAAAATGCGCTCGTAATGGAAAGTGTAAATCCATTCGAAGCAGGAACAAATCGGCACACACCGCCCACACAGAAAATACCTGCACGTTGTTTACCATACCCAACAACGATTCGTGTGGTGTTGCGCATATAACCAACTTGTCCGTTGATATAGTGAATACGACGAATGCTTTCGTAATTACCGTAATTATATTGATCCATTACGGCAACATACCAATGTTCTCCTATCGTAAGTTCTTCGGTAAGTGCAACCCAGTGGCCAAAGTCAACTACACTGCCATGTGAACTATGCGTAAAATAGTTATCATCAGACGTTGTAACGAACATATGTTCAGCATCAGAACGCAACGTGAATTTGTCGTTGATTTTCCAGATGACATCAACAACAGCTGTATGAGCGTCAATAATCGGATAGTTGGCTTTTCCTTCGATCACGTTTTTGTTGTAACGCAAGAAGGTATAAACGAGATTCAGTTTTAGTTTCTGATTGATCTTGCGATTGATCTCGATGTTGATATCCTGGAAGAATAATGAATCGCCCCAACGTCCCATTTTGGTGGTGTAGCCCATGAGACGTACGGTGTCGTTTAATGACACTGTATCCAATGCATGCGCCACCGAATAATTGAATTGCACGTTGGTGCCGTATTTACCACCCAATTTCGTTCCTTTTTTGATTTTGTAGGTAACCTCGGCCTGCGCACCAACTTCACCATTAGCTTGCGTAGCATAAGGATAATAAGCCGCAAGAATATAAGTATGTTGCTTTGTCAACGCAGGTAGGTAGTTGATGAACATTGCAGTTCCTGTTGCTGTGCGGTCGGAACGGAAGGAAAAATTGTCAATGTGCTTTGCAGATAAGATCACTCCCAAACCTTTTTGTGAATAGGTTGCAGATAAATACAACGCTTGTCCGGGTTTGTAAACGTATTTGTTGTTGATCTTGAATCCGTCTTGTGGATCATTAATTTTATATCCGTATTCGGCGTATAACGAAAACCGCTTCCACATTATATTCGCTCGTGCGGCCCACGTTCCTACATTGACAGGTAATTCGTAAGTCGGATCCTGATCAATTTGATAACGGCTTACAAAGCTTCCGCCCAGAATAATTCGGGCATCCCAATTTTTTGTTAGTGAATCCAACGCTTCATTAATGTTTATTTCACCGTCGAAACCACGCACAATACCTGCACTTTGCGTCCAGAATGCGCGTTGCTTTCCCCAGATTCCTTTAAGGTAAATTCCTTTACGTGGAGTGAATCGCGCCTGAAATCCGTCAATAGAGTTATCCCATACCAAGCCACGATCTTCGTATGCACGGAATATTAATCCACTTCCAAATTGATCGTAACAATTCCCGAGGCGAATTTCCAATTGCTCTCCTTTATACGAAGCAAAACGATATGGAAATCCTTGTCCTTTATATCGAGGGTCGATGTCCGGAGTTGGATTCATGAATGCTTCGTAACGCACACCGGCAGAGAACTTGCCATTGACGTAATTAAGTTGTCCCCACCCGTTCAAAACACCTTTTTCCGGAACGTTCGGGGCGTTAATTAACGTATCAGGAAACAAATAGCGAGAGTCTATCTGAAAGTTTCCCGAAATCTGTCCCATGTTGGGACTCTGAGCCTGAATTCCGCCGCCAAGCAAGCAAGCGCCGGCAAGCACAACAAAAATTTTATTCACTATAGCGTTTTATTGATATGTCAATTATTCGGGCTTTTCACCTTTAGCCACTTTGCGCACCACTTCAAGCAAATGTTTTTCGCCGCCTTCTACGTATGCAGTGCTTTGGTAAACAATTTCACCTTTGCCATTCAGCACAAAAGTGTGAGGTACCATGTTCACATTAAGTGCACGTTTCAAATCCTGGTTTTCGTCAAGATATACTTCATACTCCCAGGACATTGACTCTGTGTATGGTTTTACTTTAGGAGAATTACGAGCATCATCAATGGAAATAGCAATAAGCTTCACGCCTGTTTCAGCTTGCCAGTCTGCGTATACTTCTGCGATAGCGTTAAGTTCTTTTTTGCACGGCGCACACCACATCGCCCAAAAGCTGATAATAATCGGCTTTCCGTCGTTAGCAAATGTAGATGTGTTGACTGTTTTACCGTCCAGTGTTTTTACGTCAACAGCCGGTAGTTTTTGCGCCGGATCCTGAATACGAAACGCAACAGCAGTAAATGCAAATACTACGAGCAGAGTAAGGGTACTAATCTTTTTCATAATGATTGTTTTGTATTTAAGAAGCAAAAGCCGCGCCAAGATTACGGCTCGCCAAAGTGTAATACTATGCTTTTTTTAACTTGTTTTTGTGATCATTGTTGTGAAATTAGTCAGTAAATGCAAATTCCCGCCGAAAAAATGCCGTTTTCCTCATGAAAAGTTAATCACCGTCAATAAACGGTTAAAATTGTACAAGTTCCCAATAGAACGTTTTCTCAATTTTGTGACGCAGTAAACTACATAACGAGAATTAAAGCGAGTTAGGTAGTTGCTTTTTGAAATCGTAATAGTTAGATTTGTTTAATCGACTTTAAAATTAAGAACTAATCATATGAAAAAATTTTTACTTGCCATTGCTGCGATTGGAACAGCAGGGTTGATGAACGCTCAGAGCAGCTTCACCATTGTACACCAGGAGTTAGGCGCTGTTACGAGCGGTCAGACATTGACATTCTGGGTTCCTATTACCGACGCGAGCAGTAATTCGTATACGTTAAGCGAATACTTTACAGTGTACAACAATACCGGATCTGCAGTAACTACAAAGGTTCGAAAAACTGAATTGCAGATGCATGATGCTGCCGGAACGGCTTGGTTCTGTACAGATCAGAATTGCTACTCTCCCGGAACTTTTGTTACACCGGCTACAATCCCAATGTCTGCGGGCGGTGGAAATTTCTTGCTGAAGCCTGAATTCAATACAGGTGCAACTGCGGGTACAGGAATGGCGCGTGTACGTTATACCGTGTTTAACGTGAATAACGCAAGCGACACGGCATATTTCGAGATTGTTTACATGCTGGCTACAGGCGTTGGTGTTAACAATCTTGCTAATGTGAAACCTAGCATTTCGAATCCGATGCCGAACCCTGCAAGCGCGGTATTTAGCATTGATTTTAAAGTTGGAAACGCGGGTGTTACCAATACTAAGATGGTAATGTACAACATGTTGGGTTCAAAAGTTCGTGAAATGGACGTGAACACTTTGGAAGGCACGATGCGTTTTGATGTTTCAGATTTGGAGCAAGGAGTATACTTCTGCACGTTAGTGTCTAATGGAAAGCAGTTGGCTACACGACGAGTAATGATTACACGATAGAAAATAATGTTCAAAAGAAAAGCGGCTTTAAAGCCGCTTTTTTTATGTCCATAATTTTTCAATTTCCGCTATTGCTTCCGGTACACCGCGAACAGCAGAAGTTTTGATGATCTTTAGGTTTTTGATTCCTGAAACCGAGACGTCTTGAGGATCAATCAGAAACTTGTGTGAAAACGCAGGTACTTCATGCACTAGTCCGGCAGCCGGGTAAACATTGAGAGACGTTCCTACGATTAACAAGACGTCACAATCTTGAACCAAATGCACGGCATGATCCATTTCGGGAACACTCTCGCCAAACCATACAATGTGCGGTCGTAACTGAGAGCCTAATTCACAACAATCACCTTTTTTCAATTCCCATCCTTCAAGCGGATAAACCAAAGAAGGTTGAAGTGTACTCCTAACCTTTCGAATTTCACCATGCAGATGCAGGATGTTTTTAGTCCCTGCGCGTTCATGAAGATCATCTACATTCTGCGTAATGACAAGGGTTTCGTAACGTTTTTCCAGTTCAGCAATTGCAAAATGAGCAGCATTAGGTTGTGCTTCAATAACCTGTTTACGGCGTTGATTGTAAAATTCTAAAACCAGATCCGGATTTTTTCTCCAGGCTTCCGGTGTGGCGACATCCCGGACATCGTATTTTTCCCATAAACCGCCACTATCCCGAAAAGTACTAATGCCACTTTCGGCACTAATTCCTGCGCCGGAGAAAACAACAATTTTGGGTTTCGAACTACTCAATGGAAGCTTATTTGTAGGGCTAAAATAAGGCCAATTTTGGCACCAAAAAACCCGCCAATCGTACTTATAATATCATTACCTTCGTCGTTCCGCTTTTTTAAAAACGCGGTGTAATACCAAGTATTAAAATAGAATTTCAGTTATGGCAAAATTTCGAAAGCAGGATGCGCTGGATTACCATTCGCAGGGCAGACCGGGAAAAATCGAAGTTGTTCCAACAAAACCATATAGTTCGCAACGAGATTTAACACTGGCTTATTCGCCGGGTGTTGCGGAGCCTTGTTTGGACATCGAGAAAAATCCTGAAGATGCTTACAAGTACACCTCAAAAGGAAATTTGGTAGCCGTTATATCCAATGGTACTGCGGTGTTGGGACTTGGTGATATCGGTGCATTAGCATCAAAGCCGGTGATGGAAGGAAAGGGAATGCTCTTCAAAATTTACGCTGATATTGACGTGTTCGATATTGAAGTGGATACCAAAGACATCGAAACCTTTATCACTACGGTTAAAGCGATTGCTCCAACTTTCGGCGGTATTAATCTGGAAGACATAAAAGCTCCGGAGTGCTTTGAAATAGAGCGTCGCCTTAAAGAGGAACTGGATATTCCGTTGATGCACGATGATCAGCACGGTACTGCCATTATTTCTTCTGCTGCCTTGATTAATGCGTGTGAACTTGCCGGGAAGAAACTGGAAGATGTGAAGTTGGTAGTGAACGGTGCAGGAGCATCGGCTATTTCTTGTGCGAAGATGTACGAAGCTGTTGGTGTAAAACGCTCGAACATTACTATGCTCGATAGCAAAGGAGTGCTGTCAACGGAGCGCGATGATCTTGATGAAAATAAAAAGTATTTCGCACGTCCATCGAAAGGTATTACCACGTTGGAAGATGCGATGAAAGGTGCGGACGTGTTCGTGGGATTGTCAAAGGGTAATGTGGTGAATGCCGACATGGTGCGTTCAATGGCTGATCGTCCTGTTGTATTTGCGCTGGCTAATCCTGATCCTGAAATTTCGTACGATACAGCGATTGCTGCGCGCCCGGATATTATCATGGCAACCGGACGTTCTGATCATCCTAATCAGGTGAATAATGTCTTAGGATTTCCTTTCATCTTCCGTGGAGCTTTAGATGTTCGTGCAACGCAAATTAATGAAGCCATGAAATTGGCTGCAGCGTATGCAATTGCTCAACTTGCGAAAGAGCCGGTTCCTGATGATGTCAACTTGGCTTACGATACACGTAACTTATCGTTTGGACCAACCTACATTATTCCGAAACCTATCGACTCCCGATTGATTTCGACAGTTGCCCCTGCTGTTGCTAAAGCGGCCATGGAGTCGGGTGTGGCAAGAAAAAGTATTACCGATTGGGAAGCGTATAAAACAGAATTGAATAATCGACTTGGTTTAGATAACAAGTTGATGCGTGGCCTGGTTACAAAGGCGAAGCAGAATCCTAAGCGCGTTGTATTTGCTGAGGCAGATACCTACAAGATTTTGAAAGCGGCGCAATTGGTGCGTGAAGAAGGCATTGCTAAGCCCATTTTGCTTGGCGATAAAACAAAAATAGAACGCCTCATTCAGGAGCACAATCTGGATTTAGGAGATACTACAGTGATCGATCCACGGGATGCGTCACAGGAGGAAAATCGTCTACGTTTTGCCGAAATGTTTTTCCAAAAGCGCAAGCGTCGCGGTTTCACGCAGTATGAATCGAAACGCGTCATGCAGGATCGAAATTATTTCGGTGCCATGATGGTAGAGACGGGTATGGCCGATGCGATGATTTCCGGATTGACTCGTCGTTACGGTGTGCCGATTAAGCCCGCATTGCAATGTATTGGCGTTCAGGAAGGTGTAAATCGTGTAGCGGGAATGTACATCATGTCTACCAAGCAAGGCAACTTTTTCTTTGCAGATACGACTATGAATGTAGATCCCACAGCACAGGAGCTGGTGGATATTACAGTGTTAACAGCACAAGCCGTTAGAAGGTTTAATATCGTTCCGCGAATCGCATTGTTGTCGTATTCCAATTTTGGATCTGCACAAGGTGAAATCCCGGAAAAGGTTGCCGAGGCCGTGTCTATTTTGCACCGTGATTATCCGGGACTAATTGTAGACGGAGAAATGCAAGGAAATTTCGCACTTAATAATGATCTTTTGAAAGAGCAATTCCCATTCAGTGAATTGGTAGGGAAAAAGGTGAACACCTTGATTTTCCCGAATCTGGCATCGGGCAATATTTCTTATAAGTTGATGCAGGAATTGGGAAATGCCGAGGCCATTGGTCCCGTATTGTTGGGCTTACGCAAGCCGGTGCATGTGCTGCAACTAGGCAGTTCCGTTAGAGAAATTGTAAACATGGTCACTATTTCTGTAGTTGACGCTCAATCTTCCAAAGGGTAAGCATGTACAACCATTTTCAAGGAAAGTTAGCGGTGAAGACGCCTACCTACGCAGTGATTGAATGCGCCGGTGTTGGCTATTTGTTGAACATTTCGTTGAATACGTTTACCAAACTGGGAGATGAAGAAAACTGTAAGTTATATGTGCATCTGGCAGTTCGTGAAGACGCGATGGTGTTGTACGGATTTGCAGATGAAGCTGAACGTGAAATTTTTCGTCAGTTGATTTCTGTATCGGGCGTAGGACCGGGAACAGCGCGCATGATCTTATCATCGTTGTCAGCCGGAGAAATTGAACAGGCTATTCAAACCGGAAATGTTGCGGTGTTGAAGGGCGTGAAGGGCATTGGCGAGAAGTCTGCACAACGCATCATCGTTGATTTAAAAGGCAAATTGGGCAAACAAGACGGCGCGTTGCCGGTACAAATGTTTGCCGGAGACAATAAATTGCGTGAAGAAGCGTTATCCGCGCTGGTAATGCTCGGCTTTGCGCGGAATATGGCAGAGAAGGCTGTCGAGAAATCCTTAAAAGCAGAGGGCAATGTGGTGTCGGTAGAACATTTAATTAAACTGGCATTAAAGAATCTATAGTCGTATCGTGAATCGCTTAGTCAAATATCTCGTTATTGTCGTAGCAGGCGTAAGTCTGTTTTCTACGGTAATGAACAGCGATGCACGCGTTTACAAAGGTCAGCGTGGTCTCGTTGGCGGTAACGATACACCTGCGGTAGATACACTGGCATATCCGTTTAATGACAATTCGTATCTCGATCCTTTGCATTACAGCAACAGTGGCAATCTGAAGCTGGAAGATCCATCGAATATTAAAACTAATGTTACCTACAATCCGGATAGCAATGTTTATCTGGTGGATCAAACATTGGGGAATAATGGCTTGATGTATCGCCCTTCATCGTACATGACTTTCGAAGAGTATTTGTATTACGACATGAAAAAGTCCGTGCGCGAATACTGGAAACAGCGGGAGCACGCGGAAAGTGAAAGTCAGGGCAGAGGCGGTAAAAGTTTGTTATCACCGATTAAAATCAACAGCGAAGGATTCGACCGCATTTTTGGTGGAGGCACGATAGACATTCGTCCTCAAGGTTCCGCAGAATTGATATTTGGTGTTAACGTTAACAAAACCAACAATCCAGCATTGCCTGAACGTCAGCGACGCATTGCAACATTTGATTTCGATGAAAAAATTCAGTTGAACGTTGTCGGTAAGATTGGCGAGAAATTGAAGTTGACTACCAACTACAACACCGAATCCACATTTGAATTTGAAAATCAGATGAAGCTGGAATACACCGGTTTCGAAGATGAAATTATCAAGAAGATCGAAGCAGGTAACGTAAACTTCGGTTTGAACACTTCATTGATCACGGGAAGTCAGACGTTGTTTGGTATTAAAACACAAATGCAGTTTGGTCGATTAACGGCAACGACAATTGTTTCGCAAGAGCGTGGTAAGAAGTCTGAGGTAAATGTTACGGGAGGCGCCCAGGTTAGCACTTTTGAAGTAACAGCGGACAACTACGAACAAAACAAACACTTCTTCCTTTCGCAGTATTTTTTCAATAATTACAACACCGCCTTGGCAAATTTCCCAGTTATCAATTCAGGTGTTTTTGTAACACGAATTGAAGTATGGGTAACGAACAGGACCGGTGCTGTTGACAATACAAGAAACATTGTCGCGCTTAGTGACATTGGTGAACCCGATGGCATGTTGGAAAGTGTTGGTACATCATTCATCAGCAACAACCCTACACATCCTCAAATTCCGGATAATGATGTAAACGATTTGTATTCGCAGATGGTGGCAACTCCAGGCATTCGCGATATTAATACACCGTTACAAACCTCATTGTCAGGATATATTTCACAAGGCTTTACCCAAGCAATCAACTACGAGCGTGTGAACAACGCGCGTAAATTATTGCCTACAGAATATACGTACAACGAGCGTCTGGGTTACGTATCGTTGAACCAGGGACTAAACTTTGATGAGGTTGTTGCAGTGTCTTATCAATACACGCTGAATGGACAAGTGTATCAGGTAGGAGAATTTTCTACCGATTTCACAAACGGTCAGGACGCGTTAATTGTGAAAATGTTGAAGAGTACCAACAACGTTCCGAAGGTGAGTTTCAATTCGCAGCGGGTTCCTTACAAAACCTGGGACTTGATGATGAAGAATGTGTACTCCATCGGTGCGTATCAGGTGAATCCGCAAGACTTTCAATTGCAGGTTTGGTACAATAACCCATCTACCGGAACAGATGTGCCGTTTATTCCGGAGGGTCCGATCAACGGAAAGCCCTTGATTCAGGTTATGAATCTGGATAAGCTGAACCAACAGCAGCAACCTTCTCCGGATGGACAATTCGATTTCATTGATAAGTTAACCATCATTGCTGCCAACGGAAGAGTGATATTTCCGGTGACGCAACCTTTCGGCGAATGGTTGTATCCGCAACTTGGGAACGACACGTTGCTCTATCAGAAATACGCTTATCCGCAGTTGTACGACTCTACAAAGATTGTAGCACAAACTACGTTCGCGGGAAAGAACCGCTTTAAGTTAAAGGGAACATATAAATCTTCGTCCAGTTCCGATATCTCCCTGAATGCGGTGAATATTCCACAAGGATCGGTAATGGTAACTGCCGGTGGTGCGCCACTCACAGAGAACGTGGACTACACAGTGGATTACACGTTAGGTCGCGTGAAGATTATTAATGAAAGTATTTTGAATTCCGGAGTGCCGATTAAAATTTCCCTGGAGAGTAATTCATTGTTTGCAATACAAGCGAAAACGTTGTGGGGCGCGCATTTCGATTATCGTGTCAATCGCGACTTCACGGTGGGCGCAACAGTAATGAATTTAACGGAGCGCCCGATTACACAAAAGATCAACATTGGTGATGAGCCGATGAGTAACACGATCTGGGGCTTTGATGTGAACTATAGAACGGAAGCTCCTTTCTTAACGCGCATGGTAGATAAGCTGCCGTTGATTGAAACGAAAGCGCCTTCCTCGATCACTGTGCAAGGTGAATTTGCATACTTGGTTCCCGGTCACAACAAAGCAATCGGTAAAAACGGTAATTCATACATCGACGATTTTGAAGGAACACAAAGTGCGATTGACATTCGTGCTCCACAAGGTTGGTCATTGGCATCAGTGCCTCAAGGTCAACCTAGTCGTTTCCCTGAAGCGTCTCAGGATAGTGTCGTGTCCGGTTTGAATCGTGCGAAACTGGCGTGGTATGTTATTGACCCGTTGTTCTTACGTCCGGATAATAACTTGAAGCCGGGTCACGTTACCACTGCCGATCAATCGAATCACCGTGTGCGTGAAGTTTTGGAAACAGAAGTATTTCCGAATAAGCAACCACCAAACGGACAACCGTTGAACGTTTCGATGTTGGATTTAGCGTATTATCCTTCGGAACGTGGTCCTTATAATTTCGATGCACGACCAACTGCATTCTCGGCAGGTATTGCTAACAATGGTTTGCTGAATAATCCGGCAGGACGTTGGGGTGGTATCATGCGCCGAATTGAAACCAACGACTTTGAAGCAGCGAACATAGAATTCATTCAAATTTGGGTGATGGACCCATATAATGAAGATGTTGCTCCACAAGATCAAAACACGACCGGTGAATTTGTAATCAATCTTGGAAACATTTCGGAAGATGTATTAAAAGATTCGCGCAATGCATTTGAAAACGGACTTCCAACAACATCCGATTTATCTCTTGTAGACACTACAGCGTGGGGAAGAGTTCCCGTTGTTCAATCGATTGTAAATGCGTTCGATAACGACATTGAGAAACGAAAATTACAAGACGTTGGTTTGGATGGTCTTGGTGATAACGACGAAACAACGTTCTTCAAATTTTATCTGGATACGATTTTAACATTGCACGGTTCTGCATCACAAGCTTACCAGAATGCTGTGAAAGATCCAGCCGGAGATAACTATCATTATTACCGCGGTACTGATTACGATAACCAGTCCAAGCCAATTTTGGAACGTTATAAAATGTTCAACGGCCCTGATGGAAACTCACCTTCAACTGGCCAACCGAACGACGATGGTTTCACCGAAGACTATCCAACGCAAGCAACAACACTTCCGAATCAGGAAGATATTAATCGTGACAATACGTTAAATGAAACGGAAGCATATTTTGAATATCGTGTGAAGTTGACACCGAATGATATTAATGCTACTAACGTGGGAAATAACTTTATCACTGACGTGTATCAAACAACTGTTCCGACGAAAGACGGACGTACGCGCCCAATCACATGGTATCAGTTACGTATTCCGGTGCGTTCGTATACAACGAAAGTGGGTAACATCGAGAACTTTAACTCCATTCGTTTTATTCGTATGTATTTCTACAACGTGGATAAACCGGTGGTGATGCGTTTTGCGCGATTGGAGTTGGTGCGAAGCGATTGGCGTAAATATCAGTATTCGTTATTGCATCCGGGCGAATATATTTCCAATGGACAAAGCAACACGCAGTTTGACTTAGCGGCCGTAAACATTGAAGAAAATGGTAATCGTGTTCCTGTGAATTATGTATTACCTCCGGGAATTGATCGTGAACAGAACGTTCAGAGTGCAACCTTGGTTCGTTTAAATGAGCAATCGTTGGCTATGCGTGTATGTGATTTGGAAGACGGTGATTCACGTGCAGCATTTAAGACAACAGGTAATCTGGATATGCGTTCTTATAAGAAGATTCGAATGTTCATCCACGCAGAACAGCGCGCAGGTAGTTCGGCTGCATTGAACAACGGAGATTTAGTGGGCTTCATTCGTTTGGGTATGGATCAAACGGAGAACTATTACGAGTACGCTATTCCATTAACAGTTACTCCTCAAGGAAATTATTCTCCGAATGATCAATCGGATCGTGAGAAGGTTTGGCCGGTTGCGAACAATTTAGAGTTGTCGTTTGAATTGTTGCAATACGCGAAGCAACAGCGCAACATTGCCATTTCAAATGGAACCGCTACGTTAACTCAAGAGTTTACAATTGCAGATCCAACAAATCCTGCACGTACGATAACCATTAAAGGAAATCCAAACTTGTCGACTGTTCGTGTGATTACTTTGGGTGTACGCAATCCGAAACGCACAACAGGAACTCCGGAAGATGATGGTTTATCGAAATGTGCAGAAGTGTGGTTTAACGAATTGCGCTTAACGGATTTCGATGATCAAGGCGGATGGGCTGCAACAACTCGCATCACAGCACGACTTGCTGATTTCGGAACAGTGAACATCAGTGGGAATATGGCAACTCCCGGATTTGGAAGTATTGAGAAAAAAGTAAGTGAACGTTTGCGTGAAGATCAGCGCAACTACGATGTGAGCGCACAATTGGAGTTAGGCAAGTTCTTCCCTGAATCAACCGGTATTCGTTTGCCTTTATTCTGGGGCTACGGAGAAACTTACATTACTCCACAATTCAATCCGCTGGATCCGGACATTTTGTTAGCGCCTGTTTTAGGTAATGAAGCATTAGGTGAAAATGTACGTGATTCAATTCGCGGCGCAACTGTTGATTATACACGACGCAAGAGTTTCAACTTAACCAACATTCACAAGGAACGCGGGAAAGGCAGCAGTAAAAAATCATATCCTTGGGATATTGAAAATTTCTCGGTAAGCTACGCGTACACAGAAATATATCGACACAATGTGAGTCTGGAATATAGTTCGTTGTTAAATCAACGAGGTGGTCTGACTTACGTGTACAATTCCAATGCAAAGCCGTTGAAGCCCTTTGATAAAGCTGCATGGGCGAAAGGCAAGTGGATGACAATTGTTCGGGAGCTCAATTTCACGCCGTTGCCAAGTTCATTCAGTTTTTCAACTGACTTGAATCGTACGTACAGTGAAGTGAAAAACAGAAATATCACAGGATTCAGTGATATTTTCATGCCTACTAACTTCAACAAAAACTTTACTTGGACAAGGAATTATAATTTGCGCTGGGATTTAACGAAGAACTTAAAGCTGGATTTCTCTGCGGATAATGATGCACGTGTATTGGAGCCGTTCGGGAAAATTGACACTGAAGAAAAGCGTGATACGTTGTGGGATAACATCCGTGGATTTGGTACGACAATGAACTATCGTCACGGTTCGAACATCAGCTACAACGTGCCAATTAACAAGATTCCGATTTTCGATTGGGTGACTGCTAACGTTCGTTACCAAACCGGTTTCACTTGGAATCGTGCACCACTTTCTGCTGATTCTGTTGGTAATACGATTGGCAACAATGCACAATGGCAATACACGGGACAATTAAATATGGTGACGTTGTATAACAAAGTTCCGTACTTCAAGAAGGTGAATAATAAACGTCCGGGAGCGAAGTCGAATTCGCCGGGCCGAGGCCCTGCTGCTCCAAATACGCAACAGAAAAAAGACTCAACGAAAAAGGGTAATGATCAGTATGAAGTTGTTGAATACCTGGCGCGCTTGCTGATGACGTTACGCACAGTTTCTGTAAACTATTCCGACAACTCAACTATGGCATTGCCGGGTTATGCGAAGCGAACACAGTTCCTTGGATTTGACGAAAAATTTGATGGCCCGGGATTAGGTTTCTTGTTTGGTAAGCAAAAAGGTTTTGGAGAATTTGGAACTGAATTCCCGATTTGGGCTGCAGAGAACAATTGGTTGGTTCAAACGCAATCGCTGTTTACCCCTTATACACGCGGAAATTCGCAAAACCTAACTGTACGGGCAACGTTGGAGCCATTCCCGGATGTGCGCATTGAATTAACCGGCAACAGAACGTTTAGTTTAAATAAGAGTGAGTTCTTCCGCTGGGATAATACGCTTCAGGATTACGTGGTTCAATCACCGATGGAAACGGGGAACTTCAGTATTTCAATTATTACGATTCGTACTGCATTCAAGAAGGAAGATCAGGAAACACGAGTATCTTCTGTGTTTGAACAGTTCCTGAATAATCGTGCGGTTATTTCAACTAAGTTGGGTTCAGAGAACTTGTATTCAACGGGCGTTTTAAATACCGGTTTTGCTGATGGTTATAGTGGCGTTTCTCAGGAAGTAATTATTCCTGCGTTCCTGGCAGCATATACGGGACGTTCCGTTACCGGCGGTTCTACCAATTTGTTCCCGGCAATTCCGCTTCCTAACTGGAGAATTACCTACGACGGCTTAACCAAATACGAAAAGGTGAAAAAGCGTTTCAAGACTATTGCCGTTGGACACACGTATCGTTCTACATTTAGTTTATCCGGGTTTAATACCAATTTGAACTTTGTGGATTTGGATGGCGACGGTTTCTCTGACAATATTCGAAATGTGAACGGAGATTTTGAGAGCAAGTATATCATCGGAACAGTTCAGATTTCAGAGCAGTTTAGTCCACTCATTAGTGTAGATATGACCTGGAAGAATAGCTTGACTACACGTATCGAGTATAAGAAGGATCGTACGTTAAGTATGAGCCTTGCAAACACTCAGCTTACGGAAGTTTCAGGTCGTGAAGTTGTAGTTGGTTTAGGTTACCGATTGCCACAGGTGGAAGCGAAGTTCATGAAGAAGTTTACCAAGAAGAAGCCACCGACAAGTGATCTTAACTTGCGCGCGGACGTTTCTTTCAGAAATAACCAAACTGTTATTCGTAAGGCAGTGGAGGGAATCAACGTTTTAACCGCAGGTCAGAATATCATGTCTATCAAGACTTCAGCGGATTACCAGTTGAGTCAGCAGTTGATGATTCGATTCTTCTTCGATCGTGTGATGACCAATCCTTTGATTTCATCATCGTTCAAAACCGCGAACACCAATTCCGGTATCAGTCTGCGCTTCACGTTGTAGGTTGCTAAAAATATAAGCGCAACGTGTCCGTGATAAAAAGATTACCGTAAATTTGGCATCATCATTTAGAACAACACAACTATGAATTTTCCGGATCATCTGAAGTACACTAAAGATCACGAATGGGTTTTAGTGGATGGCAATGTTGCTACTGTAGGTATTACTGATTTCGCACAAAGCGAGTTGGGTGATATCGTTTACGTAGAAATTGAAACTGTTGGCGAGGAGCTGAACAAAGAAGAAGTTTTTGGAACAGTAGAAGCTGTAAAAACCGTTTCTGATTTGTTTATGCCTTTATCCGGCAAAGTGTTGGAACGTAATGATGCAATTGATGGTAATCCGGAGTCGGTGAATTCTGATCCATATGGAGCAGGTTGGATGATCAAGATGGAAATTAAGGATGCGTCAGAATTGTCAGGATTGCTGGATGCTGCAGCGTATCGCAGTTTAATCGGTCAATAATATTTAATTGAATTATTTGAAATGTTGGATGGCGCAAGTTGTCCAACATTTTTTTTCGTCATGATCAATCGCGTTGCAACCGTAGTCTGGGCTTTAGTTATTTTGGTGCTTTGTGCCATTCCGGGCCGCGACTTGCCGAATATTTCCTGGTTAGCGTTGTTGGCTTTTGATAAATGGGTGCACGCAGGAATTTTCTTTGTGCTGGTCTTGTTATTTCTCCGTGCTAATGTTTTGGAGTTAAAGTCGCAATTAGTTGTTGCGCGCATGGGTCTTGCAGCTGCGATTGTATATGGTGGATTGCTTGAGTTGATGCAGGGAGCTTTGTTCGAGGAACGCACTGCTGATGTGTATGACTTTATCGCGAATAGTTTTGGTGCAGTGCTCGGCTTTGTGTTGTTTCCGCGCCTGATTAAGAAGTTTCCGATTTTAATTCGTCCGATTAAACTATGAATACTATGGTGTGGAAGGTAATTGCTTTTGATGACATGAGTGCTCGTGAACTGCACGATTGTTTGGCATTGCGTGCAGCAGTTTTCGTTGTTGAGCAAAACTGTCCGTATCAGGATCCGGAGGAGAAAGATTTGAAATCAGTTCATGTTTTGGGTTACGCAGACGAAGCTTTAGTTGCAACGGCACGCATAGTCGCGCCGGGCGTTTCTTATGACGAGGTTTCTATAGGTCGTGTGGCTACAGCTGCTTCGCATCGTGGCACCGGTACAGGCAAGGAACTGATGCGTGTGTGTCTGCAAACGATTGCTGATAGGTATGGTGAAGTTCCTGTGCGAATTTCGGCGCAGTCGTATTTACAGCGCTTTTACGAATCATTCGAATTTCAGCGCACTGCAAAGCCTGAATATTTGGAAGATGATATTCCGCATGTAGAAATGCTGCGTTTGAGTTAACTAGATGCTACTCCTACGTTTACACACGATCCTGGAGTTACTTTAAATAATCATTCCTGCACCAACAGTTTCGTTGGTAGCTTCATCGATTAAAATGATGGATCCTGTAATTCGATTCTTTTTATAGGAATCAATAAATAAAGGAACTGTTGTACGCAGACGGACGCGGCCAATGTCATTCATTTGAATATTCTTGTCTTCTTCGTTACGGTGAAGCGTGTTGATGTCCATCTTGTATACAACCTCTTTGATCACACATCTCGCATCACGTGTTGTGTGACGAATCGCGTATTTCCCATTAAGTTGTAACGGACGTGAATTAAACCAGCACACCATCAAGTCAATGTCTTGAGTGGATTCCGGTTGATTATTGTCCTTCACAATCATATCACCGCGTGAAATATCAATTTCGTCGTTTAACGTTAATGTAACACTCATTGGAGCATACGCATCTTCTATCGTCCCTTCAAATACATCAACAGATTTAACGGTTGAGTTAAATCCGGAAGGCAGCACGGTTACCTTATCTCCTGCGCGGAAAATGCCACCGGCAACACGTCCTGCAAATCCTCTGTAATCGTGATGTTCAGTACTCATCGGACGAATTACATACTGAACAGGAAAGCGTGCATCAATATGATTATGATCGGATGAAATGTGTACGTTTTCAAGAACGTGTAATAATGTTGGACCGTTGTACCAATTCATGTTTGTGGAACGATCAACAACATTATCTCCCAGCAAGGCGGAAATAGGAACAAACTGAATATCGATGGCGTCAAGCTTACTGGCGAATGCTTCATACTCAGATTTGATAGTATTGAACACCTCTTCGCGATATTCGACAAGATCCATTTTGTTAATACAAACAACGATATGAGGAATGCGCAGCAGTGATGCAATGAAGGTATGACGCATGGTTTGCTCGATGATTCCTTTGCGTGCATCAATTAAAATAATCGCCAGGTTTGCAGTAGAAGCACCGGTAACCATGTTGCGGGTATACTGAATATGTCCCGGCGTATCTGCGATGATAAATTTTCGTTTTGGTGTCGCGAAGTACCGGTACGCAACATCAATCGTAATACCTTGTTCGCGTTCGGCACGCAACCCGTCAGTCAGTAGCGCAAGATTTACATATTCTTCTCCGCGTTTTTCGCTGGTTGCTTTTACTGCTTCGTATTGATCTTCAAAAATTGATTTGGAGTCGTACAGTAATCTTCCGATCAACGTGGATTTACCGTCATCAACACTTCCTGCTGTTGTGAAGCGAAGTAAATCCATGTTCAGATAATTGTTTTGTTCTGGGTTCATAAGGCTAAATATCTTCTAGTTGCTATAGTTTCGAGGCCACGAAGACACAACGTCACAAGGTGGTCACTAAGTGTCAGAGAACTAATCTGCGTATACCATTTTTAATAAGCGGGACATTGAAATTGATCAGGTAACCAAGACGATGTCCTGTAAGTTTTAACTGACTAAGTACCTGTGCTTCCCAAACCGGATTAACATTCTCAAGCGCCTTAACTTCACAGATGACCTTATTTTCGATTAATAAATCAAGACGAAGACCATCTTCAAATTGTATTCCGTCGTAGACAACAGGAACTTCAACTTGTCTAGAAACAGTAAAATCTCTTTTTTGTAATTCATGAGCAAGAGATATCTCATATACTTTTTCTAAGAGACCAGGCCCAAAGTATTTGTGAACTGTAAATGCTGCGTCAATCAAGGATTTGCCAATTCGCTCTTCTTCGTCAGATATGGCAGCGTGTATTGTATTGTTTTTTGTTCTCATTGTACGCTTAGTGTATCATTGTGTCTTGATGCCTTAGTGGCCTCGATTAAAATGTCTAAAAATATCCTTGCTTCTTTCGATCTTCCATAGCGGCTTCGCTGCGCTTATCATCCGCGCGTGTTCCTCTTTCTGTTGTGCGGGATGCGGCAACTTCCTGTACTACTTCTTCCAACGTAGCAGCTGTAGACTCCACAGCGCCGGTACATGTGATATCACCAATTGTACGGAAGCGAATTATCCGCTCTTCGACAACTTCTGTCGGTTTTTTCATCATGAAGTCGAAATCTGCCAACCATTGTCCGTCGCGTTGAAATACTTTTCTTTTGTGTGAAAAATAAAGTGAAGGCAGTGGAATGTTTTCTGCCAGAATGTATTGCCAAACATCCATTTCTGTCCAGTTTGAAATTGGGAATACACGGAAATGTTCGCCCATGTTTTTCTTACCATTGAATATGTTCCATAATTCCGGACGCTGATTTTTCGGATCCCACTGGCCGAACTCGTCTCTGTGCGAGAAGAAGCGTTCTTTTGCGCGTGCCTTTTCTTCATCCCTTCGAGCTCCTCCAATCGCACAATCCAATTTCAATTCTTCTATGGCGTCAAGAAGAGTTACCGTTTGCAGAGCATTACGACTGGCGTTGTAACCTTTCTCTTCTACTGCACGACCTTTATCGATAGAATCCTGCACATATCTGACGATAACTTTAGCGCCAATTTTTTCGGCCCAAGCATCACGATATTCCAATGTTTCAGGGAAGTTGTGGCCGGTGTCGATATGCAATAAGGGAAACGGAATTTTTGCGGGAGAAAAAGCTTTTCTTGCCAAATGACTTACGACAATGGAATCTTTGCCACCGGAAAATAATAAAGCAGGGCGTTCAAATTGTGCAGCAACTTCACGCAATACGTAAATTGATTCCGCCTCTAATTCTTTAAGATGAGATAACGCGTAGCTTTTCATGATTTCTGATCAGTGATTCGTTCTTTGATAAAATTATACAGCAGTTCAACGCTGTCGTTAATGGAGAGTGATTGTGTTTTTATTTCAAGATCCGGACGAGCAGGCTCTTCAAATGGCGCGGTAATTCCTGTAAAATCAGCAATTTCTCCGGCTCGTGCTTTGGCATAAAGTCCTTTTACATCACGTTCTTCGCACACTTCCAGCGGAGTATTGATATATACTTCACGAAAATCATCGTGTCCGATTATTGTTGCCGCTGCTGAACGAATTTTTCGTGTCGGACTTACAAAACAACAGATAACGATGATGCCTGCATCAGCCATTAGTTTAGCAACTTCTGCAATTCTGCGGATGTTTTCTTCCCTGTCAGCCTCCGAGAATCCGAGATTTTTATTGATACCCGCGCGAATATTATCGCCGTCCAACACGTAGGCTAAATGACCTTCCCGGTGAAGTTTGTGTTGCAATCCTATTGCAATAGTAGATTTTCCCGATCCCGAGAGACCGGTCATCCACACCACGGTTCCTTGCTGACCGAGCATTTTTTCTCGTTCTGCGCGTTGCACCAATTTGTCGAATATCGGATGTATATGATTCATGGTTAAAACAAAAAAGGTCTCTCCAAATGCGGAAAGACCTTAATACAAAATATTATCGGCTTTCCTCCTAAAGCAAAGTCATGCAACAGCACATTGTGCATGCAACAGATGACATTACGATATGGAGGTTTGAGTTTTTCATTGACGAGGCAAATATAAGAGAATATCGGGCAATTTTACAATTCTATTGATACGCACAAACACAACGGTTTCCGTACATTTGTTTAAACGCCTGAATTTTATGAGCATCAGAAATTTTATCCCTACTGTCACTATTGATCAGACCGGCGTAGAGGAGCGTGTAGCGAGGCTTAATTCCAGAAGCATTAAAAAAGAAAGCAAAGTGTTCGCGTTAAAAATGGCGCTGAACATGATCGATTTAACTACGCTGGAAGGTAAAGATACTCCCGGCAAGGTGAAACAAATGTGTTATAAAGCGATGCATCCCCACGATGCGTTACCCGGAATACCGACAGTGGCTGCGGTGTGCGTGTATCCAACTTTTGTTGCATTAGCTAAAAAGGAATTGGGCAATTCCGGAGTTAAAGTTGCTTCTGTTGCAACCGCGTTTCCTGCAGGACAATCTTCACGCGATATTAAACTCCGCGATACAAAAATTGCTGTGGATGCTGGTGCGGACGAGATAGATATGGTTATTTCACGAGGCAAATTCTTGGCAGGAGAATATGCGTTTGTGTATGATGAAATTGCTGCAATTAAAGAAGCCTGCAAATCCTCGCGTTTGAAGGTTATTCTGGAAACGGGAGAATTAAGTACGCTCGATAATGTACGCTTAGCCAGTGAAATTGCCATGCAGGCCGGTGCTGATTTTATTAAAACATCAACCGGAAAAATTCAACCCGCGGCAACTGCACCGGTAACTTTAGTTATGCTGGAAGCTATCCGCGATTATTATTACGAAACGGGAAGAATGGTGGGAATGAAACCCGCCGGTGGTATTTCAACTGCGAAGGCAGCGCTGCAAAACCTGGTAATGGTAAAAGAAACGTTAGGCGCAGCTTGGTTGAGCAATCAGTGGTTCCGCTTTGGTGCCAGCAGTTTGGCAAATGATGTGCTGATGCAGTTGGCCAAGGAAGCGGAGAGTCGTTATCAAAGCGGAGATTATTTTTCTAAAGACTAATTCGAATTATAAGTTATGTCGAAACGCATTAATAAAAGTAAAGTAACTGAGCTGGATTTTTCTTCAGTGTGGAGCTATGCAGCTTCACCGGAAAGCACGGATCATATTAAGATTGCGCCACGCTATGAGCATTTCATAAATGGAGAGTTTGTGAAACCGACATCCGGAAAATATTTCAAAACGATCAATCCAACTTCTGAAGCTGTTTTATCTGAACTTGCACAAGGGAATGAGAAGGATGTGGATAAGGCCGTAAAAGCCGCACGCAAGGCTTACACCGAAGTGTGGAGTAAAATGTCCGGTGCTGAACGCGGAAAATATTTGTATCGCATTGCACGTATGATTCAGGAGCGTTCGCGCGAATTCGCTGTGATTGAATCCATGGATGGAGGTAAGCCGATTCGTGAATCACGTGATATTGACATTCCTCTCGTAGCAGCCCATTTCTTTTATTACGCGGGTTGGGCAGATAAATTGGAATTCGCATTTCCGGGAAAAAGCGTTGCACCGATCGGTGTGTGCGGTCAAATTATTCCTTGGAATTTCCCATTGCTTATGGCAGCGTGGAAACTTGCGCCTGCATTGGCATGCGGAAATACAGTTGTGTTAAAACCTGCAGAAACCACATCACTTACGGCAATGAAACTTGCAGAAGTAATTCGTGATTGCGGATTACCGCCTGGAGTTGTGAATATTGTTACCGGTGACGGCGTCGCAGGTGCTGCGATAGTGAATCATCCGGATGTAGATAAAATTGCTTTTACAGGTTCGACAGATGTAGGAAAAATTATTCAACGAGCTACAGCAGGCACAGATAAGAAGTTGACCTTGGAATTGGGTGGTAAGGCTGCACACATCATTTTTGACGACGCTCCGTTAGATCAAGCGGTGGAAGGGATTATCAATGGAATTTTCTTCAATCAGGGACATGTGTGCTGTGCAGGTTCGCGTTTATTTATTCAGGAAAGTGTTCACGATAAAGTGATTCGTAAACTGAAGGATCGCATGAATACTCTTGTTGTTGGTGATCCGTTGGATAAAAATACTGACGTGGGCGCGATCAATTCGGCCGAACAATTAGGGAAGATCAATCATTATTTAAAATTGGGTGTGAAGGAAGGTGCGGAAATCTGGCAAAGCTCATGTGCAATTCCTCGTAAAGGATATTTCTGCAAACCAACATTATTTCTAAAGGCATCACAATCACATCGTATTGTTCAGGAAGAAATATTCGGACCGGTGCTTGCTGTGCAGTCGTTCCGCACTATTGAAGAAGTGATTGAAAAAGCCAACAATACACCATTTGGGTTATCTGCAGGTGTATGGACAGACAAAGGGTCGCGCATATTCAATTTAACTACAAAATTGCGTGCAGGAGTTGTGTGGGCAAATACGTATAACAAGTTCGACCCAACATCTCCATTTGGAGGCTACAAGGAAAGTGGCTTCGGCAGAGAAGGTGGATTGCATGGATTGAGTGCTTATTTAAAGATCTAACCGCGGAGTTTGCAAAGATTTACGCAGAGAACGCGATGTCTAAGTCTATTCACAGTTCGTCGTATTGAATGTAATTAATAGTACAAAGTGCAGCAGAATAAGTTTTCATGAAATCGGTTAATACAGGAGAAAGTTCAGCGCGCAACGGAGTATCGGATTCCGACGACCCTGAGGAAAACTATATATCCGGAAAGGTCATTGAAGCTGCAATCAAGGTGCATAAGAACCTTGGCCCCGGGTTGTTGGATTCAGCATATGAAGCATGCTTGTATTACGAATTACAACAATTGGGGTTGGCAGTTCGCAGGCAGGTGCCAATGCCTTTGGTTTATGAGGCTATTCAGCTCGATCTAGGTTATAGAATCGACTTAATAGTTGAAGATAAAGTTGTAATTGAGATTAAATCTGTCGATGCAATAAATGATGTACATATTGCTCAAGTACTAACTTACCTTAAGCTATCAAAATTAAGATTAGGATTATTGATTAATTTCAATGTCGTACAAGTTGTGAAAGGAGTTAAAAGATTAGTTAATGGATTATAGAGAACTAACAATCATAAATGTAAAATCGTGATGCAGAGAAAGGATTACTCTCTGCGTACTCATGCGGATAACCTCAGCGCGCTCTGCGGTTAATATAAAATGGAAAGAATAGAAGTATTAAAAACATATAAACTGTATATCGGTGGACAGTTTCCCCGCACGGAAAGCGGCCGGTATTATGCGCTTACCAATAAGCAAGGCGCAACTATTGCGAACGTTTGTTTAGCATCGCGCAAAGATTTTCGTAATGCTGTAGTTGCTGCTCGTGGGGCTTTCGCGGGATGGAGTTCCCGAAGCGGATATAACAGAAGTCAAATTCTGTACCGCATTGCCGAGATGATGGAAGGTCGTAAACAACAGTTGGTGGACGAGTTGTTATTGCAAGGTATTTCTAAATCATTAGCAACGAAGCAAGTTGAAACCGGTATTGATCATTGGGTTTATTTCGCCGGATGGTGTGATAAATATCAGCAGGTTTTTAGTGCGGTGAATCCTGTGCAATCTTCGCACTTTAACTTTTCTGTTCCTGAACCTACCGGTGTTGTTGCTGCGATCGCTTCTCAAGACAGTCCGCTGGTGAGTTTAATTGATCTGATCGCCGCTGCCATTGCAGGTGGAAATACGATCATTGTTCTAGCTTCTTCAAAGTATCCATTATGTGCAATCACTTTGGGTGAAATTATTGCTACGTCGGATGTTCCCGGTGGTGTTGTTAATATACTTACCGGAAAACAAGAAGAACTGCTGGGTCAATTTGCATCACACATGGATGTAAATGCGTTGGTATTGCCTGAAATTGCTAACGACTTGTTGGAGAAGGCGAAGTTAGAGGGAGCGAATAATGTAAAGCGTGTTCACCACTACAAGAATACAAACTGGGAACGTGGCGATTTTTTGCAGCCTTACCCAATCATGGATTTACAAGAGATTAAAACTACATGGCATCCGATTGAACAGATTGGAAGTTCAGGTTCCAAATATTAACTATGAATGAATTGATAGAAGTTGCCGTTAAAGCGGCTTTGCAGGGCGGTGCAGCTATTCTCGATGTGTACGGCAGTGAAGACTTTGATATTGAAATCAAAGGGGACAATTCTCCGTTAACAAGGGCGGATCGTGCAGCAAACGATTGCATTACAGCGGTGTTGTCCGGAACGAAAATTCCTATTATTAGCGAAGAGGATGTCCGTAATCATACTTTCGAAGAGCGCGAAAACTGGACCCAATGCTGGATTGTAGATCCTTTGGACGGCACTAAGGAATTTATTAAACGTAACGGAGAGTTTACCGTGAACATTGCTTTAGTAGTTAACGGTAAGGCAGAATTCGGTGTCATATACGTTCCTGCAACTGACACGTTGTATTATGGGGGCTCATCATTAGGAAGCTTTCGCGTAGATGATGCATCAACCGTAAAGATCAATGACATTGCACGCGCAGCACGTAAACTGCCTCTTCAGGATAAGCCATCAGGATTCCATGTTGTCGGAAGTCGATCACACGGATCTGCAGAAACAGAAAATTTCGTTACACGGCTGCGTCAGGAGTTCGGCGAAATCTCTTTCGTTGCAGCGGGCAGCTCACTCAAATTTTGTTTAGTTGCCGAAGGAAAGGCACATTTGTATCCGCGTTTTGCACCAACAATGGAATGGGACACGGCGGCAGGGCAGGCCATTGCGGAAGCGGCAGGATGCACCGTGATGGTGTGGCCATTGCAGCAGCCGCTACGTTATAACCGTCGCGATTTAACCAATCCGTGGTTCTTAGTAAGTGCGCCCGGAGTGGAAGTGATGCATTTAAGCGAATTACCTGCAGAGGAAGACGTTAATTAAAATTTATATCTCAATAGTATGTCAAAAGTTGCGTTAATAACAGGAATTACCGGGCAAGACGGCGCGTATTTAGCGGAGTTCCTTCTAAATAAAGGTTATACTGTACACGGTGTTAAGCGGCGTAGTTCTCTTTTCAATACTCATCGTATTGATCACTTGTATCACGACCCGCACGATAAAGGTGTGCCGTTTTATTTGCATTACGGCGACTTGACAGATTCAACGAATTTGATTCGTATCGTGCAAGAAGTACAGCCGGATGAAATTTATAATCTCGCTGCACAATCGCACGTGAAAGTTTCTTTCGAAACTCCGGAGTATACAGCAAATGCTGATGCTATCGGAGCGTTGCGTATTCTTGAAGCGATTCGTATTCTAAAGTTGGAAAATAAAACACGCTTCTATCAGGCATCAACTTCCGAATTGTATGGATTGGTGCAGGAAGTGCCACAGCGAGAAACTACGCCTTTTTATCCGAGAAGTCCATATGGCGTTGCGAAGTTGTACGCTTTCTGGATCACTAAAAATTATCGTGAAGCTTACGGAATGTATGCGTGCAATGGCATTTTGTTTAATCACGAAAGTCCTATTCGCGGTGAAACATTCGTAACCCGAAAAATTACGCGTGCTGCAGCACGTATAGCATTGGGCTTACAAAAAAAGTTGTACCTCGGAAATCTTGACGCTGAGCGCGATTGGGGTCATGCGCGCGATTATGTGGAAGGAATGTGGTTGATGTTGCAGCAAAAAACTGCGGACGATTTTGTGTTGGCGACAGGAAAGAAAATTACCGTACGTCAGTTTGTGGAATGGTCGTTTAAGCATGTAGGTATTGAGCTGTTGTGGGAAGGATCAGGTGCAGACGAAAAAGGTTTGAACGCTATGACAAAAGAAGTGTTGGTAGAAGTAGATCCGAAATACTTCCGTCCGGCAGAAGTGGATCTTCTGGTGGGTGATGCAACGAAAGCAAAACAAATTTTGGGTTGGGAAGCAAAGACATCGGTGGAAGAGTTGTGTAAGGAAATGGTAACGGAAGACATGAAATTGTTTAGTAAAGACAAATACTTGATGGAAGGTGGCCATAGTATTAATCAATTTCATGAATAAGCATCATGGATAAGTCAGCGAAAATTTATGTGGCAGGTCATCGTGGAATGGCGGGATCAGCTATTGTGCGGAATTTAAATAAGCGCGGTTACAATAATATTGTGGTGCGTACATCCAAAGAATTGGATTTGCGAAATCAACAGGCGGTGTTTGATTTTTTTGCGCAGGAAAAACCGGAATACGTTTTTTTAGCTGCTGCTAAAGTTGGTGGCATTCTCGCGAACAATACGTACAAGGCTTCGTTTCTATACGACAACATCATGATTCAGTCGAATGCGATTGAAGCTTCACGTGTTCATGGGGTAAAGAAATTATTGTTTCTGGGTTCAACATGTATTTACCCGAAGATGGCGCCTCAGCCGCTTAAAGAAGAATATTTGTTAACCGGTGCGTTAGAACCAACCAATGAACCTTACGCCATAGCGAAGATTGCAGGTATCAAAATGTGTGATGCTTTCAGGCATCAGTATGGTTGCAATTTCGTTTCGGTAATGCCTACTAATTTGTACGGCCCAAATGACAATTACGATTTGCATAATTCACACGTTTTACCTGCCTTGTTGCGCAAATTTCACACAGCTAAGGTGCAACAGGCAAATCATGTGGAGATATGGGGAACAGGTTCACCGTTGCGCGAATTTCTTCATGTGGATGATATGGCGGATGCCTGTGTGCATGTCATGTTGAATTGGAATGATTACGGATTTGTGAATTTGGGTACAGGAGTAGATATCAGCATCAAGGATTTGGCTTTAACAGTGAAAGATGTGGTGGGCTTTGAAGGCGAATTAAAGTTTGACACAAGTAAGCCGGATGGAACACCACGTAAACTAACAGACGTAACGCGTCTGCACAGTTTGGGTTGGAAGCATAGTATAGAATTGCGCGACGGAATTGCAGCAGTATACAGTGAGGTTAAAGATCTTTTTGATCAGGAACTTAAGGGTAATCACGTTTTACGCGAAGCATGATACGTTTATTCATAACCGCGGTTATTATATGTTGGCCAATTGCTGTGGTCGCACAGCAGGCAAACGTGCCGTTGAATTATGAATGGCTTCAGGAGACGGAAGCCAAGATGGTGGAACATCGCGGGTTTAATTTATCCGTTGGGCTGATGAACTACAGTGCTGACACCTCTCTTTCTTCACTGTACGATAGTTTGTTTTACACCTCTAAACGCAGTGATGAAGTAACGATCGCATATCCGATACATTCAGGAATGCGCCCGTGGTTGGAGCAAGGTCACGCGTTGAGGCACAATGTCAGCGCGCATAACACGTTTCAGAGACGTACGACATACAACAAAACATTCGGTTCGTGGGTGAAGCAGTATTATTCGTGGGGAAGTTTATTACAAGTGGAAAAACCGGCAACGTATAACACGCCATTGTTTCGCTTGTACATCAATCCGTTAATTCATGCGCAGAGTACGACGCTGTTAAATGATACTTCTACAGAGCGACTATACATTAATACGCGTGGTGTTACTGCGCGTGGTGATATCGGAACTAAGATTTCGTTTGAAACAACATTCCTTGAGAATCAGGCATTTTTGCCGGCTTGGCAGGATTCGTTCGCGCTGCAATATGGCGTAATTCCGGGACAAGGTCGTTGGAAGCGCTTTAAACAAACCGGTTACGATTATGCTTCAGCATTTGGAACATTGTCCTATTCACCATTCAGATTATTAAATATTCAAATCGGTAACGATAAGTTGTTTGTCGGTGATGGAATTCGCTCTCTGCTATGGTCCGATCGCGCTTTCAATTTTCCGCACGCACGCATTACGATCTGGTCCGATGCCTCCCGTATCGTTCAATACACGATGGTGTACGCTTCATTAATGAATCTTACCGCGGGTGGAGTTACAACACCGCCGGGAACAGAAAGATTATTTCAAAAGAAACCTGCAGCCTTTCAACACTTGTCTGTACGCATAGGTCGTTTTGGGCAGATAGGTTTGTTTCAAGGTTTAATATGGAATAGAACGGACAGCACGAATCGTCAGTCGTTAAATTTCCATTACTTCAATCCTGTTATATTCAGCAGTCTTCCTGCTTTTGGTTTGGGTGATACCGTGAACTATTTAATCGGGGCCAATTATCGTTTCAATATTATTAAACGTATCAGTCTCTACGGACAGTTTATGCTGGATGAATTCAGCGGTAGTAAGCAGGTGCGTTCCAAAGGCGGATTGCAAGTCGGTTTAAAATATTTCAACGCGTTTTTTATTCCGCATCTGCACTTACAAGTAGAATACAATCAGGTGCGACCTTTTAGCTACAGCAGCCGTGATTCGTTGCAGGCATGGACACATTACAACCAATCTATTGCGCATCCGCTCGGTGCGAATTTTAAGGAGTGGTTGGTGGCGTTGCAATACAAAATGGGCCCTGTGTTTTTACACGCACGTTATAGTTCAGCTGTAATTGGTGCCAATGGATTAAATGTCAATCACGGACAGAATCCGTTTTGGTCCGATAATTTCCCGGGAGCTGTTGGTCCTTATACCATTGGTTCCGGCGTAAACGGAAAACTGGTTACTGCAGATGTGCAGTTGGGCATGGTGTTCAATCAGGCCACAAATTTGAATTTGTCCTTAGGATACAATTATCGTAACCGCACTTATGGAAGCTTGGAACAAAATACAGGAATGGTTTACGTTACATTCCGTACTTCTTTGTTCAATTTGGGTCACGATTACTTCTGATTTGTAACCTTTATCGCCCATTTTCGTACATTTGTCGACAAGTTGTTGAAATCAATGGCATTTCGTTGATTTTACAGCCACCTAACGCCACCTAACACGACCTATGGGATTACTGTTACTCGCTGTATTAACCTCCTTTGCTGTGGTTTTGTTATCGACGCCTTCGGTGATTCGTGTGGCCTTTCTAAAGCGTTTGTTTGATGAGCCGGGTGAAGCACGGAAACTCCATAAACGAGTTACACCTACCATCGGCGGTATCATGATTTTTGCAGGAACCATTTTCGCATTTGCTTTGTGGTTTCCATGGAGTCATGAAAATCAGGAACAATTGCAATCCTGGGTTCGGGAGTTTCAATTTATTGTGGCAACGTCATTAATCCTGTTTTTCGTTGGTATCAAAGATGATATTATCGGAACGGCGCCTATCAAGAAACTGGCTGCGCAAATTATAGTGGCGTTAATGTTGGTGCTCATGGCGGAAATCAGAATTCGCAGTTTGCACGGTCTTTTCGGAGTGCAGGAAATTCCGTTGTGGGCGAGTATTTTCTTGTCGCTATTTACCATTATCGTTGTAACGAACTCGTTTAACCTGATTGATGGCGTGGATGGACTCGCTTCCGGTGTGGGTTTAATTGGTGCTATTTGTTTCGGGGTATTGTTCTATCTCGGCGGCGATTTAATGATGAGCATATTAGCATTCGCACTGGCAGGATCATTAGCTGGGTTTCTGGTGTTCAACTTTTCTCCTGCTAAAATTTTCATGGGCGATTCGGGCTCACTGACGATCGGCTTATTCATGTCGATTCTTGCTATTCGTTACGTCGAATTTAAACCTGTTGCAACTGCTCCCGAATGGCTCACATACACTACAAATCCTGTGGTGGTAATGGCGTTATTGGCTTATGCATTAACGGATACCTTGCGCATATTTATTTATCGCGCGATGAAAGGCTTATCTCCGTTTTCTGCAGACCGAAACCACTTGCATCACTTGCTTGTGGATAGCGGCTTCTCTCACGCTGCAGCGGTTATCAGCATTTATGTGTCGATGTGCATTGTAATAGCTGTTGCTGTATTGACAAGCCCATTAGACAATACTTTAGGCTTCGCAATTACGGGAGGAACGGTGGTTGTGTTTATCTTTATACCGGTGCTGATAAAGCGCAGATTTGTAAAGAAAAACGGAAACCAATCTAAAACACGTCGGCTCGACCCGATGGAAGCAGCATAATGCGAATACCCGGTCTCGTATTTATTTTTTGTTTGATTGCTCCGTTACTCGCGGAATCGCAAACGCTTTGGTACAAGAGTGGCGACGCACCCAATTACAATGACTACATACTTAATAATGCGGATGCACATACCGCTATTAAACCTTGGTATAACAATCAATTTACCGGAGCTCCCATCAAATTCAAGCGTAGAGATACATTAGGAATGTTGGGTAAAAAGGAATTGTTGGGCGTTGATACACTTTTGGTGTATGAACCCGGGAAAATATACACACTGCTTTTACAAGAGCGAGGAAAGTTTAGCGTTACTCCTGTGTATAGTGCTCTTGCCGGTGTTAATCAGCGCGGAACCACGTTGCAGGAGTTTATGTTAGGTGCGCAATTTCAGGGACAGCTGAATCATAAGTTCGGTTACAATTTAAATGTTGCTGCAGGCTCTGCCGTTTTCCCGACGCATCAGGATTCTATTGCGAAACAAGCACGCGTTTTGCCGGGCTGGGGCGACAGGGTCTATCGTTCCGGAGACGGTAAATTAAACTGGCAACACATCAGTGGTTCCGTTACGTGGCAACCCTCTAAAGTTTTTTACCTGAGTGCAGGTCGTGATAAACATTTCTGGGGAGAGGGTCATCGCTCGCTGTTTATTTCAGATGTGAGTGCTCCAATGACTTATTTGAAACAAACTACTTCAATTTGGAAATTACAGTATACATCGTTGTTTACGGCGTTGAAGGATTACACCATGTCTCCTGATTTTAAAGGCGGATTTCGGAACAAGTGGGCCGCGATGCATTACATCAGTTTTAACCCGACACGTTGGTTGAATTTAAGTGTGTTTGAATCCGTCATCTGGCAAGGAACAGACAACAATCGTTTCCGTGGATTTGATCCGAACTACTTGAATCCTCTTGTGTTTTATCGCCCGGTAGAATATAGTTTAGGTTCGTCGGACAACGTATTTATGGGCTTTGCGGCGAAATTGCGCATCAATCGTAACAATGTGTTATACGGCCAAATTTTGTTGGACGAATTTTATTTGAAAGAGATTCGAGCCAAAGCAGGCTGGTGGGCGAATAAATACGGTATTCAGATCGGATTCAAGTCTTACAACGTGTTTTTTGTTGAGAATTTGCACATGCAGGGCGAATTCAACATGATACGTCCTTTTACATATTCACATGGCAGCGTTCAACAAAGTTATTCTCATGCCGGACTTCCAATCGCGCATCCTTCGGGAAGCAATTTTGCAGAAGTGGTGGGCATTTTAGCGTATGACAATAAAGGCTTTCATGTACAGGGCAAATTGGTGGTGAATGTCGGAGGTCGTGATACTTCCGGATTAAATTACGGCAACAATGTGTTGTTGAGCTACACCACGCGTGAGTTCGAATACGGCAACGAATTGTTTCAGGGATTAACGACCACCACCATTTACATGGAATCGCGCTTGACGTACACCATTCCTAAGTTTCGTTGGGTGCGATTTGAATTAACTGCAGCAGCTCGTCGCGAGGCGAATGACCATTACGCGAAAAATCAGGTGTTTGTTATTGGAGGATTGCACCTTCCGTTGTGGAATTCATCCCGCGATTTTTAACATTTGGGGCAGTTTATTTAGAAGTGATCTAAATTCTACCCCTTACTAAAAGCGCGGATGCTACTAATAGTTAAATTTGCCCACCTAAGCGCAGAGCTGTGTACGCATCTGACTCACATACCGAAATAAAGCGTGTCAGCATTGGCAGTAAAATTGCCGATTATGCTGCGTTTGCGAAGTTGCGTCTGGCTTCTTTGGTGGTTTTCTCGGCTGCAATCTCCTATTTCATTGGTGTTCGAAATTTAGGTGTTGAAACCAACTGGATCACGTTTGCCGCTTTACTCGTTGGAGGATTCTTAGTAACGGGTTCGTCCAATGGTTTTAATCAGGTTATCGAAAAAGATTGGGATAAGTTGATGAACCGTACCATGAATCGCCCCATTCCTGCCATGCGCATGAGTGTCGTGGAAGGTTTGCTGGTTGCGGGAATAATGGGCGTTTCTGGAATCATTATCCTTTGGGTTTGGACGAATACAACAGCCGCTATTTTAGGCGCGCTTGCCTTATTGCTGTATGTTGCCGTTTATACACCGATGAAGCGCATCACGCCATTTGCAACTTTTGTAGGAGCATTTCCGGGAGCAATTCCAACGATGTTAGGATGGGTGGCCGCTACGGAAGGATTCGGACATATTGGAGCTCCGGCGCTGTTTTTATTTGCAACGCAGTTTATGTGGCAGTTCCCGCATTTTTGGGCTATTGCATGGGTAATGGATGATGATTATAAGAAGGCAGGGTTTAATTTATTGCCTTCCGGAAATCGCGATAAATCCAGCGCTTTTCAAACTTTGGTGTATACGTTGATGTTGTTGCCGGTAAGTCTTTTGCCTGTTGCATTTCAAATTTGCAATCCGTGGAGTGGCATTGTGATATTAGTTACAGGAAGTGTATTTCTGTGGCAAGCATGGCAGTTGTATAATGATTGTGAGATCAAGTCGGCACGTAAGTTAATGTTCGGTTCATTTTTTTACTTACCGATCGTTCAAATCGCATATTTAATAGGCTAAACAATGGCAGTAGCAGTAATGGAGAAGAGTGAAGAACAGCTGAGAAAAGAGAAGGGTAGCCGCAATATGCTATTGCTGGGCATTTTCAGCATGACCATGGTTTTTGGCGGATTAACTTCTGCGTACGTGGTGCGCCAAAAAGCCGGTGATTGGTTTTCAATTGAGTTGCCTCCGGTGTTTACTGCAAGTACTGCGGTTATTATTTTAAGCAGTGTCAGCATTATTCTGGCAGGACTGTTCTACAAGCGCGGAAATTCGGGATTGGGAACAACTTTGGTGGGTGTTACATTCCTTTTTGGATTGGCGTTTACTTACTTCCAATTTGAAGGCTGGGGCGAACTGGTGAAAAACGGCATTTTCTTATCTCCCGATTCCAAGCAGGTTTCCCTTATTTCCGGCTCATTTATTTACGTGTTAACCGGACTCCATTTGGTACATTTGGGCGGCGGTTTATTGGTGCTGTTATTCACGTTTATCAAGGGTTTGCTGGGGAAGTACAGTGCAGATAATTATCACGGAGTAAAGCTGGCAGGAATTTACTGGCATTTCCTCGATGCTTTATGGATATATTTGTTCCTGTTTTTAACGATTTTTAAGTAAACTTGCACCGCACACAAAAAAGCTAAATCACTAACTAATCATATTTGAATTATGGCAGGCGCTACTGCAAACCTCGAAAAAATTGAAGGCTGGGACGGACAAACCTCTCCCATGCGCGCGAGCTACGGAAAGCTATTCATGTGGTTTTTCTTAGTTTCCGATGCATTGACTTTCTCCGGATTTCTTTGTGCGTACGGATTTTTCCGTCACCGTTTTGCCGGTGAATGGCCTGATCCGCAAGAAGTATTCCACCACTTCCCATTCTTGCACGGGAAGCACTTGCCTTTGATGTACGTAGGTTTGATGACGTTCATCCTCATCATGAGTTCTGTGACCATGGTGTTGGCGGTAGAAGCAGGTCATCGTAAGAACAGACGACAAGTATTGATTTGGATGTTCGCTACTATTATCGGTGGTTTCATGTTCGTTGGCTCTCAGGCTTGGGAGTGGTACAATTTCATTAAAGGAACAGATACAGGAGCTGTGTTGTATGAAAACAAAATGTATTTATACAAAGTAGATCATACCACTCACGCTATCGATACAACAACACTTCGATTTAAAGGAGCAGAACTTTCCAAAGAAGAATCAGCGCGCATTATTGCAAGTGGAGAAAAGTTCTACGGTGCGAATTTGAAGCATAACGAATACGGTCACATTGCATTCGCAGACTTCTTCTTCTTCATTACAGGCTTCCACGGTTTCCACGTATTTTCGGGTGTAATCATTAACATCGTCATATTCATTATGGCCCTGCAAGGTTATATGGATCGTGTGGGTCACTACGAAATGGTGGAGAAGGTAGGACTGTATTGGCACTTCGTAGATTTGGTTTGGGTATTCGTATTTACCTTCTTCTACTTGCTCTAATTTTGAATTTACACATTAACTGAAATAACACATCTTATGTCAGAATTTCACGATCCGTTTCCAAGCTATGAAACCATGTCTCAGCACGACGAGGCTCATGGAAAGAAAGCACGTCGCACGCTTTGGAATGTGTTTTGGCTGTTACTCGTTGTAACCATCGTAGAAGTTATCGTTGGTTTATACGCGGTAGATTGGAACCTGAGTAAAACTTTTTTGAAGATATTCTTCATCGGGTTTACGCTGGTTAAAGCTTTCTACATTGTGTACACGTTTATGCACTTAGGACACGAGAGCAAATGGACCAAGTGGGTGATCATCGGACCATTCACAGGATTCATTTTGTATTTGATTTTTATGATGGTGATCGGTGAGGGGAATTATTCCATGACTAAGCGTTTGGACGAGCCTGCCGCTAAAGTGGAACATGTGGATGGCGGAGGTCACTAATTCATGAAAAAGGCAGTACTGCTCTTCGGCATATTATTATTACCAACGCTGATTTATATTTATTTCGCGCTGGGTGTTCCGCAAGTTAGACGTGCTACGTTTTATGGCCCTCGTACTATAGGTCCGGTAAAAAACCCTAAAACCGGCGCAATTACTCAAGACACAGTTTATCATTCTATAAAACCCTTCGTGTGTAAAACGCATGAAGGGTTTGACTTTTCCAGCGCTAAGCTGGATGGGCGCTCGTATTTGGCGGTGTTTATGCACCCCGATTCAATTCGTGCTGTGCTGCCTATTCTTGCGCAAGATTTGAAAGTCAACAAACGTACACATACATATAGTCGTTTTGTGTTCTTTTGGCCGGAAGATACTTTGCAAGCTGCACCCGATTTGGCGGGACAATTGGGGTTAGGAACAGATACCGGATACACCTTAGTGCTGCCACCTGCAGCATATCAGGCGATGCGGGACGGTCAATATTTTTTGCCGAATCCAACCCAAAGCAAAAAGCCATATGCCACATTAAGTGATGCCGTGCTGATTGATCGTATGGGAAGAATTCGTGGTTACTATAATATTCGTTACGCTGCCGATATCAAAAAGATGAAAGAAGATTTGCGACACGTGTTGTTCCGCGACGAATCGGTGAAGACGATTGAAGAAACAAAAGTTGAACAGAGACGCTAATTCGCATGAAGCTTCGTTTAGTACTTGTTGCCGCAATAGCTGCTTTGATCGCTGCCTGCGGCTCAGAGAATCCTGATAATCCCGGTGTTGTTTCCAATAAAGGCGGTGTAGAACGCTTGATGAAATATTATCCGTTGCCCGATCATACGCCCGAGAAACCGCATTATCACACTATTCCTGTGGATACGTTTCAGGCACACACGGGAAGTGTTTTTGTTACCGATCGTTTGAAAGGTGTTGTTACGGTAAGTGATTTTTTCTTCGCGGAATGCGGTGGTATTTGCCCCAAAATGTCTTCACAATTAGAGCGTGTTCAAGCCGCTTTCAAAAACAATAAGGACTTTCGAATTGTTTCTTATACCGTAGATCCGGAAAGTGATTCGGTTGCGGCGTTGCAGGAATACGCTTTCGGATATCAGGCGGATACTGCTATGTGGACGTTTGTAACCGGAAAGAAAAAGAACTTATACGACCTGGCGCGTCATGGTTATTTTCTTCCCGTTGAGCCGGGCAACGGCGATTCGGAAGATTTCATTCACAGCGATCAGTTTGTGTTAACCGATCGTAATGGAATTATTCGCGGTTATTATACCGGCACCGATAGCATCGCAGTGGATAGCTTGATTCAAGATATACGAATTTTGTTAAACGAGAAGTAAGATGTTACAACCCACCCTATCCAAAAACGACCCTAAAGCCAAACTATTAATTTGGGTATTTAGCTTCGTAGTGTTTGCTGCCGTAGTAATATTAGGTAAAGTGAAACTCGAGGTTGATCTGGGCTTTGATGTGCACATTTTCGCTAAGATCAATGCGTTTTTAAATTCGCTGGTTGCAGTGCTGTTAGTATGGGCTTTGGTTGCAGTAAAGGGTAAGAACTATGAACTGCACAAAAAGATCATGTTGAGTGCAATGGTGCTTTCCATTTTGTTTCTTGTCTCTTACATCGCGCACCATTTGTTGAGTGGAGACACCCGCTTTGGTGATACGAATCATGATGATGTGGTGGACGATATGGAGTTGGCAGCTATTAGCGCGGTTCGCATTTTTTATTACATCATTTTAATCACACACATATTTTTGGCGGCAATTATTTTGCCTTTCATTCTATTCACTGCTTATCGCGGTTTAACCGGAGAATATGCGGCACATAAGAAGTTATCGAAAATTACCTGGCCGATTTGGCTTTATGTTTCTTTAACGGGACCGGTAGTTTATTGGATGATTTCTCCTTATTACGGATAAATAAACGTCGTAACTTTGTAGTGTTATGAAACGCTTTCTTTTTGCTCTAGCATTTATCGCTCTTGCTGCATCCGCACAGGCGCAATGTTCTATGTGCAAAGCAACCGTTACCAATAACACAGGAGGATTGAATATGGGCGCCGGTATCAATGACGGTATCGTTTACCTCATGATCATTCCCTACATTATTCTCATGATCTTCTTCCGCAAACGTATCGTTAGCGGATTTCGCCAATTGCTGGCACTCTGGAAATAACAGATTCACTTTATTATTATCTTTGCCTTGTTCTTTCACATTGCTTATCAAGAAAGGCTGAGGGATAGCGCCCGTTGAAGCCTTGGCAACCCCTTAGGGAAGGTGCCAACTCGCACTCCACGTTTGGAGATAGATAAGTCATGAGTAATCGATTTGATTCGCGATCCCTCTTGACTTTACAAGCGGGATTTTTTGTTTTATCACAATGTGCGAACGTAGTTTATGAACGACATCAAATCGCAACTCGAAAAACGAGTACTCATCATCGATGGTGCAATGGGCACCATGATTCAACGTTATAATTTAACGGAAGCTGACTATCGTGGCGAACGATTCAAAGATTGGCCGCACGATCTGAAAGGGAACAACGATTTGCTTGTGCTAACTCAGCCTGCCATTATCGAAGAGATTCACCGACAGTATCTGGATGCCGGTGCTGATATCATTGAAACAAATACGTTTAATGCACAACGCATTTCAATGGCGGATTATCACATGGAAAGTCTGTCGTATGAAATGAATGTTGCTGCGGCACAAATTGCACGACGCGCAGCAGATGCGTTTAATGCGAAAACTCCACAACAACCGCGTTATGTTGCCGGAGCAATCGGACCAACGAACAGAACAGCATCGTTGTCGCCGGATGTAAACGATCCGGGATTCCGCGCGATTTCGTTTGATGATTTAGTAGGTGCATATCTGGAACAGGCACGTGGGTTGGTAGAAGGCGGAGTGGATCTGTTTTTGATCGAAACGATTTTTGATACCCTTAATGCCAAAGCTGCTTTGTTTGCAGTGCAGACGCTATGTGAAGAATTGGGTAGAAAAATTCCGGTGATGGTTTCCGGTACCATTACCGATGCCAGTGGAAGAACGTTGTCGGGTCAAACCACGGAAGCATTTTTAAATTCCGTTGCGCATGTCGATTTGCTGAGTGTCGGATTGAACTGTGCGTTGGGTGCTCCGCAGATGCGTCCGTTTTTGGAAGAGTTAGCGAATAAGGCTCCGTTTTATGTGAGTTGTTATCCGAATGCGGGATTACCGAATCAGTTTGGGGAATACGATGAATCTCCGGAACAGATGGGCGAATATATTCGCGATTTCGTGAAGAGTAATTTCGTGAATATTATTGGTGGATGTTGCGGAACCACGCCGGATCATATTCGCCGCATTGCTGAAGTAGCTCGTGGTGAGCGTCCTCGCAGTGTGCCCTATTTGGAACCTTACATGAAGTTGTCGGGTTTGGAACCTGTTACATTACGTCCTGAAAGTAATTTTATGAACGTTGGTGAACGTACCAATGTGACAGGATCGAAAAAATTCGCACGATTAATTAAAGAAGAACAATACGACGAAGCATTAGCGATTGCCCGTGATCAGGTGGAAGGCGGTGCACAGGTAATTGACATCAACATGGATGAAGGCATGTTGGATGCAGTTGCTGCAATGACACGATTTTTAAATTTGATTGCTGCAGAACCCGATATTGCACGTGTTCCCATCATGCTCGACTCGTCCAAGTTTCATGTTATTGAAGCAGGATTGAAGTGTGTGCAAGGCAAGGCCATCGTGAATTCCATTTCATTGAAAGAAGGTGAAGCGGAATTTATTCGTCAGGCGAAATTAATCAAGAAGTACGGCGCTGCTGTTATCGTAATGGCTTTCGATGAACAAGGACAGGCCGATACATACGAACGTCGTATACAAATTTGTAAGCGTGCTTACGATGTGTTGGTGAATGAAGTGCACTTCCCGGCAACGGACATTATTTTCGATCCGAATATTTTCCCGGTTGCAACGGGCATGGATGAACATCGTCGTAATGCACTCGATTTTTTCCTGGCGACAAAATGGATCAAAGAAAATCTGCCGCATGCTAAAGTTAGTGGCGGTGTAAGTAATGTGAGCTTCTCTTTCCGCGGTAATGATCATGTACGCGAGGCAATTCACGCTGCATTTTTATATCATGGCATTCAACACGGTATGGATATGGGAATTGTGAATCCTTCCCAGTTGATCGTGTATGATGAGATTCCGAAAGAACTGTTGGAGTTGGTAGAAGACGTGTTGCTCGATCGTCGTGATGATGCAACGGAACGTTTGATTACTTATGCGGAGAAAGTTAAAGGTGAAGGCGCATCCGTAAAGAATGTAAAAGATGAAGAGTGGCGCAAGTTACCGGTGAAAGAACGCATTACGCATTCCTTGGTTAAAGGTATCACGGACTTTATCGATGAGGATATGGAAGAGTGTCGTCAATTGTACTCTCGTTCGCTGGAAGTTATTGAAGGTCCGTTAATGGATGGAATGAACGTAGTGGGAGATTTATTCGGTGCCGGAAAAATGTTTTTACCACAGGTAGTGAAGAGCGCACGTGTAATGAAAAAGGCAGTAGCCTATTTAACACCGTTTTTAGAAGCAGAAAAAGTACAAGGTGAAAGCAAGGCAGCAGGCAAAGTGTTGATGGCAACCGTGAAAGGCGATGTGCACGATATCGGGAAGAATATTGTTGGCGTGGTATTGGCATGTAACAATTATGAAATTGTCGATATGGGCGTGATGGTTCCTGCCGACAAAATTTTAGAAACAGCGCGAAAGGAAAATGTGGATGTGATTGGTTTGAGTGGCTTGATTACGCCTTCGTTGGATGAAATGGTACACGTTGCAAAGGAGATGGAGCGACAAGGCTTTACCATTCCGCTGTTGATTGGTGGAGCTACAACTTCTAAAGTACATACTGCTGTGAAGATTGAGCCGCACTATTCACATCCTGTTGTGCATGTTAACGATGCCTCGCGAAGTGTTCCGGTGGTGGGCTCCTTAATTTCCAAAGAACAACGAGAGTCGTTTGTTGCCGGAGTGAAAGAAGAATATGCGAAAGTGCGTGAGCACAACGCACGTGCGCAAGGGCAGAATAAGTTCATCAGCATGCAACAGGCCCGCGCCAATAAATTTCCAATCGATTGGGATGCCGCGCATTTGGCAACACCAACATTTACCGGGACAAAAGTATTCGATGATTACCCGCTGGAAGAATTAGTTCCGTATATCGATTGGACGCCATTCTTCCATAGTTGGGAAATGAAAGGAAGTTATCCGAAAATTCTGGACGATCCGGAACGAGGAGTAGAAGCGCGCAAATTGTTTGATGATGCACAACGAATGCTGAATGCAATTGTGAAGGAGCGTTGGTTAAGTGCGAAGGCCGTGATCGGATTTTGGCCGGCGAATACGGTGAACGATGACGACATGGAAGTGTATGCTAATGATGAACGTCGTGATGTGGTTGCGAAGTTTCATGCTATTCGCCAGCAAACACAAAAGCCGGAGGGATATTACAATTTGGCGATTTCAGATTTTCTTGCACCAAAAGGCAAGCCCGATTACATTGGTGGATTTGCGGTGTGTACGGGATATGGTATTGATGAAAAGGTGTCGCAGTTTGAAAAGAATCACGATGATTACAATGCTATTTTGTTAAAGGCATTGGCCGATCGTTTGGCAGAAGCATTGGCGGAACGTATGCACGAGCGTGTGCGTAAAGAGTTTTGGGCCTATGCGAAAGATGAACATTTCAATAATGAACAATTAATTAAAGAAATGTATCATGGCATACGACCTGCGCCCGGATATCCTGCACAACCCGATCACACCGAGAAAGACACGCTGTTTGCATTGCTGGATGCCGAACAGCAAATAGGTTTGCATTTAACGGAAAGCAAAGCTATGGTGCCTACTGCTGCTGTCAGCGGACTATATTTTGCGCACAAGGACGCGCACTACTTCGGCGTTGGTAAAATCAATACCGAACAAGTTCATGATTATGCACAACGCAAAGGCATGAGTAAGGAAGATGCGGAGAAGTGGCTGGGTCCTGTTATAGCGTAGATATTATTTCTTTGTTAAGATAAGTTTGCCGGGCTAAGCCGTCCAGATCTCTGTATCTCTAATTCAGTAGTGGATTAAGATGAAATTGTAATTCTATGTACGTGCTAAAATCATGTTGGTGGTTTTGCGCATTTGCTTTTCTCAATTGTCTTTTATTCCTTTGCCACTCATTACTCATTATGAGCAACGTATATACATACATGTATTGGTGTAACCGACGCGACATTATTGGCCGCGTGGGCCGTTGCTTTATGATGGCCGGTAATCGTTCGTAATCGGACAACCGGCACGCTTTCCAAATTCAATTTTCTTCTTCAACCGATTCGCAAGAATCATCATTTGGCGTAGTAATGAAACCGATAAGTGAACATATCCTTGAACAAACCGGCACGCTGGTAGTCGTGCTGAATGAAGCCTTCCACGCTGACTATGTAAGTCCTTCCGTGATGGACATTTTGGGTTTTACGCCGGATCAATTGTTGGGCAGCGGCTGGTTGGAAAAAACACGTACACACGATATCGAACGTGCTGCCGTGCGTGAACATCTTCAGACTATTCATGCCGGTGATGCATTGGCTACAGGTTTCGAAAGAAGTTTAAGTACGGCATTCGGTGGACGGAAACATATTTTGTGGAATGCGAAAAAAACCGGTGATGGTAAACTAATCGGAATCGGATACGATATTACCGAACGCAAACACCAGGAAGAACAGCTCTTGCAAAAGACGCAGGAGCTGGATTCCCGCAACAAAGAAGTAGAAGCGAGTTTACGTTATGCACAACGGATTCAGGCGGCGATATTGCCCGACACGGAACGATTGAACCGTTTATTTGAAGATGCCTTTGTGTATTACAAACCCAAGGACATTGTGAGCGGTGATTTTTGGTGGATACATGAAGCGGGTGATATTACGTATGTAGCCGCAATTGATTGTACAGGTCACGGTGTTCCCGGTGCGTTGATGTCGGT
Source organism: uncultured Flavobacteriales bacterium (assembly GCA_937974275.1). Lineage (GTDB taxonomy): Bacteria > Bacteroidota > Bacteroidia > Palsa-965 > Palsa-965. Next base: position 96,001 of record CALJIF010000040.1, read on the forward strand.
GATAGCGCATTCTATTTTTCGGGAAGTATTTTTAAATAAAAAGTTAACGGATCCTGCTGCTATTGTGTACGCGTTGGATGCTGAGTTGATGGATGCGTTGAATAAAGAACACGGGCACCAACAATATCCGGATGGAATGGATGTCGCGTTGTGTGCAGTAAATCGAGTAACGGGAGAAGTTCGTTTTACCGGTGCGCTTCGTCCTTTGTGGTTGTTGCGTGATGGTCAGTTGTATGAAACCGCTGCCTGCAAATATCCGTTGGGATTTTATAACGACACACGAAAGCTATTTACAACAACCGTGTTACAAGCACAGCGAGGCGATTGGTTGTATCTATTTTCGGATGGTTATGCGGATCAGTTCGGTGGTGATCGCAACAAGAAGTTGAACAAAGCACGTTTTCGCGAGTTGCTGTTAACGGCTTCCGGAATGAACGGTGAAGAGCAATATGCTTTTCTGGATTATTCGCACCGTAACTGGAGACAAGACGAAGAACAAACAGACGATGTCTTGGTGATGGGGATACAGTTATAAAACAAAGCGGTCTCGAATTTTCGAGACCGCTTTTATTCTAGATACTTTTCAGCAACATTTCTGTTCGCAGTTGCGCCAGCTTCTGCAACAAAATACCCGATGGAAGCCCCATCCATTCCTCTTCCTTTAATGTAATGCCGGAATTAGCTGCAGCTTGTGTAACTGCGGTGAATGATGTTGTTCCGTCTTTGCTGAGTATTTCCAGCGGAATGGAGCGATTGCCCATGTTCCCGACAGAAGGAATTGTTGCTCCCGGACCTTCCAACGCCAATACAATTTTTTCTTCCGCACTGCGAATAAGCGCTACGTTTTGCAACACTTGCTCCATTTGTGTTTTACGCACACTGTCTTGTTTTGCGATTTGCTGCACACGTTGTTGTAAAGCAAGAGCTTGTTGTTGTTCCGTCATCAATGAATTGCGGTATTCCTGATTCACGCGTTCGCTGTTTGCATTGTTTGCCAAAAACAAAATGCCGCTAACTGCAATAATTAAAATTACGGTTGAGAATGCATTCACTTTGTTAAGTGAATTTTTGTACACACTGATCACATAAACCGGAACGTAACCAAACAACATTAGCGCGATGCCGGTGTAGTACATGATATTAGCCATGGGCCAGTGGAACATTTTGAAGGTGATGCCTCCGGCGAGAAAAATACCGCATGCGGCACCAATAATGTTCAGCAACATACTTCTGTTGCCGGTGTCTGCTGTTTTGTACCGCATGATAAAGGTAATCGGTAAAAAGAGCACCACTAAAAGGAATGCGCCTAAGATGAAGGATGCACCTGCTCCCGGCCAATGCATCACTTTAAATAAAGAACCGACTAATAGAAAAAATGCGGCTCCAATGCCTGATATACGAAGTGTCGTTGTCATAGTTTTGTTTTTTGTAAGTACGATTAATTGTTCGGTTTCCCGTTGGATAGAAACAAATTCGTGCTCGCCAAATGCTTTCATCACCTCACGGTAGGCGTCGTCAAACGAGGTTTCGGGCCGCACTTCGACCATGCAACACAAGTGATCGAGCAGGTCGTCTCCTAAATCAGGATCGACAATCCCCCGTTGTTGCAGGTCGTTGCGGATAAATACTATCTGCTCTTCACTGAGCTCCATGTGCGATATCAGATAGGTTTTAAATCGAGTAGTATTTGCATCGTGTGTAAAAACTCATCAAACTCACTTACTTTTTCCCGAGCAACTTTTTTCCCGGGCTTCGTGAGTTTGTAGTATTTGCGTACACGTTTGCCTATACTCACCGACTCTGTTGTGACTACACCTTCTGCTTCCAGCTGGTGAAGCAAAGGGTAGAGCGCTCCTTCCGTAATCACAATTTTGTCTTTCGTTCGTTCACGAACCAATTGCGTCATTTCATATCCGTACATGCTGTCCTGCTCCGACAACAATTTCAGAATAATCGTACGCAAGGTTCCCCGTATAAGATCGTTTGAATACATGTGCAATTATACCTAAGATTCTGATGTAAAGTTACAATATACCTAAGAAAATTATGCATAAGATTCTAAGTGTTTGATTTTTAATACGAAAAATTGCAACAATCACGAACTTCCCGTGGCACTATGCCCGTTTAATTTCTTCGTAACTTTAACCCATGAGCAGAGTATGGACGTTTTGTGTGGTGGCGTTGGTGCTACTATCCGGTGTGTCGTGCAGTCGTTACGAAGAAGGCCCGAATTTTAGCATGCGTTCCAAATTTCAACGCGCGTGTAACGTTTGGGTAATCGACAAAGTGTTTAAAGACGGTAACGATATCACCGCCGATTTTACCTCGTATTACCGAAATTACCAGTTGAATATTTTTGATACGAAAACGTATACCAAGTCGTGGACAACCAACGTGGCCATTTTATACGATGAAGCCGGCACATGGAAATTCACCGACGCGAAAACAAAATTGTACTTCGGCAACACACGCGGCGATTACGAATACAAAATATTACGCCTCGCTAATTTGCAGTTGTGGGTGGAATACGAAGAAAACGGTTCCACGTATCAGTTACAGTTACGCGGTTTAATTCCTTAATCCTGGCGCGGCTTATACTCGTACTTGTACGCCTCTTTCATGTTGGTGTACTGCAACACTTTTTTCCGACTCTCCGTTTCTGTTTGAATAACTTCCGTCTTAAAGAACGCGCCGGTCATTTCGGGTTTTGCCATTTGATACGAACTGTTGGCATACACCGTGCTCAATTCCATCAGCGATTTATTCTCCGTGCTGCCGTAATGCAATACATCAACCGAACAACCTTTTTCGCTGAGGATGCGCTGCGCCTGATCGCGCGTTTTTTTCGACAACACAAACATGCCGTCGGTGGCAATAATTAAATGGTAGTTGCCCACACCTTCGCGGGGAATAATGGTATCCAGATAATTTACCGCAAACTGAATGGCTGCATCTCCATTGGTACCGCCTTTGGCGCGCATGCGCTTCATGCTGTGCTGCACATCTTTTTTTCCATGATAGCGTGAAAAAGGCAAACGCAATTCGGGTCCGTTCGAAAACACAATTAAACTCACGCGGTCGTGTGCATTAAAAGCATCTGCAAATGTTGCAATCTCTTGTTTTAATGTGGCCAGTTTTCCGTCTTCACCCATCGACTCGCTCCGATCCACCACAAACAAATAATGCTGTTTACCTTCTCCTATTTTTATTTCGTCGCAGGCGCACGGTTCACCTTTTTCGTAAGGCGCCACACACACATCATCCAGGTACACATACGCGTTGCGGCGCACATGTTCCGATACGCCAAACGTATATTCGTAAGGATTGAACGGTTTTAATGCCAGCACGGCCGTATCCGAAAAGCTGCCCACGGTTATCCATTCTTCTCCGCCCTGCGCGGTGTACAAGCCTTCTACTTTTACCCAACCGTCTTCGGCCACAACAGGTTTTTGCAAACGAATTTGCGGTTTTACCCGCAAGCGGTCTTTGGTGTTTTCCCGCACCGGCTCTGTACTGATGTATGCTCCAATTCCGGGAGCGGTAAAGGAAGAAGTACGATCCAGTGCACAATAAAACGATACGCGATAAGTTTTACCCGCTACCATTTTTTCGGTAAGTACACCTTGCACATATTCTTTATAGTTTCTGGAGTCGGGCAATTGTTTCCCCAGCCCGCAGATAACGGCAGCGCGACCTTCGCCGGATCGGGCGAGCAGCAGGGGCGCATTATCGATAAACGAATATTTGGAGTTGTAATAGTCGGCGGTGGCGCGTGTAGGGCTTACCCAGCCTTGTACCACGGGCGTACCCGGAATGTTGGCGGTAGGCCAAAAGCGAATAGGAGGTTCCGGATCCGACTCGAAAGAAGGATTTACCACCATATTTTGCCCGTACAAGCGGCCCATTACCAACAAGGCCAACAATGCTATCTTTTTCATGTGCGTTCGTTTCCTCTACGATGCAAGTGCGGTAAAGTTTCCATAAAACGAAAAAAAGAGGACAAGAATTGTGCCGAGAAGTGTTAATATAACACGGTAATTGTTACCGGCAGAGATGTTTGCCCCGATGTTGTAACAAAGCGAATTTGATACGTATACGTATTGCCGGGATATGCTGTTTTATCGGAGAAGAATGTTGCATTTCCATTCAACGTAGCGATAGTTTTGAGCGGTTGATTGTTTCGCGTCCGACTTATGATTACACGGTCTATATTGTTAACCGGAAATTCCCAACCGAGAACAACAACGCGCTCCTCTCTATTGACCGAGCTCTTCAAATTTTTGACTCCCACAACTACGCGGGGACGAAATTTAATCGGAGTAAAATTGGATTGACTTTTATTCCCGGAACTGTCGCTCACCTGTATCATGTAGTAATACGTGCTATCAGCTGTTATGTTCGTATCAATATACCGAGTTAAATAACGCGCATCTGCAATGAGCACTTTTGATGCTCCACGTTCAGTTTTACGAAGTAGGCTGTACTGTGCAACGTCAATAGTGTCCCCGTGAATCCAATGTAAAATTATGGAAGAGTCATTTTGTATTATAGTTTTCGGGATAGGCGCGATAGGTGGAACTTTATCAGGACGTTGAAGACGGACAGGTGCTGCAAGTTCAGAATTGTTGTAACGCTTGTCGACAGATCGAATAGTATAATAGACGTTACGTTCCAGTGTTTTAATGGTAATGGTGTCGGTGAATGTATTTGACGTAATAATTGTGTTGATGATCTCAACGGGTTCTTCTTTTTCGGAATTCATGCGATACAAGCGATACCCCAGTAAATCATTTGCATCGACAGGCTGCCAAATAAGCTTAACGATTCCTGTAGAATCTACTTTGCCTTGTAGTCCTAACGGGATGGGAGGTGGCGTTTCATCTACGGTTTGAATAATGTAAGGATAAGAATAGGTGGTGTCATTATTACGTGAAATGTATCCTAAGGTAACATAACAACTTCCGTTAATTGTTGTGTCAATTGTGGCCGGAAAGCGATGAGCAGCAAATTCCTTACGGATTATGAAATTGGAAGACGAAGTCGAACTATAGGCAACGATGCATTTTTTAATTCGTCCGGAGTCTTCGCATAGTTCGGTAGCTGGAAAAATTTTGATGTTGTCTTTGTTTGCCGATATACTATCGATTGAAGGGTAGCAAAGAAACTCTTTTTGTGGTGTGATTTTGATTGTTGGTGAGGGTAGGCTCGGTAATCCAAAGTAACTATAACCGCGGATACGATAATAGTAAGTGCGGTTATGAATGATGTTCGTGTCTTTATAAATTAGAAATTCTTTATTTGGTTCGTCTTTGGTTTGAACCACTGAAAGCAGAAGTTCATTAATACGGACAAAATGCAAACTGTCATCTTCAGAGCGCTCTATAATATATCCTGTGTAAGCCGATCTTGTGGACAGAATATTGAATTGCAACAAAACCGATTTGTTCATTGAAGTCGCTTCGGGCTTTGCGATACTCGGCAAAGTAGAAGTCTTTTGATCAGCAGTAACAATACCTGTTGATTTCGTGTTCGGTTCTGCGATACGAATCCTGTATACGTAGGATTGATTTTTCGTTACCTGTTTGTCGGCATAGTAGATTCCCATTGCTTGTGCGGCATGGATATCTTGATCGCAAGCTTTTAACGTTAAACCGAATATTATTTGTTTCGATTTTGGATCATTTCCTTTCGTAGAATATAAGTATCGGTACACTACTTCGTTCATCGGTTGTTTACGAAGGTGATTCCAGTTCGTGTCGTTGGAGGGAATAGGTTTAACAGGAGTCGGTGTTAAAACTTTCCCATATTGATCCAATTGGTTGGGCGGAAGATCAAAGTATTCTTCCAATGTAAAGCGTTGTATAATGTAACCGAATTGAATTGCTTTACGTGCAGTACTTTCATCTTTCGGAGCCCATCGCAGCACAACGCTATCGCTTGCATGAAATGCTCGTATTACAATATCCTGACCGTGCAGCATATTTGCAATGATCGAGAGAAACACAACTACTGCTGCACGATATTGCATTGGTTTCCGGCTTGAAATGAAACGTCTACGTGTCCGTTAACTAAACCTCCAAGTATATCGTAGTCACATGCAACAATTCCGCCAATCCACGAAGGATTCGGTAGTTGCGCTTGCAATAATGCTGCAGCTGATAACGAAAGAATCGTAACATTAAAATTTTGTCCGCTTACCTCGCCACTTAATCCAACAGCACCGGTGAGCCATGCATAAATTTGACCTTGTCCATACCAGCCTCTGAATCCAATTGGTTCAGTAGCGTTTTGGCACTTAGTGTTAGGTCCGTAACGCAAAACCATCACATCAAAACCTGCGCCTGCTCCAATATTATAATACACATTGAAATTATTTGCACCGAATGTTCCGTTGGATCCAGACTGCAAAGAAGCTCCGAATGCTGCACCGCTTCCGTTGCTAAGCGAATTCAATTGTCGTGTATTCATGAGTCCTGCCGATTGTACAATATTGGTTACGTTAGTTGGCGGACTTGGCATAGGATCAACCTGAGTGCCGAATTGGCAATAAGAATTTAATGTTGCTATTCCTGCAAGATTTACGTTGACACGTTGTGATGGGCGTCCTATCCAAACGTACCATATCCCCGGTTCGAAATGCATGGTAAGATTTCCATTGGATGTAACTCCCGGAAGTTGCATGGTGAATCCGGCTACAGCATGAAAGGCATCGTTATTAAAATCATAATTTAAAATAGCTGAGGCACGCACAGGAATTTGTGATGGAGGTTTATTAATCCGATCATTTATGTCCACCATAAAAAATACATCACCTTGCATTTGAATGAAGTTCAAACCGCCATTTGCATTAAATGATAATTCCAACGAGACGTCACCATTAAATCCTGAAGAAACAGTGTGTGTACCCAAAGTAACACCTGCTTTCACTCCTAGTCCAACAGTTGAATTTGGTACATACTGCGAAGCATTGCCAAACGCGGGCGTATACAGTTGACTTTCCAATGTACTTCCCGGTGGGCGACTCATGTGATAGTATACACCGCCCATAAAACGGTAGATTGCCATCTGTCCCATCGGAATAGTTATCGGAACTGCAGCGTCTACATAGAAATAGCGATAGGTAGAAGTATTTCCAAACCAGCACGAGGCAGTGATGGGAGCATCCAATGGATCAAAACTCATTTGCAGTTGCCCGTTAAATCCGTTACCATAAACGATATGATTTTGGAGAAACTGAATACTGCCAATCAGTTTCACCGGCCCCGATTGATAATTTACTCCAATCTGATTGACCTGAATCCCGTTGAATTTTAATTTCGTTCTGCGTCCAATGCCTGCAAGACTTTCTCCGGTAGTATCTGTTTTAATAAAGA